>NZ_JBIVMY010000003.1:0-56295 GCF_044753325.1 Pseudomonas sp. NPDC088414 | reverse complement strand
TTACAATCGCCTGAATGGTCTTCAGACCACCGATTTCCGGGGTGCCGGTGCCGGGCGCCCAGGCCGGGTCGATGCCGTCGATGTCGAAGCTCAGGTACACCGGGCCGCCGCCGACTTTCTCGCGCACTTCGGCCATTAGCGGGGCCAGTGACTTGTGCCAGCACTCTTCGGCTTGTACGACACGGAAGCCCTGATCGCGGCTCCAGTTGAAGTCGTCAGCGGTGTAGCCCTGTGCGCGCAGACCAATCTGCACCACGCGGTCGCAGTCCAGAAGACCTTCTTCGACGGCGCGACGGAAGGTCGTGCCGTGGGCGATCTTCTCGCCGAACATGTGATCGTTGACGTCAGCGTGCGCATCGATGTGCACCAGACCGACCTTGCCGTGCTTTTTGTGGATGGCACGCAGGATCGGCAGGGTGATGGTGTGGTCGCCACCCAGGGTCATCGGGATCACGTTGTGCTCGAGGATGTTGTCGTAGGCTTCTTCGATGATGCGCACGGCGTCGAGCAGGTTGAAGGTGTTGATCGCCACGTCACCGATGTCGGCCACCGACAGCGAGTCGAACGGCGCGGCGCCGGTGGCCATGTTGTACGGGCGGATCATCACCGATTCGGTGCGGATGTCGCGCGGCCCGAAGCGGGTGCCTGGGCGCAGCGAAGTACCGATGTCCAGTGGCACGCCTACGAAGGCAGCGTCCAGGCCGGCAGCGGTCGGTACATGGGGGAGTCGGAGCATGGTGGCGATGCCGCCGAAGCGCGGCATTTCATTGCCGCCCAGTGGTTGGTGAAGAATCTTGTCCACGGGTAGGGCCTCATCGTCTTTGTTTTATTTATGTCGGCGCACCGTTCAGCACAGGTTCGGACGCCGCTGTGGGGCCGATTCTGCGAAATGTAGTGCGGGGGAAGAATCGCTACGGGCAAAAACTTAGTTCAGATTTTTCTAAACTAATGGAGAGGCGCGGGATAGACTATTCGGGCATGTATTGATGAACCTGTGGCGAGGGAGCTTGCTCCCGCTGGGCGGCGCAGCCGCCCCAAAACCACACGACTCGGTACACCTGATCAACTGTATTTGCCGGGTTTGCGACTGCTTCGCAGCCGAGCGGGAGCAAGCTCCCTCGCCACAAGGGATGTGGTGTGGTGCAGCGTTCTACGCACCTGTGATCCTTGTTTGTGGAGTACCTGATGGGCAACGCTTTACCCGACCTGAAACTATTGCGCATCTTCGTCAGCGTGGTCCGGCATCAGGGTTTTGCCAACGCGCAGCAGGAACTCAACCTTTCGACCTCGGCGATCAGCACCTACATGAGCCAGCTCGAAGCGGCGCTCGGTCTGGTGCTGTGCCATCGCGGGCGCGGCGGGTTCAGCCTGACCAGCAAGGGCGAGCTGTTCCATCAGGAAACCCTGCGCCTGCTGGCCGAACTCGAAGGTTTCGAGCAATACGCCGCCGCGCTCAAGGGCGAACTGCGTGGCACGCTCAACCTCGGGGTGATCGACTCCACCGTCAGCGACAAGGCCTTGCCGTTCGCCGAAGCCATCGGCGCCTACAGCCAGGAACACCCGGCAGTGCATTTGCACCTGTCGGTGATGAGCCCCTACGAACTGCAACTCGGTGTGCAGGACAACCGTCTCGATCTGGCCATCGGCGCGTTTTCCACGCGCATGAGCGGTCTGGTGTACATGCCGCTGTACCGCGAGCAACACTGGCTGTATTGCAGCAGCCGGCATCCGCTGTTCAACGAGCGGCGGATCCCCGAGCAGGTCATCACACAGCAACGCATGGTCGGCCGTGGTTACTGGAGCCAGGCGGAACTGGCGCGCCATGGTTTCAAGCACAGCGCGGCGACTGTGGAAAGTATGGAGGCGCAACTGATTCTGGTGCTGTCCGGCGCCTACATCGGTTACCTGCCGGAGCACTACGCCCAGGCCTGGGCTGACAAGGGCGACTTGCGCGTGTTGCTGCCGGCGACCTTCGGTTATCAGGCGCCGTTTTCGATGATCATGCGTCGTGGCCGCAGCCGCGAGCCGCTGATCCAGACTTTCCGTGATTTGCTCAAAGCACAGCTCAATCAGGCATAAGAACCATGTCCAGACCGCAATGCCCGCGCTGCCTGCGCCCACAAACCCACTGCCTGTGCCCGCTGATTCCGAGCCTCGACAGCCGCACCCGCGTTCTGCTGTTGCAGCATCCGAGCGAGGTCAATCACGCGCTCAACACCGCGCGACTGGCGGCGCTGGGTTTGACCAATGCCGAGCTGATTGTGGGGGAGGTGTTCGAGGATTTGCCGGCGTTGTTGAACCGACCCGGATATCAGGCGCGGTTGCTGTTTCCCGCTGACGATGCGCAGCCGATGCAGGCTTACCGCGAATCCGATGAGCCGCTGCTGTTGGTGCTGCCGGACGGCACCTGGCGCAAGGCACGCAAGATGCTCCACCTCAATCCGCTGCTGGCGGCGTTGCCGCGGGTGACGCTGGCGCAGGGCGGGGTGTCGCGTTACCGGTTGCGCAAGGCGCCGGGGCCGGGGGCGTTGTCGACGATTGAGGCGATTGTGCAGGCGCTGGAAACCCTTGAGGCGCCGACGACTTTTTCGCCGTTACTGAAGCCGTTCGAGGCGTTGATCGAGGGGCAGATTGCGGCGATGGGGGCGGAGGTTTTTCAGCGTAATCATGGCGACAGATAAGTGTTGGCAGTACTGGCCTCATCGCTGGCAAGCCAATTCACCACAAAATCCAGACATTTCTACCGCTCCCGCATCGCCTCAGTCCGGGCTTTCAGCACCGGTTTAAGCAGGTAATCCAGCACACTTTTCTCCCCGGTAATGATGTCCACCGTCGCCACCATCCCCGGGATGATCAGCAGCGGTTTCACATCGCCGCCCAAGTGGTTTTTATCGGTGCGCACCTGAATCAGGTAGAAGCTGTTGCCCTTGTCATCGGTGATGGTGTCGGCGCCGATCAGCTCCAGTTTCGCGCTCAGCCCGCCGTAGATCGTGTAGTCGTAGGCGCTGAACTTGACCATGGCTTTCTGGCCCGGATGCAAGAACGCGACGTCTTGCGGACGGACCTTGGCTTCGATCAGCAGGTTGTCTTCCAGCGGCACGATTTCCACCATGTCGCTGCCCGGCTGCACCACGCCGCCGATGGTGTTGACCTTGAGCTGCTTGATCACCCCGTGCACCGGCGAGGTCACGGTGGTACGGCTGACGCGGTCGTCGATGGCGATGCTCGACGCGGTGATTTTCGACAGGTCGGTGCGCTTCTGATTGAGGTCCTTGGCGGCGTCGGAGCGGAAGGTCTGTTCCGATTCGTCGATCTTGCTCTTGATCTCGTTGATTGCCGATTCCGCCCGTGGGATGGCGAGGGTCGTTGCGTTCAGTGAACCGCGAATTTCCACCGCGCTGCGTTTCAGCCGCAGGATCTCCACCGGCGACACCGCACCCGTGCCGACCAGTGGCGCCGACATGTTCATCTCTTGCTGCAGCAGCGCCAGGCTGGAGCTGTACTGGCCTTGTTTGGAGCGGAATTCCGCCAGCTCCTGAGTCTTCTGCCGCAGCTGTTCGGTGAGGGTGCGTTGCTCACTGGCCAGACGCCGTTGGCGCTGGTCGTACAGCGCGCGCTCGTCTTCGGCGACCTGTGGCGCCTTGGCGATCACCTCGTCAGACAGCTTGAACGGACGGCCCTCGGCTTCGGCGGAGAGGCGTTCGACTTGCGCGGTCAGGGCGTAACGATCGGCCTCGCTTTCACCCTTGTTCGACAGGAAGCGTGTGTCATCCAGACGCAACAGCTTGTCGCCCTTGTTCACCATCTGTCCTTCACGGACAAAAATCTCGGTGACGATCCCGCCCTCCAGGTTCTGGATCACCTGGACCTTGCTCGACGGAATCGCCTTGCCTTCGCCCATGGTCACTTCTTCGAGCACGGCGAACTTGGCCCAGACCAGCGCACTGATCAGCAGTGCCGCCGCCAGCCACACGGTGATCCGCGACCAGCGCGGCGAATCCTGCAACGAAGCGCCGGCGGTTTCCGGCATGAACTCGGCTTCGGCGCTTTTGCCGAAACTGTCGAAGTAGCCGCGTGATTTGCTATCTGAAGCTGCAGACATGGGGCGATACCCCTCACTCAAGAGAAACAGGTCAACACAATCCTTGTGGCGAGGGAGCTTGCTCCCGCTTGGGTGCGCAGCGCCCACAAGATCTTTGGGGCTGCTTCGCAACCCGGCGGGAGCAAGCTCCCTCGCCACAGACAGTCGGTGGCCGCAGGTTTATGTTGCATCGACTAAACCGCCGCCGAGCCGACGCGGCCCTTGCGCAGCGCATCGATGACCGCTTCTTTCGGGCCGTCGGCGACGACCCGGCCGTTGTCCAGTACCAGCAACCGGTCCACCAGACTCAGCATCGAGGTGCGGTGGGTGACCAGCAGCAGTGTTTTGCCTTGCACCCAGCCGTGGAGCTTCTGGCGCAGCAGGTCTTCGCTGCTGTTGTCCATGGCGCTGGTGGGTTCGTCGAGCAGCATGATCGGTGGGTCGAGCAGCAACGCCCGGGCCAGTAACACCGCTTGGCGCTGGCCGCCGGAAAGTAATTGGCCGCGTTCGCCTACCGGCCGGTCGAAACCTTGCGGATGCTGGCGCGCCAGTTCGGTGACGCCGGTCAGTTCGGCGACTTCGAGCATGCGTGAATCGCTGATGTAGCGGGCGCCGAGGGTCAGGTTGTCGCGCAGGCTGCCGGCCAGCAGCGGCAGGTCGTGGGCGACATAACCGATCTGCTGGCGCAGGTCGGCGACATCCAGTTGCCGCAGGTCGAGGCCGTCGAGCAGCAACTGGCCTTCCTCGGGTTCATAGAAACCCATCACTAGCCGCGCCAGAGTGCTTTTGCCCGAGCCGCTGCGGCCGATGATGCCGATCCGCTCGCCGGGTTTCATGCTGAAGCTGACGTTGCTCAGCGCCGGCGCGTTCTGGCCGTTGTAGTGAAAGGTCACGCCGCTGACGTCCAGCGCGCCTTGCAACTGCGTGCGCTCCAGGGGCCGCTGCTTGCCGTCGCGTTCCTGCGGCAGGCCCATCAGCGCGTCAGTGCTTTTCATGGTCAGCTGCGCTTGCTGGTAGCGGGTGATCAGCCCGGCGATCTGCCCCAGCGGCGCAAGAACCCGGCTGCCGAGCATGTAGCTGGCGACCAGCGCACCGACGCTGAGGTTGCCGGCGATGATGCTGTAGACTCCGGCGACAATCGTCGCCATCCCGGAAAACTGCTGAATGAATAGCGTGCCGTTGGTCGCCAGCGCCGAGAGGTTGCGTGCGTGGCTGTCGAGGCGGGTGAGGGCGCCGTGGGTGCTTTCCCATTTGTGCTGGCGCTCGCTTTCGGCGCTGCAGGCCTTGAGGGTTTCCAGGCCGCCGAGGGTTTCGATCAGCAGCGCCTGCCGTTCGGCACCCAGGCTCAGGCTTTTCTGCACGGTGTCACGCAGGCGCACTTGGATCGCCAAAGCAAAAATGATCGTGATTGGAAACGCCAGCAGCGGAATCACCACCAGCCAGCCACCGAGCAGACCGATCACCACCAGCATCAACACCACGAAGGGCAGGTCGATCAGGCTGGTCAGGGTCACGGCGGTGAGGAATTCGCGCAGGCCCTGAAAGTCATGAATGCTCTGGGCGAAACCGCCGATGGTCGCCGGCCGCGCTTTCATCGCCATGCCGGTGATGCGCTCGAATAAAGTCGCAGAAAGGATCACATCGGTTTTCTTGCCGGCGGTGTCCAGCAGGTGCGCGCGTACCACCCGCAGCACCAGTTCGAAACCGGTGCCGATCAGCAGGCCGATCGCCAACACCCACAGGGTCGAGGTGGCCTGATTCGGCACCACGCGGTCGTAGGTCTGCATGACGAACAGCGGCACCATCAGGCCTAAAAGGTTGATCAGGAAACTGGCGAGGATCGCGTCGCTGTACAGCCATTTCGACAGCTTGAGAGTGTCGCGAAACCAGGCATGCACTCGCGGCACCAGCGGTGAACGCAAGTCTTCGAGTTCGTGGCGCGGACGGGCGAACAAGGCCTGGCCGCTGTAGTGTTCGGCGAGTTCTTCGCGCTCCACCCATTGCTCGCCACCATCGGCTTCGCTGGGCAGGATCAGCGCCTTGCCGTCATCGGCAAAACGCCGCAGGACGGCGGTGCGCCCATCCTTGAGCAGCAACAGGATCGGCAGATTCAGCGTAGAAATATCCTTCAGCTCGCGGCGCAACAAACGCGCCTGCAAACCGGCCCGGGCCGCTGCGCGGGGCAGCAGGTCCAGGCTCAGACGTTGCTTGTTCAGAGGCAGCCCGGCACTCAGGCTGGCGCGACTGACCGTCGCGCCATGCAGTTTGCAGAGGATCAACAGACCGTCGAGCAACGGGTCATCGAAGCTTAGCCGCGGATCGATCCCGGTGTGTCCGCCTTCGGCCATGCTGGTCATATTGATCGCCCCTGTAATGACTGGTCCAACCTTGTGGCGAGGGGATTTATCCCCGATGGCTGCGCAGCAGCCCCATGGATCTCATTGCTGCTCAAATCTTTGGGGTCGCTGCGCAACCCAGCGGGAGCGAGCTCCCTCGCCACAATGGATCGTGGGACTTACTTCAGCTCGGGCAGGCGCGCTTCATTTTTCACCTCGGTTGCGGCGATCGCATCCGCCGGCAGCACCACCCGTTGCTTGCTCAGCAACTGGCCCATGTTCGCCAGCACGCGGTACATCGAATATTCCTCGGTGTAGCGGATTTCGGTGTAGCGGCGATTGGCGTTGTAGAGCTCGTTTTCACTGTCGAGCAAGTCGAGCAGGGTGCGTTGGCCGAGGCCGAACTGATCCTGATACGCCGCGCGCACACGCTTGGTGGTCTCGGCGTATTCGCGGGCGGTCGGGGTCTGCTTGTTCGCATTGACCATGGCGTTCCAGGCCAGGTGAATGTTCTCGTTCAACTGGCGCAGGGCGTTGTTGCGGATGTCCATCGCCTGGTTGATCTGATGCGCATCGGAGGCCAGACGGGCCTTGTCGCTGCCGCCGCGGAACAGGTTGTAATTCATGATCACGCCGACGCGCCATTCGTTGTCGTGGCCTTCATCGCCCTGCACGTTGTTGTTCGCACCCACCGCCGCTTCGGCGTCGAAGCGAGGGTAGAACGGCGACTTGGCAACTTCGTACTGGCTCTCGGCCGACTGCACGTCCGCCTGCGCGGATTTCAGGTACGGGTTGTTCTCGACCATGCTCTGCTGGGCTTCCGGCAGGCTGGTGGGGATTTCGCCGCGCGTCGACGGTGGCGCTTCGAGTTCATCGGGCATGCGCCCGACCACGGCGTAGAAGTTCGATTCGGCATCCGCCAGATCGACCTCGGCAGTGTCGAGGTTGTTTTGCGCCAGCGCCTTACGGGCCACCGATTGATCGGAGTCGGCGGTGCTGCCGATGCCGCGCTGGGTGCGCAGGCCGATCTGATCGTTGACGCGCAAATGCGCTTGCAGGTTGTTCCGGGCCAGGGTCACCAGTTCACGGCGCTTGAGCACTTCGAGGTAGACCTCGATGGTGCGCAGCGCCAGATCCTGAGCGGTGCCCTGTGCGTAATAGGCGCGCGAGTTGGACACGCCCTTGGTGCGCTCGACCTCGTTGGCGGTGTTGAAGCCGTCGAAGATCATCTGCCGCAGGCGCAGTTCCGACTGGGTGTAATTGAGGATTTCGGTGTGGTGATTACCGAAAGCCCGTGTATTGGTGTTGTCGCTGTAACCGCGCCCGTAAGCGGCATTCAAATCGACGGACGGATAGAAGCCACCCTTGGCCACTTTCACCTGTTCATCGGCGGACAGTTTGGCGTCCACGCGCGAGGCGAGATCCGGGTGGGTGGCGATGGTGCTTTGAATCGCTTCGGTCAGGTTCATGGCCTGGGCTTGGGAAGTGCAAGCCATGGCCAGCAAAACCGCGCTGCAGAGGGGGGTTAAAACGCGCATGGGGTGCATCTCCCTGGTCCTGATGGTGCGTTACTGTCGCCAAATATTTGACGATAATTTGAGGAGTAAGCGTTTCACTCTTGTAACAACAGAGCTAAGAACATCCTGAAGCGTAGCTAAGAAAAAATTTTCATAAGCCTTATGCCGAAAAAAACTTATGCGCTTGGCGAAAACCGGCACATTGTTCAGGGCGAAAGCCTTTGTTTCATGCGCTTTAGGGAGCACAAAAAGGCTTGAGGAAAGTTCCACTCACTTTGCGACATACGGCGAAGTACTGCTGAAGGGGAGGGACGCGTAGCGGCAAACGAGCGACAGATTTTTGTCACTCAGGTGATTCACCACCGTTACGTAGCGTTAGTGGGCCAACCGCATCGATCAGGACTCCGAAGTGCTTGAAAGCACTGAAGTTTCCTTGTTTGCGCGACCTGCGAAACGAACTGTCGAGGTGCGAGCGTCACCCCGGCAACCCGCTTGAGCCATGGGCTGCTTCGCGAACCAGTGCCGACGGTGGTCGGCAGCGGAGGAATTTCACATGGCAACGCTCATCGGGATCGTCACTAAAGTCATTGGTCAGGTTTTTGCGCAGGGCACTGACGGCACGCGCCGCGCCCTGGTCGAGGGCGACCGCTTGTTTGCCGGCGATCAAGTGATCACCGGGGCAGAAGGTGCCGTCGCCATTCATCTGCAAAATGGTCACGAGTTGACCCTGGGCCGCGACAGCAGCATGACCCTGTCCGGGCAGCTGCTGGCCAATCAGGCCGTACATGTCGATTCCCCTGAAGCGCTGACCCCCAGCGAAGTACAACTGACTGACGTCGAGCAGATTCAGAAAGCCATCGCTGCCGGCGAAGACCCGACCAAAGCGGCAGAGGCCACCGCCGCCGGCCCGAATGCACCGGGCGGCGTGCCGGGTGAGTTGGGTGGCGGTCACAGTTTTGTGCTGCTGACGGAAGTCGGTGGGCGTGTGGACCCGGTGATCGGCTTCCCGACTGCCGGTTTCAACGGTATTCCCGAGTTTCCCGAAGAGCGCCATAACGTCGTCATCGACAATGGCGACAACACGCCAATCGTGCCGCCGCCGGTCAACAATCCGGTGACCCTCAGTGGCCTTGCCGTGCCTGGCGGTGAGCTGACCCTCAACGAAGCCAACCTGCCTGCCGGCTCCTCCGCCAACCCCGGCGCGCTGACCCAGAGCGGCAGCTTTACGGTGTCGGCGCCGGATGGCCTGAGCAGCCTGAACATCGGCGGCATCAACGTGATCAGCGGTGGCGTGGCGGCGGGTTTTCCGCAGTCGATCACCACACAACTGGGCAACACCCTGACCATCACCGGCTACAACGCCGCGACCGGAGTCGTCAGCTACAGCTACACCCTCAACGGCAACGACGCCCATCCGGCCGGTGACGGTGCCAACAGCCTCAGCGAACATTTCACCGTCACTGCTGGCGACAGCAATGGCGACAGCGCCACCGGCTCGCTCGACGTCAACATCATCGACGACGTGCCCAAAGCGGTGAATGACAGTAACGCCAACACCGCCTCGGAAGCCCTGCTGACCCTGACCGGCAACGTGCTGACCAACGACGTGCAAGGCGCCGACCGTGTACCCACCGGCCCGGTCACCGCCGGTACGTTCACCGGCACCTACGGCACCCTGGAACTGCACACTGACGGCACTTACACCTACACGCTCAACACCACCGACGCAGACTTCAAAAACCTGCACGGCGGTGGCAATGGCACCGAAACCTTCACCTACACCATCACCGATTCGGACGGCGATACCAGCACTGCGAATCTGGTTTTGCAGATTCACAACAACGATGATCCGGTGCTGATCAATGGCTTGAACGTCGATGGTGGCGAGCTGACGGTCTATGAGAAAAACCTCGGCACTGGCAGCGAGCCGGATTCCAATGCACTGACCCAGAGCGGCACGTTTACCATCACCGCACTGGATGGTGTCACCACGCTGACTGTGGGTGGCATTGCCGTGGTGACCAATGGCGTGGCCGCAGGCTTCCCTCAATCGGTCACCACGCCGTTGGGCAGCACGCTGACCATCACCGGTTTCAACGCCACCACCGGCGTGGTGAGTTACAGCTACACCCTCGATCACAATGACGCGCATCCAACCGGCAACGGCGCCAACACCTTGCCAGAGCAATTTGCCGTCACCGTGGTGGACGACAACGGCACGACGGCCAATGCGACCCTCGACGTCAATGTGGTCGACGATCTGCCAAAAGCGGTGAACGACAGCAACACCGGCACTGCCTCAGAAACCAATCTGACCCTGACCGGCAACGTCCTGACCAACGATGTTCAGGGCGCCGACCGCGTGCCCACCGGCCCGGTTACCGCCGGTACGTTCACCGGCACCTACGGCACCCTGGAACTGCACACCGACGGCACCTACACCTACACGCTGAACACCACCGACGCCGACTTCAAGAACCTGCACGGCGGCGGCAACGGCACTGAAAATTTCGCCTACACCATCACCGATTCGGACGGCGATACCAGCACCGCGAATCTGGTGCTGCAGATCCACAACAACGACGATCCGGTGGTCATCAGTGGCCTCGACGTAAACGGCGGCGAGCTGACGGTTTACGAAAAAAACCTCAGCACCGGTAGCGCGCCTGATGCCAATGCGCTGACTCAAAGTGGCACGTTTACGATCACCGCTCTGGACGGCGTCACCACGCTGACCGTCGGTGGCATTGCGGTGGTCACCAACGGCGTAGCCGCAGGCTTCCCGCAATCGGTCACCACACCGCTCGGCAGCACGCTGACCATCACCGGTTTCAGCGCCACTACGGGTGTTGTGAGTTACAGCTACACGTTGGATCACAACGACGCCCACCCAACCGCCAACGGCGCTAACAATCTGCCCGAGCAGTTCGCTGTAACTGTAGTGGATGACAATGGCACCACCGCCAACGCGACCCTCGATGTGAACATCATCGACGACCTGCCAAAAGCCGCGAACGACAGCAACGCCAATACCGCGTCAGAAACCAATCTGACCCTCACCGGCAATGTCCTGACCAACGACATACAAGGCGCCGACCGCGTACCGACCGGCCCAGTGACTGCCGGTACGTTCACTGGCACCTACGGCACCCTGGAACTGCACACCGACGGCACCTACACCTACACGCTGAACACCTCTGACGCCGACTTCAAAAACCTGCACGGTGGCGGCAATGGCACCGAAACCTTCACCTACACCATCACCGATTCGGACGGCGATACCAGCACCGCCAACCTCGTCTTGCAGATCCACAACAACGACGATCCGGTGATCATCAACGGGCTCGACGTCAATGGCGGTGAACTCACCGTCTACGAGAAAAATCTCACTGACGGCAGCGCACCGGATTCCACGGCACTGACCCAAAGTGGCACCTTCACCATCACCGCTCTGGACGGCGTCACCACGCTGACCGTCGGCGGCATTGCGGTGGTCACCAACGGCGTAGCCGCAGGCTTCCCGCAATCGGTCACCACACCGCTCGGCAGCACGTTGACCATCACCGGATTCAACGCGACCACTGGTGTCGTCAGCTACAGCTACACCCTGGTCGACAACGAGACCCACCCAACCGCCAACGGCGCCAACAATCTGCCTGAACAGTTCGCCGTCACCGTGGTGGACGACAACGGCACCACTGCCAACGCCACCCTCGACGTCAACATCATCGACGACCTGCCAAAAGCCGCGAACGACAGCAACGCCAATACCGCGTCAGAGACCAATCTCACCCTCACCGGCAATGTGCTGACCAACGATGTTCAGGGCGCCGACCGCGTGCCCACCGGCCCGGTTACTGCCGGTACGTTCACCGGCACCTACGGCACCCTCGAACTGCACACCGACGGCACCTACACCTACACGCTGAACACCACCGACGCCGACTTCAAGAACCTGCACGGCGGCGGCAACGGCACTGAAAATTTCACCTACACCATCACCGATTCGGACGGCGATACCAGCACCGCCAATCTCGTGCTGCAGATCCACAACAACGACGATCCGGTGATCATCAACGGGCTCGACGTAAATGGCGGTGAACTCACCGTCTACGAGAAAAATCTCAGCGACGGCAGCGCCCCGGATTCCACGGCACTGACCCAAAGTGGCACCTTCACCATCACCGCTCTGGACGGCGTCACCACGCTGACCGTCGGTGGCATTGCGGTGGTCACCAACGGCGTAGCCGCAGGCTTCCCGCAATCGGTCACCACACCGCTCGGCAGCACGCTGACCATCACCGGTTTCAACGCCACTACGGGTGTTGTGAGTTACAGCTACACGTTGGATCACAACGACGCCCACCCAACCGCCAACGGCGCCAACAACCTGCCCGAGCAGTTCGCCGTCACCGTGGTGGACGACAACGGCACCACCGCCAACGCTACCCTCGATGTGAACATCATCGACGACCTGCCAAAAGCGCTGAACGATTCCAACGCCAACACCGCGTCGGAAAGCCAGTTGACCCTGACCGGCAACGTCCTCACCAACGACGTGCAAGGCGCCGACCGCGTACCCACCGGCCCGGTCACCGCCGGCACGTTCACCGGCACCTACGGCACGCTGGAACTGCACACCGACGGCACTTACACCTACACCCTCAACACCAACGACGCCGACTTCAAAAACCTGCACGGCGGCGGCAACGGCACCGAGAATTTCACTTACACCATCACCGATTCCGACGGCGATACCAGCACCGCCAACCTCGTTCTGCAGATCCACAACAACGACGATCCGGTGATCCTTAACGGTCTCGACGTGAATGGCGGCGAACTCACCGTCTACGAAAAAAACCTCAGCGACGGCACCAGCCCCAATGCGTCGGCGCTGACTCAAAGCGGCACCTTCACCGTGACCGCGCTCGACGGTCTGCAAACCCTGACCGTAGGCGGCATCAGCGTCGTCACCGGTGGTGTGGCCGCAGGCTTCCCGCAATCAACCGTCACGCCGTTGGGCAGCACGCTGACCATCACCGGCTACAACCCGGCGACCGGCGTGGTCAGCTACAGCTATACCCTGGTCGATAACGAAACCCATCCGAACGGCAATGGCGCCAACAGCATCACCGAGAACTTCAACGTGGTGGCGACTGACACTGACGGCAGCACCGCCAGCGGCCAGATCAATGTCAACATCGTCGATGACCTGCCCAGTGCGCATCCTGATGCCGCGTCGGTGGCGGAGGGCGGCACCGTCAGCGGCAACGTGCTCGACAATGACATCGGCGGCGCCGACGGCCCGGCGGTGACCGGCGCG
The DNA here is from genome assembly GCF_044753325.1 of Pseudomonas sp. NPDC088414. Taxonomy (NCBI): domain Bacteria; kingdom Pseudomonadati; phylum Pseudomonadota; class Gammaproteobacteria; order Pseudomonadales; family Pseudomonadaceae; genus Pseudomonas; species Pseudomonas sp. NPDC088414. Next base: position 43,038 of record NZ_JBIVMY010000003.1, on the reverse strand, counting down.
GTGGTCGGTGTGCGCGCCGGCTCCGACACCTCGACCTCGGCCATTGGCGGCCTCAACAGCAACATCAATGGCACCTACGGTTACCTGACCCTCGATGCCAATGGCAACGCGGTCTATCACAGCAACCCCAATGCCGTGAACGGCCCCGGTGCGGTGGATGTGTTCACCTACACCGTGCGCGATTCCGATGGCGATGAAAGCACCACCACCATCACCATCGATGTCGCCAACAGCAAGCTGTATGCGACCAGCGATACCGACGTCACCGTCTACGAAAAAGCCCTCGACCTGACCAAGGACGGCGCCGATCTGGCCCCCGGTACGGTCATCGGCAGCGATCCGACCAGCACCGGCGAAACCGCCTCCGGCACACTGGTCGGTTCGGTCACCGGTGCGGTCGGCGCCATCAGCTATGCGCTGGTTGGCAGTGCCACCGGCAACTATGGGCAGATCGTGCTCAACCCCAACGGCACTTACACCTACACCCTGACCTCGCCGGCGACCACCACACCGCATGCCGACGACGGGGCCAATACCCTGACTGAAACCTTCACCTATCAGGCCACCGATTCGCTGGGCAATGTGGTCACCAGCACCATCGTCGTCAGCATCGTCGATGACGTGCCAAAAGCACTCAACGACAGCAACGCCACCAGCGCCTCGGAAACCCAGCTGACCCTGACCGGCAACGTGCTGACTAACGACGTGCAAGGCGCCGATGTGGTCGCCACCGGACCGAATGCCGGGCCGATCACCGCCGGTACGTTCACCGGGACTTACGGCACGCTGGTGCTCAATGCCAACGGCACTTACACCTACACGCTCAACCCGGCTGATGCCGATTTCAAGGCACTGCACGGCGGTGGAAACGGCACCGAGACATTCACCTACACGCTCACCGATGCCGACGGCGATACCAGCACCGCCAACCTGGTGCTGAACATCCACAACAACGACGATCCGGTGGTGCTCAACGGCCTTGACGTCAATGGCGGCGAACTCACCGTCTACGAGAAAAACCTCAGTGACGGCACCAGCCCTGACACTCCTGCGCTGACCCAGAGCGGTACCTTCACCGTCACTGCCCTTGATGGACTGCAAACCCTCACTGTCGGTGGCATTGCCGTCGTGACCAATGGGGTCGCCGCAGGCTTCCCGCAATCGGTGGTGTCGCCGCTGGGCAGCACGTTCACCGTCACCGGTTACAACCCGGCGACCGGCGTGGTCAGCTACAGCTACACCCTGGTGGATAACGAAAACCACCCGACCGGCAACGGCGCCAACAGCCTCACCGAAAACTTCAACGTGGTCGCGACTGACACCGATGGCAGTACCGCCAGCGGCCAGATCAACGTCAACATCATCGATGACCTGCCGACCGCCAAGGCCGACACCGGCTCGGTGGCGGAGGGCGGCACGGTCAATATCAGCGTGCTCGGCAACGACGTCACCGGCGCCGATGGCGCAGCGGCAGGCGGGGCAGTGGTCGGCGTGCGCGCCGGCAGCAACACCGCGACCTCGGCGATCGGCGGCCTCAACAGCAACATCAATGGCACCTACGGTTACCTGACCCTCGACGCGGCAGGCAACGCCATCTACCACAGCAACCCGAACTCGGTGAGCCCGCCGGGTGCCACCGACACCTTCACCTACACCATCCGCGACGGTGATGGCGACGAAAGCACCACCACCATCACCATCAATGTCGCCGACAGCAAACTGGTGGCGTCGGTGGATCAGGACGTCACGGTCTACGAAAAAGCCCTCGACCTGACCAAGGACGGCCAGGATCTGGCCCCCGGCACGGTCACCGGCAGCGACCCGAGCAACACCGGCGAAACCGCCACCGGCACCCTGGTCGGCGCGGTCACCGGCGGCAGCGGGGCGCTCACCTACACCCTGGTCGGCAGTGCCACTGGCACTTACGGGCAGATCCAGCTCAACGCCGACGGTACCTACACTTACACCCTGACCTCGGCACCGAAAACCACACCGAACGCCAACGACGGCGCCAACACCCTGAGCGAAAGCTTCACCTACAAAGCCACCGATGCGCTGGGTAACAGCACCACCAGCACGATCGTGGTCAATATCGTCGACGACGTGCCCAAAGCCGTGGCGTCGGATCGCTCGGTGGCGGCGGTGGAGATCGATTCCAACCTGCTGATCGTCCTCGACATCTCCGGCAGTATGGCCGACGCCTCCGGTGTGCCGGGGCTGTCACGGCTGGCGCTGGCCAAGCAGGCCATCAGTGCCTTGCTCGATAAATACGATGACCTCGGTGATGTGAAGGTGCAGCTCGTCACCTTCAGCAGTAATGCCACTGACCGGACTTCGGTGTGGGTCGATGTGGCGACGGCCAAGTCCATACTCGCCGGCCTCACCGCCGGTGGCGGTACCAACTACGACGCCGCCGTGGCGGTGATGCAGACTGCGTTCAACACCTCGGGGAAACTCACCGGGGCGCAGAACGTCGGCTACTTCTTCTCCGACGGCAAACCCAACGAGGGCGACATCAACGCTGCTGACGAAGCCGCGCTGAAAAACTTCCTTGATGCCAACAACATCAAGAACTACGCGATCGGTCTGGGCAGCGGCGTGAGTAACGCCAACCTCGACCCGCTGGCCTATGACGGCATCAGCCACACCAACACCAACGCGGTGGTGGTCACCGATCTCAATCAGCTCAACTCGGTGCTGTCGGGCACCGTCGAAGGCGCCCCGGTCACCGGTTCGCTGCTGGGCGAGGGCGGCACGTTCGGCGCCGATGGCGGCTTCATCAAATCCATCGTGGTCGACGGCACCACCTACACCTATGACCCGCGCGCCAACAGCGGTCAGGGTTCGTTGACCGCATCCGGCGGCACCAATCACGGCACGTTCAACACCGTGAACAACACGATCAGCATCGCCACCAACAACAGCGGCACGCTGGTGATCAACCTCGACACCGGCGACTACAGCTACACCTCGCAAAAAACCACAACAACGGTGATCACCGAGAATATCGGCTTCACCCTCAGCGACAACGACGGCGACCTCGCCAGCTCGACGCTGACCGTGAAAGTCATCCCCAACTCGCCACCGGTGGCGACGGACGACCACGTCATCACCAACGTGCTGTCGAGCAGTGTCACGGTGCCGGGCGAACTGTTGCTGGCCAACGACAGCGACCCGGACGGCGACCCGCTCAACGCCTCGCCAACCACCTTCAACACTGGCTGGGCGGCCAAGGGTGCGGACTTCACCGGTACCGGTGCGATCAACTTCGCCGGCACCGGCAACACCGCCGCCAACCAGAACCTGGCCGACGTACGCGCTGCGTTCGCCGCTAACACCGCCGCGATGACCGCGGTGCTGGTGGTCAGCGGTTACCTCGGCGCGGTGACCAACGCCAATGCCAATGATGAGGACCTGATCACTGTCAAACTGAAACAGGGCGAGACGCTGAACCTGGACCACAACCTCGCGGCCGGTCACGTCACGATGGAGTACTCGGTCAACGGCGGCGCGTTCGTCAGCATCGCCGATGGCGGCACCATCACCGCCAGCGCCGATGGCACCTACCAGATTCACGTGACCAACATCAGCAACACCAGCGGCAGCAATCCGACGGCAGCGGAAAACTATCAACTGACGATGACGGTCAACTACGCCGGCGCCCACGACGTGACGCCGGATTTCCAAGGCACCTACACCGCTAATGACAACCATGGCGGCAGCGACACCGCCAACGTCAGCATCACCTATCAGGATGGCCACACCCTCACCGGTACGGCCGGGGATGACATTCTGGTGGCGGGCACCGGCAACAACATCCTCAATGGCGGCGACGGCAACGACGTACTGACTGCCGGTTCCGGCAACAACGAGATGCACGGCGGTGCGGGCAACGACTTGCTCTACAGCGGCCCGGGCAACGACATTCTCGACGGCGGCACCGGCATCGACACGGTCAGCTATGCGCATGCCACCGCCGGGGTCACGGTCAACCTCGGCCTGCTCGGTGCGCAAAACACCCTCGGCGCCGGCACCGACACGATCAGCAACATCGAAAATCTGGTCGGCTCGAACTTCAACGACACCCTGATCGGCGACAACAATAACAACGTGATCAACGGCGGCCTGGGCAACGACATCCTCAACGGTGGCGGTGGCGATGATCTGCTGATCGGTGGCATGGGCAACAACACCCTGACTGGCGGGGCCGGCGCGGACACCTTCCAGTACCTCAAGGGCAACAGTGGCCACGACACCATCACCGACTTCACCCCCGGCACCGACAAGCTCGACCTGTCGCAACTGCTGCAAGGTGAAAACGGCACCACCGCGTCGCTCGACGACTACCTGCACTTCACCGTCACCGGCAGCGGCGCTTCTGTCCTTACCAGCATCGACGTCAGCGCCCTGGCCGGCGCCACGCCGAACCAGACCATCGACCTGGCCGGCGTCAACCTTGCCAGCCACTACGGCGTGACGCCGGGGGCGGGTGGGGTGGTGGCCGGCGGGCACGACACGGCGACGATCATCAGCGGGATGCTCAATGATCATTCACTGAAGGTGGACACGGTGTGATCAAGGCCTGAAACGACAAAACCCGCCGCTCCGGTTGATCGGGGCGGCGGGTTTTTTCTGTCTGGAGAACTCCGTTGCCAGTGAGTCAGCCTTCGCGAGCAAGCTCGCTCCCACACTGGATTTAGGGTGCTCAGCATTTTGTGAACAACAAAGCTCCCCTGTGGGAGCGAGCCTGCTCGCGAAAGCGGCCCCCTGCCGACCAATCCCCAACTGAATGTACACACTCCAACTGTGGGAGCTGGCTTGCCAACGATGGCGGCCTCCCAGCCGACCAACCTCCCACCTGAATGCACTCATTCCAACTGTGGGAGCGAGCCTGCTCGCGAAAGCGGCCTCCCAGCCGACCAATCCCCAACTGAATGCACTCATTCCAACTGTGGGAGCTGGCTTGCCAGCGATGGCGGCCTACCCGCCGACCAACCTCCCACCTGAATGCACGCATTCCAACTGTGGGAGCGAGCTTGCTCGCGAAAGCGGCCTACCAGACAAAATCAAAACAACAGAGCAAACGCCGCAAATAAACATCACCCCGCAACCACGTTTAAAGTACACGAACCGTTACGCCATAACGGCTACAACGCCTTGCGCCGTTACCTACGCGTACGCCAGAATCCGCCGGCTTACACGGCTATGGGGCGGGCTATATCGTATCCCTGTCACTGAAAATCAGTGATCGGGTTTGGTAGCCCGTCTTAAATTGTCGTTGTTGCGACACCTTCATTGCTGTTTCTTTTTTGAGATATGGCTTTGTATGGTGGGCATGCGTGGGGCTCATTCGTGAGCGCCGGGTTACCCAATTTGACCGGTCTACCAACCCGCGCATGGCCGCCACCCGCCGTTTGGTAGCGAGGGTGATGGCTCCTATTGTTCAAATTGGAGTTTCATTTATGTTCAAAGCCACACCCAACCCCCCGGACACCTCGATCCCGTACGACCCAGCCCTCGACCCGCAGAAGATAAAAGCGGCAACCGACCGCGCCATCAACTTCTACCTCAACCCCGGCGCACTGAAGATTTCGATCCCTACAGCCTCGTCACGCCAGTCGAACAGAATCTTCCTCATCGACCCCACCGTGGACGAAGAAACCTTGCTCGTCGAAGCCTGCGAATCGCTGGCCGCCGCCAGCGACATGGCCCGCGATATCGGCGACACCGTCGACCACTCACAGCGCCGGGCGATGTTGATGCTGCATCAGGTGATCATGCTCAGTGAACTGATGGTCAACCGGGTACTGGACGGCCGCCGCATCCCGAACTAACTGCTCGGTCCCCGTGTAGGAGCTGCCGCAGGCTGCGACCTTTTGATTTTGTTTTTCAAGATCAAAAGATCGCAGCCTGCGGCAGTTCCTACAGTGAGTAATTCATTCAAAGTACCTTGATCGGAGTTCCAGCTGATGCCCGAAACCCCAACCAATCCGCCGATCACAGAATCGGTATCACCCTACGAATCCCGCAACTCCAGAAAACTCCACGAAGCCGCCGAACGCGCCCTAGACCACTACCTCGCACCCGCAAACATCATGGCAACCCCCTACACCCCCAGCAGCATGTTCCTGGTCAACCCGCAAACCGACACCGAATCGCTGCTGGCCAACGCCTGCGAATCCCTGGCCTCAGCCACGGTCATGCTCGGTGACTTCGCCGGGACGCTGGAGGGGCCGGGTCGTAATACGGCGTTGGGCATTGCGCAGGTGGTGATGCTGGGAGAGTTGGCGGTGAATCAGGCGTTGGATAATGCTGTGCCAAAGGAATAGGCGCTGATAGGTCTGGCCTCATCGCGAGCAGGCGAAGGCCTACAGGGGATCTGCGTTGGTCACAGGTTATGTGCCCGGCAAAGATCCCTTGTAGTGGTGAGCCTGCTCGCAATTGCCATCAAATGAATCCGTCCTCTTCCTGTTCATAATCAGTGGCCTTGAGGCCTGTCAGACAGGGACTAACGCGAGGACGTATCCGGAGACTCGTTCGGGGGGCGAGAGTATTGAAGAGGAGTCGAAGCGTTTATTTTCAGGAGATACCGCAGATATGACGCGAATGATGTCGGAGTCCGGGGAGTGGAAGTAATAAGCCCAGTACGGCCATGGGGCGTGTGGCTCGGATGGATTCAATACAACACTAGCGTCTGGGTATTCGATACTGAAGTGATTCATCAATGTGCGGATGAGAAACTCATTCGTCACTCCTCGGACTGAGGCTATCCATCCAGAAATCGCTGCGTAGGTTCCGGGCACGGGGGTCGACGACTTCACTACCTTGTATATTGTTATTTCGCTGCATTGGACGTGGAATTGTGCTTGGGCGCCATTTTGGTCTCTCACCCATATGACAGTCGACCCCTCCCGGAGGCCGGTCACTATCCCGTCATCGGTTACGCTTGCGATGGCTGGAACCGTCGATGTGTACTTATAGGGCGGGACGCCGCCGGTTGCCTCACGCCGACGCACTGACTCCGTTTCAGGCTTTCGAGCCCATCCGTAGTCATTGATCAGTCGCACCCCGCGAAGAAACATGGTCGAAGGGTCGACGAAAATCGGTGCAGCGCTGTCCGTCACGGTCAACGCCCACACCTCCGACTCGGTCCCGCTGCCATACAACGCCTTGGCCTTGTAATCATGGCGTGCGATCGACAGCCCCGTCAGCTCAACCGTCCATTCACCTTTGTCATCGGCCCTGTCCTTTTTGCCAGTGGAGGTGGCACCGTCGAAAATCTCCACCTCAAGAAAGGTATTCGCCGTCCCCGTCAGATGAACAGTGCGGTCAACAGTGTTGCCACCATTATTGATCGGCTGCCCGTTGGAATCATGCGCGGCGGTGATGGCCGGCGCCACGCCATTCAACGCCGTCAAACGCCAGAGGTTAGACGTCGGGTTGTTCGCGTATTGGCCAACGGCCTTTAAGGAGTGCAGCACGTTCAGCGCTAACTCGCTGACGGTATGGGTCCAGATCCCGTCGGGTCCAGCTTCCGCGAAGCCCTTGGAGATCGTGCCGAGGAAAACTTCCACCTTCTGGCCGATAGGCGCGGAGCCGGTGAGTGTGACGCTGGTGTGCACGGTATGACCGTTATCGGGAATGCTCCAGTTGCTCTGATCTTTTACTGAGGTGATGGTCAGTGCGGTATTGGCCGTCACCGTCAACGTCCACGGCGTGGATACCTGCCCAATGCCATACAGCGCAGTGGCGGTGAAGCTGTGAGCGGCCAAGCTCAAGCCTGTCATGGTCAACTCCCACAGGCCGGTCGTCAGGTTAACCGTGGCTTCGCCTTTGACGGTATTGGCATCCTTGATCTGGACTTTCTGCCCTTTGGCGCCGGTTCCTTCAAGCTTGACTTGGGTATCAACGGTGATTGCGCCTTCGGCAATTGCTACTTCTTTAGAGTCTTTCGATCCGGTAATTGCTGGCCGCACATCTTCAAATGCTTTGATCATGTAAGTGCGCACAGGGAAAACCACTGCCTCGCTTTCATTCGTGCTCTTGCCGAACGCTGCCTTGAATTCCATCCTCAGCGTGCTGCCATCCTTGAGGTTTCTCAAGCCTGCAAGGGCGATGCTCCGCTCGTAATAGCCTTGATCGAGCCACTGAGTGCTGACCATTGAGCCTGGTGCCGTATGGATCTGCAGGTTGTAGTCGCTGCCATCCGTGTTCGTCCCTTTCAGACGCAGCCAGACATATTGGCCTGTGGCAATCAACGGCCAGACGCCCATGCGATAGGTGGCATTAGCGGTCAATTTACTCACATCGAACTGTGGACCGGCGCCGTTGTTGTCGGCGTCCAGAATCACCGGCAGGATCAAGCTTGAGTCCGGCAGGGCTTCGATATTCAACAACAGCGGCAACGAGGTACGAGGCACAGCGCTGCGGATGACGGTGTACGTCACGGTGACGGTTTTGCCGAGGCTGAAGGCCAACACCGACAGCGGCACCGTGATCTGCAGCCCTTCGCTGACCAGTTGCAGCGGGCTGGTGTGGGAGCCGCCGGCTGCCGCAGTGGCGCCTGTCCATTGCACGCTCAGTTTGTCATCGTGGAGCAGGCTTGCCCCGGGGATCAGCACCACGATTTCAGGCAGAGTCGGCTTGAAGGTGTTGCCGGTCTGACCGCGTACGGTCGGGGCGAGGGGGGCCGTCACGACCACGACCCACGGATCCGATACCTGCTCATTTCCATACAGAGCGATGGCGGTGAAACGGTGGTCACCCAGGCTCAAGTCCGTCACCGCCAACTCCCAGTCACCACGCTGTGGATCGACGTCAGCCGTACCTTTGACGGTGGTGCCATCCTTGATCTGGACTTTCTGTCCTTTGGCCCCGGCCCCTGACAGCTTGACCATGGTGTCGACAGTCGTACCGCCATCCGGGATTTCCACCTCGCCAGGTAAACCCTTCACCGAGTCAATAGTTGGTGGTACCAATTCCACCACTTCCCCGACGACAAAAACCAACGGATTCGAATAACTGATCTTGCCCGTCGCCTCCCGAACGATGTGGTAGCGCACACTCAACTGTTCACCGCGACGGGCTTCAAAGTACTGCTGCACAAACGCGGCGTTGAGCGGAAATTTAACGTCTTTGCCGGCGCTCAGGGCATTGAGTGTCTTGTGGTCTTCGAACAGCAACTTGTTCGACGCATCATGCAATTGCCAGTGCACCCCATCCTTGGGCAGGGTCGGATTGTTCACCGGGTTGGGGCAGGTGACTTCGCTGATGCCGTTGGGCAGGTCCTTGGGTTCCAGCGCACCGTCCTGTTCACCGAGCAGGATGGGCGGAACCAGCTCAAGCCTGGGCTCGCCGATGTTCAGCGGCGCGGCGGGCAGGGAAGGCCGGCGAATGACCTCGTCGTTCTCGCCTTCGCTGAGCAGGTTGTACGACACCTTCAGGGTGCCGCCTTCGCCGGGTTTCAGGTAGTCGGGGCCTCGAACGGTGGCGGGGAAACCGCCGGGGTTACTGGCCTCATCCTCAGTCGGAAAGATCCAGTCCAGTTCGGGTTCGAAAACGGTGCCGTCCGCCAGGGTGATGCTCCAGAGCAGTTCGATGGCGTTGTCCGGGGTAATCAGCGGATCGTAGGGGATGCGTACGATCACGTTCGCCAGGTCCGGATCCAGCGCACCGCTCACGGCGCTTTCGACGATGGGGGCGGCCAGGCGTTTGGGTTCGCCCTTCATGTTGATGAAGCGGCCTCTGGAGCGTTGAATGATGCGGCCGTCACGTTCCAGATCGAAGAAAAACACCCCCTGGGTTTTTGCCAGTGCCCGGGCACCGTCGTTGTCCATCGGCACCTCGACCACAAGCGGTGGATTTTTGTCGACGCGCTGGCGAGCGTCGACCGCCACGGGGTCGCCGTCGAGGGTGGTGCCCTGCAAGTGCATGATGATGATGTCGCCGAGTTTGAAGTCGTCGGACGATGCAGCAAAGACCTGGAGCAGCAATTGTTCATTGCCTAACTGGTCGAGGTCGAGTTCGTTGCCGTCAGCCTGTTTGAGAATCGGCGCATCCAGCCGCGAGTTGCCGGTGTCGACGACAATGCGCGCTTCCTTGCACCAGTCCTCGGAGTCGTTGTCGACAAAGTCTCTGACAAAGAATGAAACCGCCAGCCCTTCGTTCCCGGAATCACCCGCCGCCAGGATGATGTCTTTACTGATATGGATGACGATCGGGTTATTCAGCGGGTCGTCGATCTGCGCTTGAGTGACCGGCGCCGACGCCACCAGCTTGCCGCCCCAGCTCGCGATGATCACGTCGCCCACGGCGATGTCGGGATAAGGCAGGTTGGAGCCACTGCCGGGTACGGCATTCACCACAATGTCCACACCTTTTTCGGCGGTGTCCTTGTCGACACCGTCCTGAACAATTTCCGGTGGCCTGAAAGCCATGTGCAGGTTGGAGTGGCCCTGCTCTGGGTTGGTGTCCTGGCCGGCGGGGATTTCCAGTTTGACCGCGAGTTGGAGCGGTGGAGCAAAAGGCTCCGGCTGTTGAGCGACTCGTGTCACCCGATAGGCCAGCTCCCAGGCGCCGGTCTGAAAGCGGCCCGGTGCGACGAACAGGGTGGTGCGCTGGGTCTGCTCGGCCGGCTGGGTAACGGTTTGCTGGTCGACCGGAACGTTGTTGAGCAGCAGCTCGACCTTGTCGCCCAGATCTTTGTTCGACCAGACCGGGAGCTGCACCTTCAGGCCCAGAGCCGGAAAATTGAGCAGTGCGGCGGCGCGGTTGATGGCCCACTTGCCGTCCGGTAGCAACTTGGCGCCGGGGATTTCGGGGTCGAGCAGCGCGCGTGTACCGATGGCCTTTTTGGGTTGGACCAGCATGACGGGAACTCCTGCCGAAGGGGGGCGGTGGAGTGATTGAGCGATCAAGCGGGGGGATTTGGCTACTGTCAGATCTGACAGGTAGGGGCGTGTTTGTGACGAGTGGTAGCGGTCACGACGTGATCACCGATTTCCCTCCCAGACCACTTGGCTCCCACGCGGGGCCGCGGTGTTCCCGGGAGGTAACGTCAATCGAGGCGTTTGAAGACGAGCGCTTTAAGACCGCTCTCGGGATCAACATCCGCAAACTCCGGCGGGTTCTCCAGCCGCTGCTCAAAGCGCAGACTCGGCGCTTCCTGCATTACGCCATCAATCAAAAAGTCCGAACCAAACGACGGATCATTCATGCACGCCAGCACCGTGCCGTCCGCCGTGAGCAATTCCGGCAAACGGCGCAGCACGCGCTGGTAATCCTTGGTCAGCAGAAAACTGCCCTTCTGGAACGACGGCGGGTCGATGATCACCAGGTCGTACGGGCCGCTGTTGATCACCTTGCCCCACGACTTGAACAGGTCGTGGCCGAGGAAACTCACCTTGCTCAGGTCATGTCCGTTCAAGCGGTGATTGTCGCGACCACGGCTCAGGGCCGCGCGGGACATGTCGAGGTTGACCACATGGCTGGCGCCACCTTCGATGGCCGCCACGGAAAACCCGCAGGTGTAGGCGAACAGGTTCAGCACGCGTTTGCCCGCCGCTTGTTCACGCACCCAGTTGCGCCCGTAACGCATGTCGAGAAACAGCCCGGCGTTCTGCTTGCGGCCCAGGTCGACGCGGTACTGCAAGCCGCCCTCGACGATGCTCATCTCGTCGATTTCATTGCCCAGCAGCCATTCGGCGGTGCTTTGTGGCAAATACCGATGTTGCAGCAGCAAGGTGTGGGCGCCGCACTGTTGCCATTCGGCTGAGGTGCTGAGGTCGAGCAGCAATTGCTTGAGCGCTTCGAGTTGCTCCGGCAGCGGCTCCTTGAACAGCGAGACCAGCACCACGCCTTGCAGCCAGTCCACCGTCAACTGTTCCAGCCCTGGCCAGCAACGCCCACGGCCATGGAACAGGCGGCGGGTTTCGCTCGGTGCCGCAGCGATTGCAGGCAGCAGATGGGCGCGGAGGGTGGCGAGGGCTTCAGGGTTCATCAGTCATGGTCGGCAAGCAAAAGGGCCGGCATTTTAACCACAAAAACCACCTGACGAACGCTCGTCGGCGCAGGCTGATCAGGACTGTTAAGAAAAGACCTGTATCAAAAATGAATTTATGCAGGGCGCGCTGCTCATACCAGATAAGCAGCGGATTCAAGCCGCTAAGTCGTTAATGCAATTCAGGGAGTGCCAGTTCATGAGTCCAACACCGACACCGAGCGCGCTCCTTCCTGGCGGGTTGATTCTGGTGGTTGAGGACGACCCGTTGATTCTGGAGTTTCTCTGCGAAATTCTTCAGGAGGAAGGTTTCAAGGTCGAGCCGCAAACCAGTGCGGATGCAGCCAAGCTGTATCTGGAAAAGCATGCGTCGGATGTCGCGTTGCTGCTGACCGATATCACCATGCCCGGTGAAATCAACGGGGCAGGGCTGGCCAACCTGGTCGGCGAGCGCTGGCCGGACAAACCGGTGATGGTCATGTCCGGTTATGAAACCCCGGAGACTTCCGGGGTCAAGCACCCGGTGGCGTTCATCAAGAAGCCCTGGGCCATCGGCCAGTTGCTCGACTGTGTCGACAGCGCGTTCAAGTCCAAGGCCGCGCGTCTGCACTGAGCCATTCGGGACGAATGGCCGGGCAAAAATGCTACATTGCCCGGCCAATCCGCCCAGTTCTGTCAAAGGATGCGACTTTTGTCTGCTCACGATAACGTCTTCGACCGCGCGTTCGGCGCGTTCCTGTTCGACATGGACGGCACCGTCCTCAACTCCATCGCCGCTGCCGAGCGGGTCTGGGCCGCGTGGGCCGAGCGGCACGGGGTTGATGTCGAGAGCTTCCTGCCGACCATTCACGGTGCTCGCGCCATCGACACCATCCGCCGCCTGAACCTGCCGGGGGTAGACGCCGAGGCGCAAGCGGCGTTTATCGCGCAGGCGGAAATCGACGACGTGGAAGGGATCGTGCAGATTCCCGGGGCGGCGGCGTTTCTCGCCAGCCTGCCTGCCGAACGCTGGGCCATGGTGACCTCCGCGCCACGGGCTCTGGCGTTGCGGCGGATGGCGGCGGCGGGCATTGCAGAGCCTGCGGTGATGATTACGGCTGAGGATGTGACCGCTGGCAAGCCTGATCCGGCGGGTTACCGTCTGGCGGCGAAACGCCTTGGGATCGAGCCTGCTGACTGTCTGATCTTTGAAGACGCCACTGTCGGTATCCAGGCCGCGGAAGCGGCGGGTGCAGCGCTGATGATCATCACCACGACGCACCAGCATCCGCTCGAAACCCGCCACGCGACTACCGACAGCTATGAGTCGCTAAGCGTCACCCTCGATAGCCAAAATCAACTGCACCTGCAAAAAACCTGACACAACGCCGCCCGTGTAGGAGCTGCCGAAGGCTGCGATCTTTTGACTTTGATTTTCAAAAGCAAGATCAAAAGATCGCAGCCTGCGGCAGCTCCTACACGGGCATCAATAGATTCCCGGCAGAAGCCGCCAGCTACGCGCGCAATAAGCCTCGTACTCCGCACCAAACTGCCCGCGCAGCAGCGCCTCTTCCGAGTGAATACGCGCGATCAGCGGGATCAACGTCAGCGCCGCCAGCATCAACCCGACGCTGGAACGAAACGCCAGCGCCCAGCCCACGGCATTGACCACCAGCCCCAGATAGCTCGGATTGCGCAGGCGTGTGTAGATGCCGTCGGTGACCAAGCGATGCCCCGGCTGAATCGCCACCAAACCGCTGAACCGCCGGCCCAGCACAAACACCGGCCACAGCCGCAGCGCGCCACCGGCGATAAACAGCAACGCGCCGAGCCAACGCACGCCTTCAGCGCCGAAGGTCCAGAAGTCGATGCGATCGCAGTACGCCGGGAGAAAACCGCTGAGCAGACCAATCACCGCGAACGCCGGAATCACCCAGCGATTGGCTCGGTCCTCGCGCTCGCCCGAGCTCATGTTCACATCGGTGAACAACGACGCCAGCACCATCAGCACCGTGGCCAGCGCTACCAGCACCAGCGCCCCATGCGAAAAGAACACCGCCGGCCCGCCAATGCCCCACACCGCCAGCCCCAGATAGGCAAGGGTGGCCAGCACCGCGACCACGGTCATTTGCGCAGACATTTTCATGGGCACCTCACGGCACATTGCTGATCTGCTCAGTGTAGATCCGCGGCCACCTCCCTGTAGGAGCTGCCGCAGGCTGCGATCTTTTGACAAAGGGCGGGGCCGAACCGAAATCGGAAATCCCCCCAGACCTGTAGGAGCGAGCCTGCTCGCGAAAGCGGACTGTCAGTCGACAGCGATGCCGGACATGCCAACGCCATCGCTGGCAAGCCAGCTCCCACAGGGATTTGCGCCAGGCACAAATTACGCCGTCACCGCTGTACCTGAGGGAGCTGGCTTGCCAGCGATAGCGATGTGTCAGCTAGCAAGGATGTGACTGACCCGCCGCCATCGCTTGCAGGCAAGCTCCCACAGGTTTTGTGCTCCCTGCAGAGACCGGGTACACCGCCATTCCATTGTGGGAGCTGGCTTGCCAGCGATAGCGGTGTGTCAGCTAGCAAGGATGTGGCTGAGCCAACGCCATCGCTGGCAAGCCAGCTCCCACAGGGATTTGCGCCAGGCACAAATTACGCCGTCACCGCTGTACCGGTGGGAGCGAGCCTGCTCGCGAAAGCGGATTGTCAGTCCACAGTGATGCCGACTCTGCCACCGCCATCGCCAGCAGGCTGCCCCCCACTGGCGCGAGTGGATTGGTCAGAAGGGGTTGGGTCCGTCAGGACTTTGCGAAACGTCTCCACCAATGGCCGCAAATTGATCCGGTGCCACGCCGCCCACAGCGGTGTGGTGAACGCCAGCCACGGCACTTCGCGCAGCACAACCCCGGGCGGGGCGTTGTGGCTCAGGCCTTTCTGGATCATCGCGATCCCCAGCCCCGATGCCACCAGCCCCAGCGCGGTGAACGGCTCGGTGGCCTGCATGCGCACATCGGGAGTGAATCCCGCGCGAATGCAGGCACTGACGAACTCGTCGCCCGCGCCCTGACGCGCTTGCACGCCGATCCATTCCTGCCCCGCCAGATCCTGCGGACGCAACTCGGCCTGACGGGCCAGCGGATGCTGTTCCGGCAGCGCCAGCAACATCGGATCGTCGAGCACCTGAAACCCCAGCAGGTCCGGATCGTCATCGGTCGGCGGTTCACTCACCAAAGCGATATCGAGACTACGCTGACGCAGGCCTTCGAGTTGTTCAGCAGAGCTCAGGTTGTACAACGCGACGTGCACATTCGGCCGATCCACCCGCAACACCCGCAGGGCATTGGGCAGCACCCCGGCGTGCATGGCGTTCTCGCTGTACCCAATGCACAAACCGCCTTCTTCGCCGCGACCCAGGCGTTTGCCGAGGGATTCCAGGCGACTGGCGTGGGTCAGCAGGGCGCGGGTTTCGGCAAGAAAGGTCTGGCCGTCGCGGGTCAGGCGGATGCGTTGCTGACTGCGCTCGAACAGGGTCAGGCCCAGGCGCTCTTCAAGCTGGGCGATCTGCCGGCTCAGCGGCGACTGGGAAATATGCAGTCGTTCGGCCGCGCGGCCGACGTGTTCTTCTTCGGCGACGGCAACGAAGTAGCGCAATTGGCGGATGTCGATCATGTCAGACCTTTGGGGACTCAAGTGCTGCGCATTATGTCTTGGACGGTCTAAGTCCGGCAATCTAGGATCTGCTCAACGGTCATACAGACCAGACACCTATGAGGACAACGCAATGAGCTTGAAAGACAAATTGCCCGGCCAACTGGGCTTCGGCACCGCGCCACTGGGTAACATGTTCCGAGCCATCCCCGAAGACGAAGCGCAAGCCACCGTGCACGCCGCGTGGGATGCCGGTGTGCGCTACTTCGACACCGCACCGTTTTATGGCTCGGGGCTTTCGGAAATCCGTCTCGGCGAGGCGCTCAAGCAGTACCAGCGCGATGACTACGTGCTCAGCAGCAAAGTCGGCCGGGTGATTCTCGATGAAGTCGAAGACGCCGCCGCCCGTGATCTGGGCGAAAAAAGCGGGGTGTTCGAACACGGTCGGCCGAACAAAATCGTCAATGATTACAGCGCCGACGCCACGCTGCGCTCGATCGAAGACAGTCTCAAACGCCTGCAGACCGATCGCCTGGACATCGTCTGGGTCCACGACATCGCTCAGGATTTCTACGGCGATCAATGGCTGGAGTACTTCAATCAGGCCCGCACCGGCGCTTTCAAAGTGCTGACCCGGCTGCGTGAAGAAGGCGTGATCAAGGGTTGGGGTCTGGGTGTGAACAAGGTCGAGCCGTGCGAACTGACCCTCGATCTGACGGAAGCGCAACCGGATGGTTTCCTGCTCGCCGGGCGTTACACCTTGCTCGATCACGACCGTGCGCTACAACGTCTGATGGACGCGGCGCTGGCGCAGAACGTCGAGATCGTGGTCGGCGGCCCGTACAGTTCCGGGATTCTGGCCGGCGGCGCGCACTTCGAATACCAGAAGGCCAGCCCGCAGATCATCGCCAGGGTCGAGCAGATCAAACGCATTGCCGCTACGTTTAACGTCGATGTAAAAGCGGCAGCCCTGCAATTCTCTCTGGCCAATCCCGCCGTTGCTGCGGTGATTCCGGGTGCGAGCAAACCGGGGCGCATTGCTGAAGATGTCGCGGCATTGTCGGCGCTGATTCCCGCCGGTTTCTGGCAGGCCATGCGTGACGCAAAACTGGTGTCCGAACGTGCACCGTTGCCAATCGATGAGGTGAAAGCATGAAAATAGATCTGAGTGGAAAACTTGCAATCGTCAGCGGCAGCACCGCGGGCATTGGTCTGGGCATCAGCCAGTCGCTGGCCGAAGCCGGCGCCACAGTGGTGGTGATCGGTCGGGACACGGCCAAGGTCGAACAGGCGCTGGCGATCATTCGGCAGAAGGTGCCGGCTGCACAATTGCGCGGTCTGACGGCGGATCTGGGCACCGCCGAAGGCGCGGAAAAACTGTTCGCCGCCGAGCCGCGCGCCGACATTCTGGTGAACAATCTCGGCATTTTCGATGCGGTGGATTTTTTCGACACCCCGGACAGCGAGTGGACGCGTTTCTACGAGGTCAACGTGATTTCCGGCGTGCGCCTGTCGCGGCATTACGCGCCGGCGATGGTCGAGCAGGGTTGGGGGCGGATCATTTTCCTGTCTTCGGAATCCGGCGTGGCGACGCCGGCCGACATGCTCAACTATGGTGTGACCAAAAGCGCCAATCTGGCGGTGTCCCATGGTCTGGCCAAGCGTCTGGCTGGCACTGGCGTCACGGTCAATGCGATCCTGCCGGGGCCGACCTTCACCGATGGCCTGGAGCAGATGCTCAAGGACGCCGCTGCCGAATCCGGCCGCAGCCTGCGCGATGAAGCCGATGCCTTTGTGCAGAAGGCCCGCCCGACCTCGATCATCCAGCGCGTGGCGGATGTCGAAGAAGTCGCGCATCTGGTCACCTACATCGCTTCGCCGCTGTCCTCGGCGACCACCGGCGCGGCCCTGCGGGTCGATGGCGGCGTGGTCGACAGCATGGCGATCTGAACCCGAATCTTTCTGGAGCAACTTTTATTTATGGCAACTGCATCAGCAACCATCGACATCCCGGCTTCGGCCGACCAGGTTTGGCAATTGATCGGCGGCTTCAACACGCTGCCGGACTGGCTGCCGTTCATTCCCAACAGTGAGCTGAGCGAAGGCGGGCGCGTGCGCACCCTGCAAACCGCCGATGGCGGCGTGGTGATCGAGCGTCTGCAAGCGTTCGACAACGCCGCCAGGACCTACAGCTACTCGATCGAACAGGCGCCGTTCCCGGCCACCGATTACCTGGCAACGATCAAGGTCGAAGCCCAGGGGCAGGGCGCCCGGGTGACATGGTCGGGCCGCTTCAACGCCAAAGGTGTGAGCGATGAGGAAGTGGTGGCGCTGTTCAGCGGCATCTATCAGGGTGGGCTTGAGGCACTGCGGGCCAACTACCCGGCCTGATCAATCCAACAAAAACCTGTGGGAGCTGGCTTGCCAGCGATAGCGGCGGTCCAGTCAATACCGATATCGACTGAAGCACCGTCATCGCTGGCAAGCCAGCTCCCACAGGGGATCGCATGTTTTCAGGACCGCGGATCGTAGGAGTGAGCCTGCTCGCGATAGCGGTGGGTCATTCAACAAATAGGTTGGCTGATCCACCATCATCGCGAGCAGGCTCACTCCCACAGGGGATCAGGAGTTGGCGATCAAACTCTGCCGACAATCGAGCACCAGTTTCGCCCCGCCCAACTCACTGCTGCCCACTTCAAGATTGAAGCCATGCAGGCTGACAATCGCCGCGACGATCGACAGGCCCAGGCCAAAGCCGCTCTGCGGTTGTCCACCCTCGGCACGATAGAAGCGCTGAAACACCGCCTCACGCTCCGCCTCGGGAATCCCCGGCCCGGAATCGTGAACCTCGATCCGCGTATGCCCGCCATCATTCACGCCACGCAGAATCACCGTGCCGCCTGCCGGGGTGAACTTGATCGAGTTGCTCAACAGATTGGCCAGCGCCTCGAACAACAACGCCCGGTCGCCATTGAGCGGTGGCAGGGTTTCCGGCATGTTCAGCACGAACAGCAGTTCACCTTCCTCCGCCAGCGGCAGATAGAACTCATGCAGTTCTTCCAGCAACTGCACCGGGTCCAGCTCGACGAAACCCGAGCGGCGCTGGCGATCTTCCAGTTCGGAAATCCGCAGCAATCCGCGAAACCGCGCCATCAGCGTATCCGCTTCCGCCAGCACCAGATCCAGTTGCGCCGCTTCCTGTGAACCTTCACCGGCCTGCTGCTGCATGCGATACAACTGCGCGCGCAAACGCGTCAGCGGCGTACGCAAGTCATGGGCGATGTTGTCGCACACGCCTTTGACTTCATGCATCAGCCGTTCGATGCGATCGAGCATGGCGTTGACGATGGCGGCGAGCATGTCCAGTTCATCGCGGCGATTGGACAGCGGCAAGCGGTGAGTCAGGTCGCCGGCGACAATTGCCTGGGCGCTGTCCTGAATTGCCCGGATACGGCGCATCGGCCGGCGGCGCAGCAGATGCCAACCGGCAATCCCCGGCAGGATCGTCAGCGACACCCCCCAGAACAACGCATGCAGGATGATCCGCGTCACCGCGAACAACGAACCGTTATCGCGCAACAACACCAGCCAGCGACCGTCGCGGGTCTGGGTCGCCACCGCGTCGCAACTGTCGGCGGGCAGGGTCGGGTCGTCGGAGTCGGCGCAGTCGTCGAGCGTGTGGATCTTGCCATCCAGCGGCAGACCTTCGGGCAACTGCTGCAGGGCGCCGCCGAGGTACACGCCCTGGGCATCGAACAGGCCATAGGCGTCGATGCCGCGGATATCGAAGGTCATGCTGGCGGCGAGGGCTTCTTCCAGTTGCTCACCGCGAAAGTGCGAAAACAGATGCTGACGTTGCATCAGCGAATGCTTGGCGAGGTTGTCGAGGTAACCGGAGACCTCGAAATACATGACCCCCATGAGGATCGCGCTCCACGCCACGAACAGCGAACTGTACAGCGCCAGCAGTCGACTGCTGGAGGAACGCCAGCCGTCAGACGGGTTCGGCAATGACATAACCCGAGCCCCGTACCGTGCGAATCAGCGGAACGTTGCCCGCCGCGTCGATCTTCTTGCGCAGACGACCGATGTGTACGTCGATCAGGTTGGTGCCCGGGTCGAAGTGATAACCCCAGACCTCTTCGAAAATCATCATCCGCGACAGGATCTGCCCGCTGTTGCGCATGAGGAATTCCAGCAGCTTGTATTCGGTGGGCAGCAGCGTCAGCACCTGCCCGGCGCGGCGTGCTTCGTGGCTGATCAAATCCAGTTCGAGGTCGGCGACCTGCAGCGTGGTGGCCTGGGTGGCGACACTGTTCTGGCGGCGCAGCAGCACTTCCACGCGCGCCGCCATCTCGTCGGTGGCGAACGGTTTGGTCAGGTAATCATCGCCGCCGGCACGCAGGCCGCGTACACGCTCATCGACATCGGAGAGGGCGCTGATCATCAGAATCGGCGTGGCAACGCCCATGGTGCGCAGGGTGGTCACGATGGCCAGGCCATCGAGTTCCGGCAGCATGCGGTCGAGGGTGATCAGGTCGTAGTTGCCGCTGACGGCACGGTCGAGGCCTTCGCGGCCATTGTCGACCCAATCCACTTGCAGGCCGTGGCTGCTGAGTTCGGCGACGATTTCACGGGCAGTCACGGCGTCGTCTTCGATGGTCAAAATACGAGTCATAGAGCAAGCCTTGATCGGTTCAAACGGAATGGCAGCATTTTGCCAAGTATTTTCCGGCGCGCTTTAAATTAACTTTCATGTATAGCCTGTCACTCCTGCAAATTCCGACAGCGTTGCGGATTTGGCTTCAATGCATAAAACCCGCTGCTTTCGGCCGATTGTTGCAAATTGCATGGTCCTAAGAAGTTCAGTCTTTTTAACCTGTTGAAAAATAACGACTTATTTAAAGTTGGCGAATGGCACGGTCGCTGCAATTCATCTGATGACGAGTTGTAACACCATTTTTCATGCCTGGAGCACTACAACAATGAATAGATCCCCTGATGGGTTTTATCCTGCCTTCGAAGGAGAGTCGAGCAACGTGTCAGGCGTGTCCTGGGGCGCGATTTTCGCGGGCGCAGCGGCGGCCGCAGCACTGTCGATGATTTTGGTGCTGCTTGGCTTCGGTTTGGGATTCTCTGCCGTTTCACCTTGGGCCGGGGAAGGCATCAGCGCCAAGGGTCTGGGGATTTCGACGATTGTCTGGCTGGCGGCGACGCAAATCATCGCCTCAGGCCTCGGTGGCTATATCGCCGGTCGTCTGCGGGTGAAGTGGGCCAACATGCACGGTGATGAAGTGTATTTCCGTGATACCGCCCATGGTTTCCTCGCCTGGTGCGTGGCCACGCTGGTCACCGCTGTGCTGGTGGTCGGTTCGGTCAGCAGTGTAATCAGCGGAGGTGTGCAGGCCGGTGCCAGTGTTGCCGGTGGCGCAGCGGCTGCCGCGACTCAAGCGGCCGGTACTGCCGCAGCCAACACCAACAGCGACCAGTACGGTTACTTTGTCGACAGCCTGTTCCGTGACGACCGCCCAGCGTCCGTCAGCGACGACGCCGCCCACGGTGCGGTGACCCGGATCTTCGCCCAGAGCCTGGCCAACGGCCAACTCAGCCCTGAAGACCGTACCTACCTCGCACAACTGGTCGCACAACGGACCAACCTGAGTCAGGCCGACGCCGAGAAACGTGTCGACGACGTCTATGCCCGCACTCAGAAAGCCATCGCTGACGCCAAAGTCAAAGCCCAACAGGCTGCCGACACCGCTGCCAAAGTCGCTGCCTGGACTTCGCTGTGGATGTTCATTGCACTGTTGGCCGGTGCGTTCTTCGCCAGCCTCGCAGCCACCTTCGGCGGTCGTCGCCGGGATGCTGTCGAGTACGTCGAAGTCGAAACCTACGCCACCACCACCACACTGCCTCCAGTTCGTTAACAAGGAGAATCACCATGCGCTCTCTACTTCTGTTCTTCCTCGGTGTGCCGATCCCGATCATCATCCTGATCGCCCTGTTCGTACACTGATTCAAATGCTCCATTGAGGCCCATGCCTCGGCCGCTTTCACTTCACGGTGAAAGCGGCTTTTTCATGCCCGCCACATGCTCCCTGTAGGAGCTGCCGAAGGCTGCGATCTTTTGATTTTCAAGATCAAGATCAAAAGATCGCAGCCTTCGGCAGCTCCTACACGGGTAGAGGTGGATTTGTCGATCTGGATCAATATTCACTCTCGCGATATCACCTAACTTAAAAGATCCAGGCCCTTGTCGCGGTATCGACTACAGTGCTCCGGTGCGCAATTTGCTGCGCTCATGGAGTAGCCCGGCAGACCCCCATCAAATAATCAGAGCGGGTCGCCAGGCAGAGCGCAGCAAGGAGCTGACGTAAACCCCACCCGAACCTTTTCACGGATGAACATCGTAATGCACTGCCTAGAACGCACCTTCGATATCCAGCCCCTGACCCAGGCGGATATGACTGTCCACATCAACGGCCAAGCGGTCAGCGCGGCCATCGGCGAAACCGTCCTCAGCGTGATTCAGTCCCTCGGCGTGCGCCAGGTCGCACGCAACGATCACAACCAGATCAGCGGTGCTTACTGCGGCATGGGCGTGTGCCAGTGCTGCCTGGTGAAAATCAACGGCCGCCACAAGCGCCGCGCCTGCCAGACCGTGGTGCGCGACGGCATGCAGATTGAAACCCAGGTCAACCGCATCAACGAGCAGGAGGTTGTATGAGCCTGCAACCGGTGATCGTCGGCGGTGGTCCGGCGGGGATGGCGGCGGCCATCGAACTGGCGCGCCATGGTGTGCGCTGCACCTTGCTCGAAGAAGCCTCGCGCCTCGGCGGCGTGGTCTATCGCGGGCCGCTGCGCGACGGCGTGCAACTGGATTATCTCGGGCCGCGCTATGCCGAAGCCCTGAGCACACTGCACGGTGATTTTCAGGAGCAATCCGGGCTGATCGACGTGCGCCTCAATCACCGCGTGGTCGGCGCCGAAGGCACCCGCGCGCTGGTGGTGCTCGACGGCGACGAGCAATTGCACGAGATCGAATATCCGCAATTGCTGCTGGCCGCCGGTTGCCACGAGCGCAGCGTGCCGTTCCCCGGCTGGACCCTGCCGGGGGTGATCATGCTCGGTGGCCTTCAACTGCAGATCAAAAGTGGCGTGGTCAAGCCGCAAGGGCCGGTGATCATCGCCGGCACCGGGCCGCTGCTGCCGCTGGTGGCGACGCAGCTGCATGCGTCGGGGGTCAAGGTCGCGGGGGTGTATGAAGCCTGCGCGTTCGGCAAGATCGCCCGCGAAAGCCTGGCGCTGCTGAACAAACCGCAACTGTTCCTCGACGGCCTGAGCATGCTTGCGTATCTGAAACTGCACGGCATCCCGATGAACTATGGCTGGGGCGTGGTCGAAGCGCATGGCGAAGGTGAACTGAAGAGCGTGACTGTTGCGCCGTATTCGGCCACCTGGGAGCCTGATCTGACGCGGATCGAGCGCTTCGAAGCCCAGACCCTGGCGGTCGGTTACGGCTTCATCCCGCGCACGCAACTCAGTCAGCAGATGGGTCTCGATCACGGTTTCAGCGACGACGGCTACCTGCGCGCCAATTCGAACAACTGGCAGCAAAGCAACGAGCCGCACGTGCACCTGGCCGGTGACATGGGTGGAATTCGCGGCGGTGAAGCGGCGATGCTTGCCGGCAAGATCGCCGCCACCTCGATCCTCCTGCAACGCGGGGTGATCGAAGAAGAGCTGGCGCGGGTTCGCCGCGACCGTTATCTGGGCAAACTCAAATCCATCGTGCGTTTTCGCGCAGCCGTCGACCGTTACACCGAACGCGGTGTCGGCCAGACCGCTTTGCCGGCCGCCGATACGGTGATCTGCCGCTGCGAACATGCGACCCGCGCGGACATTGATCTGGCGCTGGAGCAGGGCGTGCAGGACATCGCCAGCCTGAAGATGCGCACCCGCGTGAGCATGGGCGATTGTCAGGGACGGATGTGCGTCGGCTACTGCAGCGACCGTTTGCGTCAGGCCACCGGGCGCAAGGACGTCGGCTGGCTGCGCCCGCGTTTCCCGATCGATCCGATTCCTTTTTCCGCTTTCCAGTCCGTCGGCACGGAGGCCGCTTCCCATGAGTAAGTTCTATGACGTGGTCATTGCCGGCGGCGGCGTGATCGGGGCGTCCTGTGCCTATCAATTGTCCAAGCGCGAGAATCTGAAGGTCGCGCTGATCGACGCCAAGCGCCCGGGCAATGCGACCCGCGCTTCGGCCGGCGGCTTGTGGGCCATTGGCGAGTCGGTGGGGCTGGGCTGCGGGGTGATTTTCTTCCGCATGATGTCGGCCAACCGCAAGCGCGAAACCCAGGGCGCGGCGGTCGCGGTGGACGCCAGTACGCCGCACATCCTGCCAGAGTCGTTCTTCGATTTCGCCTTGCAGTCCAACGCGCTGTACCCGGCGTTGCATCGCGAGCTGAAAGACAAGCACGGGATGGATTTCAAGTTCGAAAGGACCGGGCTGAAGTTCGTCATTTATGACGACGAGGACCGCCTCTACGCCGAGCACATTGTCAGCTGCATTCCGCATCTGGCCGATCAGGTGCGCTGGCTCGATCAGGCCGCGCTGCGTGAAGCCGAACCGAGTGTCAGCCACGAGGCCCGGGGTGCGCTGGAGTTTCTCTGCGATCACCAGGTCAGCCCGT
This sequence comes from Pseudomonas sp. NPDC088414, assembly GCF_044753325.1. Classification (NCBI taxonomy): domain Bacteria; kingdom Pseudomonadati; phylum Pseudomonadota; class Gammaproteobacteria; order Pseudomonadales; family Pseudomonadaceae; genus Pseudomonas; species Pseudomonas sp. NPDC088414. The sequence continues at coordinate 18,723 of NZ_JBIVMY010000003.1, read as the reverse complement.
TCCGCCTCGCCGATGCCTACATGGAAGGCGCGCGGCAGAATGGCGTCGACATCTTCGTCAACACCAACGTCACCGGTGTGTTGCACCACGGCAGCCGCGTGACGGGCGTGCAGACGGCCGAGGAGGGCGTGTTCCACTGCAAGACCCTGATCAACGCCGCTGGTGCCTGGGCGGCGGACTTGAGTGAGTGGGCGACGGGGATTCGTATCCCGGTGAAACCGGTCAAGGGCCAGATCCTGCTGACCGAGCGCATGCCGAAGATCCTCAACGGCTGCCTGACCACCAGCGACTGCTATGTGGCGCAGAAGGACAACGGCGAGATCCTGATCGGCAGCACCACCGAAGACAAAGGCTTCGACGTCACCACCACCTACCCGGAAATCGCCGGGCTGGTGCAGGGCGCGGTGCGTTGCCTGCCAGAACTCAAGGACGTCAATCTCAAGCGCACCTGGGCCGGCTTGCGCCCGGGCTCGCCGGATGAACTGCCGATCCTGGGGCCGATGCGCGGGGTGGAGGGGTATCTGAATGCCTGCGGGCACTTTCGCACCGGCATCCTGACCTCGGCGATTACCGGGGTGCTGCTGGACAAACTGGTCAACCAGGAAACGCTGCCGCTGGATATCACGCCGTTCCTCGCGGATCGGTTTGAGACTGCACCGGTCAAGCAAGAGCGCGAATTAGAGCTGGCCTGACCCAATCCCCTGTAGGAGCTGCCGCAGGCTGCGATCTTTTAAGATCAAAAGATCGCAGCCTGCGGCAGCTCCTACAGGGTTTTCGGGCGTTCACAAAACCTGTGGGAGCGGGCTTGCCCGCGAAGGCGTCAGGCCTGTCGGTACGAAATCTGGATCTGGGCAAGGAGGTCAGGCCTTGCGCGCTTCCTCTTCCAGTTGATCCGACTCGAACAATCGCGCCAGCTCCGCCCGGGCTTCCTGGGCGGTTTGCAGGACTTTGGCGGCGTCGTCGTAGATCGCGTGCTGGGCTTCCAGCACCTGCTCATCGTGATGTTTGAAGCGCTTGATCCGCGCATCGGCCTGGGCCTGGGTCAGACCCAGCCCGACCAGCGTGCGGCGGCTCATTTCCAGGCTTGAGTAATAGGTCTCACGAATCGGCTCGGCGCCGACGTCCACCAGACGATGCACATGCTGACGGTTACGTGCGCGGGCGATGATTTTCATGTGCGGATACAGCTTGCGCACGATCTCGGCGGTCTTGATGTTGGTCTCCGGGTCATCCGTGGCGATGACAAAATATTCCGCCTCGCCCACCTTCGCCGCATTGAGGATTTCCGGGCGCATCGGGTCGCCATAGAACACCGGCACGCCGCCAAAACTGCGCGACAGTTCGATGGTTTCCACCGACGTGTCCAGCGCCACGAACTTGATGTTCTGTGCGCGCAGAATCCGCGCCACGATTTGGCCCATCCGCCCCATGCCGGCGATCACCACGCGTGGTGCTTCGGTGTCGATTTCGCGGAATTTCTCCGGCACCTCCACCGGCTGCACTTTCGGGCTGACCAATCGCGCACAGATCAACAACAGCAACGGCGTCAACGCCATCGACAGAGTGATGGTCAGTACCAGCAGGTCATACAGGCGCGGTTCGAACAGGCCCTGATCGCGACCGATCTTGAACACCACAAAGGCAAATTCACCGCCGGCCGCAAGGACGATACCGAGGCGGATCGCACTGACTTTGGTCAGCCCACCCGCCAGGCGTCCGACCACAAACAGCAGCGGCAACTTCAAGCCGATCAGCAGCAGCGTCAGGCCCAGCACGGTGATCGGCGCACTCAGCAGCAGACTCAGGTTGGCGCCCATGCCGACGCTGATGAAAAACAACCCGAGCAGCAAGCCCTTGAACGGCTCGATCTGCGCTTCCAGTTCATGGCGATACTCCGAATCCGCCAGCAGCAGGCCAGCGAGGAAAGCCCCAAGCGCCATTGACACGCCAACCAGATCCATCAGCCACGCCGTCCCGATCACCACCAGCAATGCGGTGGCGGTAGACACCTCCGGCAGACCGGTTTTCGCCACCACGCGGAACACCGGACGCAACAGATAACGCCCGCCGACCACCACCACGGCGATCCCGCCGAGCACCTGCAGACCGTGGTTCAGGCTTTCCGCGTTGCTGCTGGCGTGGGCGCTGCCGGCGAGCATCGGCACCAGCGCGATCAACGGGATCGCCGCGATGTCCTGAAACAGCAGAATCGCAAACGCCAGCCGCCCGTGCGGGCTGGTCAGTTCCTTGCGCTCGGCCAGGCTTTGCAGGCCGAATGCGGTGGACGACAGCGCCAGGCCAAGGCCGAGCACAATCGCACTGTTCAGCGGCTGACCGAACACGTACAACGCCAGTACGCCGATCACCGCTGCAGTCAGCAGCACCTGCGCCAGACCCACGCCGAATACCGATTTGCGCATCACCCACAAGCGCCGTGGCGACAGCTCAAGGCCGATGATGAACAGCAGCAACACCACGCCCAGTTCGGAAATATGCGCGACGCTCTGCGGATTACCGATCAGGCCCAGCACCGACGGGCCGATGATCACCCCCGCCAACAGATAACCGAGCACCGCGCCCAGTTGCAGACGCTTGGCCAGGGGCACGGTGAGAACGGCTGCGAAGAGAAACACGACAGCGGCTTGTAACAGATTGCCTTCATGGGGCATGACACAACTCCTGACAGCGGTACGGCGGGGGCAACAAGGATAAAGGCTGAATCGATTCAAGATCCACCGAAGATCCCTGTAGGAGCTGCCGCAGGCTGCGATCTTTTGATGTTGTTTTTGAGGATCAATATCAAGATCAAAAGATCGCAGCCTGCGGCAGCTCCTACAGGGGCGGTGTGAGTCTGTAATAATTTGCATCAGTTGGTTACATTGATAGCCTTTGCGAATCAATTCCTGCGAGTTCCGCCATGGCCATCAACTTCGATCTCAACGACCTGCAAGCTTTTCGCGCCGTGGTCGAGCAGGGCAGTTTTCGCAAGGCTGCCGACACCGTGCGCCTGTCACAACCGGCCCTGAGCAGACGCATCGAAAAGCTTGAAGACGCACTGGGCGTAAAGCTGTTCGAGCGCACCACGCGCAAGGTCAGCCTGACCCAGGCCGGGCGCGGGTTCATGCCCAGCGTCGAGCGTTTGCTCGATGATCTGGATGTGGCATTGCTGGGGATCAGTGAAGTGGCTTCCACGCGTCTGGGCCACGTTACCGTTGCCTGCGTGCCGTCGGCGGCGTATTACTTCATGCCGCGAGTGGTCGCTCGCTATCACCAGCAATTTCCACGGATCAAGGTCAAAGTCCTCGACTCCAGCGCCCACGATGTGCTCAGCGCGGTGGTCAACGGCGAGGCGGATTTCGGTTTGAGTTTTCTGGGCACGCAGGATGCCAAAGTCGATTTCGAACCGCTTGTGCAGGAGTGCTATGTGGTCGCCTGTCGTCGCGATCACCCGTTGGCCGGACGCAGCAGCGTGAGCTGGGACGAGTTCTATCAGCAGGACTACATCTCGCTCGACAAGACGTCCGGCAACCGTTTCCTGCTCGATCAGGCCTTGAGCAGCGTGGTGCCGCAGCGCCCGAGCATCTGCGAGACGCGGCACGTGACGACGATGATCGGTCTGGTGGAAGCGGGGCTGGGAGTGGCGGCGGTGCCGTTGATGGCGATGCCCGGACCGGATCATCCGATTCTGACGCGAGTGCCGTTGACCGATCCGCAAGTGATGCGCAGTGTCGGCATCATCAAGCGCCGGGGTCGCACGTTGACCCCGGCAGCATTGGAACTGGAGCGGCTGGTGGTGGAAATGAAAGTCCAGCCGCCAACGATCAGCGCTTGACCGAATCCAGCCCGGTGGCCTGCACGTCAGCCTGAGCGGCAGGCGCGGCGAGGTAGTCGAGCAAGGCCTTGGCCTCTTTCGGATGCTGCGCGCCGACCGGGATGCCGGCGGCAAACCGCGTCACCGACTGCACCGATTCCGGAATCTTCCCGACAAAACTCACCCCCGGCACCGGCAGCAATTCGCTGACCTGCTGGAAGCCCAGTTGATAATCGCCAGTGGCGACCACCGAGCCGACCGGGACTTTCGGGATCATCTTCGCTTTCGGTTTCAGTTGATCCTCGACACCGAGTTTGTTGAACAACTCCTTCTCGATGTACACGCCGCTGGCGCTGTCGGAGTAGGCCACCGATTGTGCGTCGAGCAGGGTTTTCTTCAGGCTTTCGACGCTGCTGATGTCCGGCTTCGGCGCGCCTTCACGCACCACCAGACCGATCCGTGAATCCGCCAGTTCGACCCGCGAGGCCGGGTCGACCTTGCCTTGTTTGATCAGGTCATCGAGGGCATAGCCGACCATGATCACCACGTCGGCATGCTCACCGCGGGCGAGGCGGTTGGGGATCGCTTCCGGGGCTTTGCCCATCGACGGACCGAGCTGGGTATCGAGGGTGTTGCCGGTGGCGGCCGCGAATTTCGGGCCGAGGATTTTGTAGGCGGCGGTGAAGCCGCCCGACGTCATCACGTTCAGCTGTTCAGCATGGGCCAGGGCGCTGAAAGCGAAGAGGGCGATAGCGCCGAGATTGATCAGTTTTTTCAAGGTGATTGCTCCTTATGCGGCAACCGATTGCAGACGGCCGCCTGCGCGACGATAGAGGTACAACGTGGCGCACAACGCGCACAGTGCGCCGACGCTCATCCAGTAACCCGGTGCCGCTTTGTCGCCGGTGTACTGGATCAGGAAGGTCGACATCGCCGGGGTGAAGCCGCCGAAAATCGCGGTCGCCAGGCTGTAGGCGAGGGAGAAACCGGCCACCCGCACTTCCACCGGCATGATCTCGGTCAGCGCCGGAATCATCGCGCCGTTGTACATGCCGTAGATGAACGACAGCCACAGCAGCGACAGCAACATGTGACTGAAGCTCGGCGCCTGCACCAGGTACGACAGCGCCGGATAGGTGGTGGCCAGGGCCAGCAGCGCCATGGCGATCAGCACCGGGCGCCGTCCGATGCGGTCGGACAACATGCCGCCAATCGGCAGCCAGAAAAAGTTCGACACGCCCACCAGCAAAGTCACCAGCAACGCATCGGAAGTGCTCAGGTGCAGCACGGTTTTGCCGAAGGTCGGCGCGTACACGGTGATCAGGTAGAACGCAGTGGTGGTCAGCGCGACCATCAGCATGCCGCCGAGTACCACGCCCCAGTTCTGGCCGAGGGTGCGGAACACTTCCTTCATGCTCGGGCGGTGTTTGCGTGCAGCGAATTCTTCGGTCTCCGCCAGGTTACGGCGCAGCAGGAAGATGAACGGCACGATCATGCAACCGACGAAAAACGGAATGCGCCAGCCCCAATCGGCCACCACGCTCGGCGCCATCCACGCGTTCAGCGCATAGCCCAGCGCCGCAGCGACAATGATCGCCACCTGCTGACTGGCCGACTGCCAGGCCGTGAAAAAGCCCTTGCGGCCGGGCGTGGCGATTTCCGACAAGTACACCGAAACTCCGCCCAGTTCCGCACCGGCAGAGAAGCCTTGCAACAGCCGTCCGATCAGCACCAGCGCCGGGGCAAACAGACCAATGGTTTCGTATCCGGGCACCAGCACAATCAGGATCGTACCGCTGGCCATGATCGACAGGGTGACGATCAGACCTTTGCGCCGACCGACGTCATCGATGTAGGCGCCGAGCACGATCGCCCCCAGCGGACGCATCAGAAAGCCTGCGCCGAATACGGCAAAAGTCATCATCAGTGAAGCGAACTCACTGCTCGCCGGGAAGAACACCGCCGCAATCTGCGTGGCGTAGAAGCCGAACAGAAAGAAGTCGAACTGTTCGAGGAAGTTGCCCGAGGTGACCCGGAAAATGGCGCCGGCTCGCGAGCCGCCGTGTGGGATTGAGGCTGTCATAGAAAAATCTCCACCGCTTTTATGACGTGCGCGACGTGGAAGCGGCGCACGGTTGTTATTGCGGCGGATGGTCGCGCAGGTGTAACCGGATGTTAATTGCATTGTTGGCATGGATTGATGTGCAAAGCGGATCAATCCCCTGAAACACCACCAGGCCCTGTGGGAGCGGGGTCGAACACAAATCTTGCAACACCGCCAAACCTGTAGGAGTGAGCCTGCTCGCGATGACTTTGGGTCAGGCAATGAAGATGCTGAATGTGCCGGCCCCTTCGCGAGCAAGCTCGCTCCCACAGTTTCCCGGGTCGATCACACATCCTGTTTCATCAGCGGCCCTGTGGGAGCTGGCTTGCCAGCGATGACGATCTGCCTGCCAACTACAATCCCCCAACCAGCCCAGGCAAAAAACAAGGAATGATTTCCTGACTCAGCAGTCGGAGTACAGGCATCACCCATCTGAAGGAGGTTCACCGATGAACAGCAAAACCCTAATCGCCAGCCTGGCCCTCGTCGCCGGCATTGCCGGGATCAGCCCACTTGTTCAAGCGGCGCAAACCTCAAGCGAACCCACCGTCCAATCGCCGACCAGCGACCGTGAATTGAAGGTCAACGACCGCGCCCCGGACATCTATCAGCGCAGCGACAAAGCACTGAAGAACTGGAAACAGAAAGGTTTGAAAGCACCGATCGACCAGGCGCAGTGGGTGCAGATCAACGACAAGTACGTGATGGTCATGATCACCAACGGCACTATCGTTGAGATGCAGCCTGTCGAGCGTTAATCCCCCGACTCAAAGGCCCTGCGCATGCACTCGTGCAGGGCTTCCCGCCCCAAAATCCTGCTGTGTCTGGCCTCCTGCATCGCCAGATTCACAATCCGCGAATTAATAGCGTTGCTCTGCGCCATCGGCTTGCCAATCACCGGCATTTCTGGGAAAACGGCCGCCAGTAAAGCAATTGAGTGAATGTCATGACGGATGAACTGCAGGTAATCGATCTCCAGGTGGGCGAGGGCAAGGCTGCCGTCAAAGGCGCGCTGATTACCACCCATTACACCGGCTGGCTGGAAGACGGCAGCGAGTTCGATTCTTCCCACAGCCGTGGCAAACCTTTCCAGTGCGTGATTGGCACTGGCCGGGTGATCAAGGGTTGGGATCAGGGGCTGATGGGCATGCAAGTGGGCGGCAAGCGCAAACTGCTGGTGCCGGCGCATTTGGGGTACGGCGAGCGAACGATGGGCAAGATTCCGCCGAATTCGAATCTGGTGTTCGAGATTGAATTGCTGGAGGTTTTGACGCGGGAGGATTGAGGCGAATGTAATAAAGACACCGCCTCTTTGCCCAAGAATCCGAGCTGCCTTCAGGCCCAGTGCGGTGGTGCGATCAGGGGGAAGCATATGTCTACTTCCAGTTTCGCTGCGGCCGACAGATTGACCAGCGCATCCAGAGAAAATTTGTCGATTTTCCCGTTGAGTACGTCATTGAGGCGTGGCTGAGTAATTCCCAAGCGCTTGGCGGCGTCCTTTTGAGGAAGCTCCCAGGCACGAACCGTCTCGCAAAGCGTGCGCATAAGTTTGGCCCGCAGGCGCATGTTGGCCGCGTCCTGCGGCGTGTCTTCCAGTGCGTCCCAGACGCTTGAGAAATGCTGGGGAGGGTGTTGATGATCCTTCATGGCTTAACCTATTTCCTGGTATCGGGCGCGTGCCAGTTCGATATCTCGCGTTTCAGTTTTGCGAGTGGTCTTTTGCATGGCGTGCAGTACATAAATCGCGTCGGGCCGGTTGACCACGTAAAACACTCGAAACGCTCCTGAGTCCTCGATGATTCTGATTTCATTGACACCCTGTCCTACTGTTTTCATTGGGCGCCAATTGAAAGGATCGTCTCCCTGTTGCAACAGATCCAATTGAAATCCCGCAGCTCTGCGAGCATCCAAGGGAAAAGCTCTCAGATCCTTGAGTGCACTTCCGACAAACACCACTTCCTTGTGTCTTGGCATCGACTTCTCCTGTGTTGGAAGGAGAAGCGTAATAGCTCATACGGAAACGCGTTGCGGCGGTGTGTTGCAAAGAATGGCAGAAGTCACCTATCAGCAGGCTATATCGAAACTGATATAAATCAAGCTCGATTTTCCTTTTCTGATATTCGGTATCGCCATCGCCAGTCTGCTCGCACATGGGATTGAAGTTGCTTTCAGCATCCATTCATCCCTTGAATGCTCACCCGAACTTGCGATTGCCCAAGCCATCGGCGACCATGCCCGCTATATAGGGGTAGGGGGTATAGGTATGTCGCACATTCACGAACACAAAGACGAGCTGCTCAACCGCGTTCGGCGGATTGCCGGGCAGGTGCAGGCCGTTGAAAAAGCCCTGGAGGGCGATGCCGATTGCGCCAAGACCTTGCACCTGGTGGCGGCGATTCGCGGGGCGGTCAACGGGTTGATGGAGCAGTTCATCGAGGCCCACACCCGTGAGCACGTGGCCCATCCCGATCTCACTGACGGACAGCGCGCCCAGGGCGCGGAAGATCTGCTGCAAGCCATCCGCCGTTATGCCAAATAGAGCACACGCATCATGAGCCTGACCCCAAACGCTGACCGTTTCAGCCACGATCACCAGTTCCTCGGCGCGTCCCACGACGAAAACGCCCGCCGCACTCTGTGGGTGGTGGCGCTGACCTTCGTGATGATGATCGGCGAGATCGCCGCCGGTTACCTCACCGGCTCCATGGCCCTGCTGGCCGACGGTTTTCACATGGCGACCCATGCCGGCGCGTTGGGCATCGCTGCGGCGGCCTATGGTTTTGCCCGGCGCAATGCCAATAACCGCCGTTACAGTTTCGGCACCGGCAAGGTCGGCGATCTGGCCGGTCTCGCCTCAGCCATGGTGCTGGGCCTGGTGTCCCTGGGCATCGCCGGCGAGTCGGTTTTTCGTTTGTTTGAACCCACCTCAGTGGCATTCGGCGAAGCGACGGTGATTGCCATCGTCGGGCTAGGTGTGAACATCCTCAGCGCCTTCCTGCTGATGGGCCATCACGGGCATGACCACGGCCATCAGCATGACCACGGCCACGATCATCACCATCACGACAATAACCTGCGCTCGGCCTACGTCCATGTGCTGGCCGATGCCCTGACCTCGGTGCTGGCGATTGCCGCGTTGCTGGCCGGCCGTTATCTGGGCTGGGTATGGCTGGACCCGGTGATGGGGATTGTCGGCTCCATCGTTATCGCCAAATGGGCCTATAACCTGATGCGCGACAGCGCCGCGGTGCTGCTCGACACCACCGACGAGCCGGTGGCAGCGGAGATCCGCGAGCTGCTGGAAACCTCTGACGATGTACGCATCAGCGATCTGCATGTCTGGCAGGTCGGCCCGCAGTCGCGGGCGGCGATTGTCAGTGTGGTCGCGGCGGCGGGTGTGACGGCGGAGGCGATTCGCGAGCGGCTGGCGCCGGTGCATGAGTTGTCGCACCTGACCATCGAGCTGCGCAGCGCCTAAGGCTGTAGCGCGTCGAACAGTGGTATCCGCCCATTAAGGGATGGGCGGTAATGCCACGATAGTTGTTGCAGATTCATACCCTGATCAAGGATTTTTCTGACAGTCGCAGCGGCAATGCTCAGCGCCAGTGTCTGCCCCGGACACTGATGCCGCCCGCTGCCAAAACTGAAACTGCGCCGGTCAGGACGATCCAGCAGAAACCGCTCGGGCTCTGCATTCAACAAAGGATCGCGGTTGGCCGAGGCCAGCAGCAACAGAATCACTTCGCCGGCCTCAAGCCGCACACCATCGATCTCACAAGTCTGCGCGACAAACCGCCGAGTGTTCTGCACTGGCGGATCAAAGCGCTGAACCTCGGCCAACAGCGCGTCCACAGAGGCATCGCGCAACTCGGGCTGACGTCGCAGCACTAACAGTGCATTGCCGATTAGCCCGGCAGTCGCTTCGAACGTCTGCGAACAGAGACCGATCAGGTTGGCGATCAGGCTTTCCCCGTCACCGGCAAATCGCTGCTCGATAGCCTTGAGCAACTCGCTATCGGCTTCGGCCAGCAACTCGATGAAATATCCGTGCAAATGCTCCGCCGCCGCATGCGCCGCCGCCAGTTGCAGATCATTACTCAGCGGCGACAGGCAGGCGACGAAATCCGCGGTCAGCTCACTGATGGCCCGGCCCTGCGCCGGGGTGAAGCCGAGCAGCGCCGCGACCACACACACCGGGCCGCGAAACATCGCCTTATACAAGCCGTCGGCGTCCGCTGTCATCAGACGCGCGGCCACCAGTGCCTGTACTTGCTCGTCATCTATCAACTGCAGTGACGGCTCGATTGCCACACGCGGACAGCGTTGACGTTCGCCATCGTTCATCCGCATCAACTGCCCGAACACCTTGCCGGCCAGCCCCGAGGCAATCGCCTTGGGCACCGGCTCCTGCAGCGGTCGCACCCGACAATCGGCATGCGTCAGCACCGCACACACTGCTCGGGCGCTGCTGGCGACCCACAGCTTCAATCCATGATCAAAGGTCAGTCCGCCCTCGGCGCGTAGTTTGGCGTAGTAGGGGTAGGGATCGGCATGCGTCGCAGCGATGATCGGGTCCATGGTTCACAGCCTTGTCGTCGGGAAAGTGATGCGAGTATCTTCAGTTCGCAGCGACGACGATTCGTCGGGGAGCGAAATATGCACGCAGAACATCAAGACATCGGCGTTTCGCAGGTGGCGGCCGCCATCGCCGAACCGGCACGCACGAAGATCCTCTGCTCGCTGATGGACGGCCACGCCCGCACCAGCACTGAATTGGCCGCCGTTGCCGAGGTCAGCGCTTCCACCGCCAGTGCACACCTGGCCAAACTCAAGGATCTATCGCTGGTGCGCCTGCATGTGCAGGGCCGCCATCGTTATTACAGCCTCGCCGATCAGCGCGTGGCTCAGGCGCTGGAAGCGTTGATGGTGATCGGCCAGAACGCCGCGCCGAGCTTCAAGCCGCACACCCCGGATCGCCTGCAATTCGCCCGCGCCTGCTACGACCACATGGCCGGCACGCTGGCGGTGTTGCTGCACGACCGCATGCTTGAGGCGGGATGGCTGGTGGAAACTGACGAGCGCGCTTATCGGCTGAGCGACAGTGGCGAGGCGTTGTTTGAGGGTTTGGGTATCGAGGTTCAGGATTTGAGTACCCTGCGCCGCAAGTTTGCTTGCCCGTGCCTGGACTGGAGCATGCGCCGGCCGCATCTGGGCGGTTCGTTGGGCGCGGCGTTGTTGCAGATGGCGTTGAAACGCAAATGGGTGACGCAGGATCTGGACAGTCGGGCGTTGGCGCTGACCGTGGCGGGGCGAAAGGAAATGGGCCTGCGGTTTGGTCTTGAGTTGCCGTTAGACGCGAAAATCAAAAGATCGCAGCCTGCGGCAGCTCCTACAGTAATCACGAACCTCCGATAAATCTCAATCGATGTAGGAGCTGCCGAAGGCTGCGATCTTTTGATCTTGAGCTTCCGCCCGACGAGGTGCGCTCTAGCACCTTGTAACCCCGTGCTCGGACCTATACTGTATATCCACACAGTAAAGAGCCCGCGCCATGCAAATCATCGACAAGCTGAGCATTCTCGCCGACGCCGCCAAGTACGACGCCTCCTGCGCCAGCAGCGGTGCGCCCAAGCGCAGCTCTGAGGGCAAGAGCGGGTTGGGCTCGACCGACGGCATGGGCATCTGCCACAGCTACACGCCGGACGGTCGTTGCGTGTCGCTGCTGAAAATCCTCCTGACCAATTTCTGTCTCTACGACTGCCAGTACTGCGTCAACCGCCGCTCCAGCGATGTGCCGCGCGCCCGATTCACCCCTGAGGAAGTGGTCACGCTGACCCTGGATTTCTACCGGCGCAACTGCGTCAGCGGGCTGTTTCTCAGCTCGGGGATCATCCGCTCGGCGGACTACACCATGGAACAATTGGTACGCGTGGCAAAGTTGTTGCGCGAACAGCACGAGTTTCGCGGCTACATTCACCTCAAGACCATTCCCGAAGCCGATCCGGCATTGATCGAGGAGGCCGGGCGCTACGCCGACCGTCTCAGCGTCAATATCGAACTGCCCACCGATGCCAGCCTGCAAACCCTGGCGCCGGAGAAGCAGATCGGGTCGATCAAGCAAGCGATGAACACCATCTACACTGGCGTGCAAACGGTGCTCAACGAACCGCGTTCGGCGAAGTTCGCCCCGGCCGGGCAGAGTACGCAGATGATCGTCGGCGCCGATGACACCGACGACAGCACGATCCTGCACAGCGCCCAGTCGCTGTATGGCAACTACCGCTTGCGGCGGGTCTACTATTCGGCCTTCAGCCCGATTCCCGACAGTCCGAAAAGCGTGCCGCTGGCCGCGCCTCCGTTGATGCGCGAGCACCGGTTGTATCAGGCCGATTTCCTCTTGCGCAGTTACGGCTACAACGCTGATGAGTTGCTCAAGGGCCCGGGTAATCTGGCGCTGGACATCGACCCGAAACTGGCCTGGGCACTGCAGAATCGCGAAGTGTTTCCGCTGGACCTGAATCGCGCCGAACCGTCGCTGATCGCACGCATTCCCGGCATCGGCCTGCGCACCACCGAGCGTTTGGTGCAATTGCGCCAGCAACGGCGCATCCGCTATGAAGACGTGGCGCGCATGCGCTGTGTACTGGCCAAAGCCAAGCCGTTCATCATCACCAGCGATTACCACCCGCAGCAGGCCGAAGTCACCAGCCATATGCTTTATCAGCAACTGCGCGACCGGCCGCAGCCGCAGCAGATGGGGTTGTGGGGATGATCAATCTCGATTGCGACGATCTGTTCGACACCTGGCGCCAGCAGGCACGCTGGCTGCTCAGTCATGAAGTCGACCCGAGTCTGGTGAGCTGGGCGTCGGAAGGCGTGAGCGATCTGTTTGCCAGTGACGTCTCGGTACCCGAGGGGCAGGGGCCGTTTCAGGCACGCATCCCCCGCGCCTTGCTCGACACCCTGGAACAAGCGGCGCAGTACCGTGGCGACCAGCGCTGGAGTCTGTTGTATGAAGTGCTGTGGCGCGTCAGCCATGGCGATCGCACGGCGATGATGGCCGGCGACAAACTCGGCAGCGAGTTGCAGCGGCGGATCAAGCAGGTGCAGCGTGAAGCCCACCATTTGCATGCGTTCGTGCGTTTCATCGAACGCCCGCAGGATCAGCCAGGCCCGCAATACGTCGCGTGGCACGAACCGGCCCACGACATCCTGCACAGCGCCAGCGAACATTTCATCGGGCGCATGGGCCGCCACCGCTGGTTGATCGCCACGCCGCGTGACGGGGTTTATTACGATGGCGAACAGTTGATTCATCAGCGTCAGTGCCCGCTGGAATGGCAGCAACTGGCGCAGAACATCGATGACCCGCATGGCGAGTTGTGGCTGACGTACTACAGCCACATCTTCAACCCGGCGAGGTTGAACGAGAAGGTCATGCAAGGGCATTTGCCGGTACGGTTCTGGAAGAATCTGCCGGAAGGGGAGTTGATTCCCGGGCTGATTACCCAGGCGCGCACGGGCAAGCAGCAGAACGGGCAGGCGAGCGGGATAGCCGCGCGAGGCGGTAAGCGGATTGCCTTGAAATAGAAAAATCAAAAGATCGCAGCCTTCGGCAGCTCCTACACAGATCTCCTGTAGGAGCTGCCGCAGGCTCGGGCCGCGTTCGGACGATCTTTTGATCTTGCTTCCAATAAAAAGCCCCCCATCAATCACTTGATGGGGGGCTTTTGTACATCTAACCGTCAGATCAAACCTTGACGATCCAGCCTGCTGGCGCTTCGATGTCGCCGGTTTGCACACCAGTCAGCTCTTTGTAGAGCTTCTGGGTGACCGGGCCGACTTCGGTTTCGCTGTGGAACACGTGCAGGTGGTCGTTGTAGCTGATGCCACCGATCGGCGTGATCACCGCAGCGGTACCGCAAGCGCCGGCTTCCTTGAAGTCCGACAGTTTGTCGATCAGCACGTCGCCTTCAATCACTTCCAGGCCCAGACGGGTTTTCGCCAGTTCGATCAGCGACAGGCGGGTGATGCCTGGCAGCACCGACGGCGAGTTCGGGGTGATGAACTTGTTGTCGTGGGTGATCCCGAAGAAGTTGGCCGAACCGACTTCCTCGATCTTCTTGTGAGTCAGCGGATCCAGGTAGATGGCGTCAGCGAAGTGCGCTTTCTTGGCCTGGGAGCCCGGCATCAGGCTGGCGGCGTAGTTGCCACCGACCTTGGCCGCACCGGTGCCTTGTGGCGCGGCGCGGTCGAAGCTGGAAATCTGGAAGTTGTGCGGGGTCAGGCCGCCCTTGAAGTAGGCGCCAACCGGGATCGCGAATACCGAGAAGATGAACTCCGGCGCGGTGCGCACGCCGATGTTGTCACCCACGCCGATCACGAACGGACGCAGGTACAGCGCGCCGCCGGTGCCGTATGGCGGGATGAAGCGCTCGTTGGCGCGAACCACGTCCTTGCACGCTTCGATGAACTGCTCGGTGGAGACGTGCGGCATCAGCAGGCGAGCGCAGCTGCGCTGCATGCGCGCGGCGTTCTGGTCGGGACGGAACAGGTTGATCGAGCCGTCCTTGCAACGATAGGCCTTCAGGCCTTCGAAGCACTGCTGGCCATAGTGAAGGGCCGTCGAGCCTTCGCTGATGTGCAGCACGTTGTCTTCGGTCAGGGTGCCTTTGTCCCACTCGCCATTGCGAAAGTACGACAGATAGCGTTTGTCGGTCTTGATGTAGTCAAAACCCAGCTTGTCCCAATTGATGCTTTCGTTACCCATGACACCCTCTATCACTGAACAACCGTCGAAACGGTTCAAGGCTTCTGACGTTTTTTTGGATGGGCACAACAATACTTCATTCTTGCGCGGTTTCGCAGCCCGGACGATGGGGGGATAGGCAAAAATCGTAGCTTGCTTATTAAATTCCCATCATTCCTCTATCTTTCTGCTCTTTTGTGGCGAGGGAGCTTGCTCCCGCTCCAGTGCGCAGCACTGGTAAAGCCGGCCATCGCGGTGCATCAGATGTACCGCAATGGCAGGGTTTGGGGCCGCTACGCAGCCCAGCGGGAGCAAGCTCCCTCGCCACAGAAGCTGGGCGTTACAGGTGCAACGCATGCCCCAAAGCCCGCAACGCCGCTTCCTGCACCGCTTCACCCAAGGTCGGATGCGCATGGATGGTGCCGCCGATGTCTTCCAGGCGCGCGCCCATTTCCAGGCTTTGCGCGAACGCGGTCGACAATTCGGAAACCCCAACGCCCACTGCCTGCCAGCCAACAATCAGATGATTGTCACGACGGGCGACCACGCGCACGAAGCCGCTTTTCGATTCCAGGGTCATCGCCCGGCCATTGGCGGCGAACGGGAAGCTCGACACGATGCAGTTCAGCCCGGCAGCCTTGGCTGCGTCCGGGGTCTGGCCGACCACCACCAGTTCCGGGTCGGTGAAGCACACGGCAGCGATGGCGGTGGGGTTGAATTCGCGGGATTTGCCGCTGATCAGTTCGGCAACCATTTCGCCCTGAGCCATGGCGCGGTGCGCGAGCATCGGCTCGCCGCTCAGGTCGCCAATGGCGTAGACATTGCGCATGCTGGTCTGGCAGCGGCTGTCGATCTTGATCGCCGAGCCGTTCATGTCCAGGTTCAGCGCTTCAAGGTTCCAGCCCTGCGTATTCGGCTTGCGACCGACCGCCACCAGCACCTGATCGGTTTCCAGGTTCAGGGTGTCGCCGTTCGGGTCACGCACCTGCAAGGTGCCGTCGAAACCCAGCACGCTGTGCTTGAGATAGAGCTTCACGCCCAGTTGCTTCAGCGCTTCGTGCACCGGTTGGGTCAGTTCGGCGTCGTAGGCCGGCAGGATACGGTCCTGCGCCTCGACCACACTGACATCGGCGCCGAGCTTGCGATAGGCAATGCCCAACTCCAGACCGATGTAACCGCCGCCCACCACCACCAGACGTTTAGGCACGGACTTCGGTGCCAGCGCTTCGGTGGAGGAGATGATCGGCCCGCCGATCGGCAGGATCGGCAGGTTGACGCTGGTCGAACCGGTCGCCAGCACCAGATGCTCGCACTGGATGCGCGTGTCGCCGACTTCCACGGTTTTGCCGTCGATGACCTTGGCCCAGCCATTGATGACCTGAACCTTGTTCTTTTTCAGCAGCGCCGCGACGCCGGTGGTCAGGCGATCAACAATGCCGTCCTTCCACTCGACGCTTTTGCCGATGTCGAGGCTCGGCGCCGAAACGCTGATGCCCAGCGCCGAATGCTGGCTGTGATGGCGGGTCTGATGGAATTGCTCGGCCACGTGAATCAACGCTTTGGACGGAATGCAGCCGATGTTCAGGCAAGTGCCGCCGAGCGATTGGCCTTCGACCAGAATCGTCGAAATGCCCAGTTGCCCGGCGCGAATCGCCGTGACGTAACCGCCGGGGCCGCCGCCGATGATCAGCAGCGTGGTGTTCAAGGTTTGCATTGCATCACTCCACAAACAGGGTCGCGGGTTGTTCGATCAAGCCACGAATGGCCTGGATGAAGAGCGCCGCGTCCATGCCGTCGACCACGCGGTGATCGAAGGAGCTGGAGAGGTTCATCATCTTGCGGATCACCACTTGGCCTTTGACGACCATCGGGCGTTCGACGATTTTGTTAACGCCGACGATTGCCACTTCCGGCAGGTTCAGCACCGGGGTGCTGACGATGCCGCCCAACGCACCGAGGCTGGTGAGGGTGATGGTCGAGCCGGACAATTCGTCGCGGCTGGCCTTGCCATTGCGTGCGGCATTGGCCAGACGCGAGATTTCCGCGGCGCTGTCCCACAGGCTGCGCGCTTCGGCGTGACGCACCACCGGCACCATCAGGCCCACATCGCTTTGCGTGGCGACACCGACATGCACTGCGCCGAGGCGGGTGATGACCTGGGCTTCGTCATCGTAACGGGCGTTCATCTGCGGGAAGTCGCGCAGGGCAACGACCAATGCGCGGACGAGGAACGGCAGCAAGGTCAACTTGCCCCGGCTGGCACCGTGTTTTTCATTAAGATGCGCGCGCAGTTCTTCAATCGCGGTGACGTCGATTTCCTCGACGTAGCTGAAGTGTGCGGCGCGCTGGGTGGCGTCCTGCATGCGCTGGGCAATCTTGCGGCGCATGCCGATCACTTGAATCTGCTCTTCATCGTGACGCTGGGCGTAAGCGGCGGCTGCCGGCGCCGAAGCATTCGACTGACCTTGCGCCAGATAGGCCTCGAGGTCTTCGTGCAGCACTCGACCGGCCGGGCCGGAACCGCGTACCAGACGCAGCTGAATGCCCAGATCCAGCGCATGTTTGCGCACGGCCGGGGAGGCCAGCGGACGCTCATCAGCTTCACGGGCAACCATCGGTCCCTGGCAAACCGGTGCCGGACGCGGCGCGGCAGCGGCGGCAGGTTTGCTCTCGACTGCTGTTTCAACTTTCGGCGCAGCAGGTGCTTCTTTCGCAGCAACCGGTGCTGGTGCGGCGGATTCCTTCAGGTTTCCGGCGCCTTCAACTTCGATGCTGATCAGCACACTGCCGACCGCCATCACTTCACCCGGCTGACCGCCGAGGGCAATCACCTTGCCGTGCACCGGCGATGGAATATCGACCATCGCCTTGTCGGTCATCACGTCCGCCAGCACCTGGTCTTCAACCACCAGGTCGCCGACCTTGACGTGCCACTGCGACAGTTCTACTTCTGCGATGCCTTCGCCGATGTCCGGCATCTTGATAACGTGCGTGCCCATTCAGACCTCCATGACCCGTTTCAACGCCGCGCCCACTCGGGACGGCCCTGGGAAATACGCCCACTCTTGCGCGTGCGGGTAGGGGGTGTCCCAACCGGTGACGCGTTCGATCGGCGCTTCCAGGTGATGGAAGCAATGCTCTTGCACCAGCGACACCAGCTCGGCGCCAAAACCGCAGGTGCGGGTAGCTTCGTGTACCACCACGCAGCGGCCGGTTTTCTTCACCGACTTGACGATGGTTTCCAGGTCCAGCGGCCACAGGCTGCGCAGGTCGATGACTTCGGCGTCAACGCCGGATTCTTCGGCGGCCACTTGCGACACGTACACGGTGGTGCCGTAGGTCAGCACAGTGACGTCCTTGCCCGGACGGGTGATCGCGGCGACGTCCAGCGGCACGGTGTAGTAGCCGTCCGGCACCTGGGCTTGCGGGTGTTTCGACCACGGGGTCACCGGACGGTCGTGGTGGCCGTCGAACGGGCCGTTGTACAGGCGTTTCGGCTCTAGGAAGATCACCGGGTCATCGTTTTCGATGGAGGCGATCAGCAGGCCTTTGGCGTCGTACGGGTTGGACGGCATCACGGTACGCAGGCCGCAGACCTGAGTGAACATCGCCTCGATGCTCTGGCTGTGGGTCTGGCCGCCGTAGATCCCGCCGCCGCAGGGCATGCGCAGGGTCATCGGCGCGGTGAACTCGCCGGCCGAGCGATAACGCAGGCGTGCGGCTTCGGAAATGATCTGGTCGGAAGCCGGGTAAACGTAGTCGGCGAACTGGATCTCGGCCACCGGACGCAGGCCGTAAGCGCCCATGCCCACCGCCACACCGACGATGCCGCTCTCGGAGATCGGCGCATCGAATACCCGCGAGGTGCCGTACTTGGTCTGCAGGCCTTCGGTGCAACGGAACACGCCGCCGAAGTAGCCGACGTCCTGACCGAACACCACCACATTGTCGTCACGCTCAAGCATCACATCCATGGCCGAGCGCAGGGCCTGGATAATGGTAATTGTGGTCGTGGTCATTGAGGTTTCCTAGTGATTTTTGTTTTTGTGATCGTTCATG
>NZ_JBIVMY010000002.1:197911-462860 GCF_044753325.1 Pseudomonas sp. NPDC088414 | reverse complement strand
GCCGGCCCCCCCCCCCCCCCCCCCCCCCCCCCCCCCCACCGCCCCCCCCCCCCCCCCCCCCGCCCCCCCCCCCCCCCCCCCCCCCCCCCGCGCCCCCCCCCCCAACCCCACCCCCCACTACGGCGATTTCGCCGCCGTGGACAACATCTCGCTGGACATCAAGGACGGCGAGTTCCTGACCTTCCTCGGCTCCAGCGGCTCGGGCAAAAGCACCACGCTGTCGATGCTCGCCGGCTTCGAAACCCCGAGCAGCGGCGAGATCCTGGTCAACGGGCAGTCGCTGGTCAACGTGCCGCCGCACAAGCGCGACATCGGCATGGTGTTCCAGCGCTATTCACTGTTCCCGCATCTGTCGGTGCGCGACAACATCGCCTTCCCGCTGGCGATCCGCAAACTCGCCGCCGCCGAGCGTGACAAGCGTGTCGATGCGATGCTGAAACTGGTGCAGCTCGAACAATTCGCCCATCGCCGCCCTTCGCAACTCTCTGGCGGCCAGCAGCAACGCGTCGCCATCGCCCGGGCGCTGGTCTACGAGCCACGCATCCTGCTGATGGACGAACCGCTCGGTGCGCTGGATAAAAAACTGCGTGAAGACTTGCAGGATGAACTGCGCCAGCTGCATCGACGCCTGGGCATCACCATCGTCTACGTGACCCACGATCAGGAAGAAGCCATGCGTCTGTCGCAGCGCATCGCGATTTTCAGTCATGGCAAGATTGTCGGTCTGGGCAGCGGTTATGACCTGTATCAGAATCCGCCGAACGCGTTTGTCGCGTCGTTCCTCGGCAACTCGAACTTCCTCAAGCTCAAGGCCCAAGGCAATGCGGCGGCTTCGTTTGAAGGACAGTCATTGTCGATTCGTCTGACCGCTGGGTTGCACACCGATCAGGATGTGCTGCTGATGGTGCGTCCGGAAAAGGCGGTGGCGCTGAGCGTGCAACAGGCGAGCGAAGAGCCGTTGGCGGCGGGTTGGAATGAGGTGTCGGCGCAGGTGGTGGAGGTGTTGTTTCTTGGCGAGAGCCAGACCGGCAGCGTGGTGACTTCGGGCGGGACTTCGATGACGGTGAAGGCATTGTCCGCAGCCGGCATGCCGCTCAAGGCTGGCGACCCGGTGCGAGTGCGCTGGGCCACGGCGGACGCCTGTGTCTACACCGAATGGGCTGAAAGCGACCTTAACAAAGCCGCCGGTTCTCACTGATAGCGTGTCGTCTGTGGGATTCCCCCCCTCACCCCAGCCCTCTCCCCCAAGGGGGCGAGGGGGAAAGGGAGCCGATCACCATGATGGTCAAGACCTGAGTTCGACCCGATATTTCAGGTCGGCGTAACTCGTCCAGACAATCCAGTCAGTCCCCTCTCCCTCCGGGAGAGGGCTAGGGTGAGGGAAGCTGTCAGCACGGTCTCAGGGAATAGCGCGGTAGCCTTCAATCTGATCCGGCCACGCCGTGAGAATTTCGAAGCCTGTCTCGGTCACCGCGACCATATGCTCCCACTGCGCCGACAACGAGCCATCCTTGGTCAGCACCGTCCAGCCGTCCGGCATGTTCTTCACATGGCGCTTGCCGGCATTGAGCATCGGCTCGACGGTGAAGATCATCCCCGCCTTGAGCTTCATGCCCTGATTGGGGAAACCGTAATGCAGGATCTGCGGTTCATCGTGGTAGACCTTGCCGATGCCATGCCCGCAATACTCGCGCACCACACTGAAACCTTCCCTCTCCGCCAGGCTCTGGATCGCATGGCCGATGTCGCCCAATGTGGCGCCGGGGCGCACCATGCGAATGCCGGCACACATGGCGTCGTAGGTGGTCTTGATCAGGTGCTGCGCCTCAGGCGTCGTCTCGCCGACCACGTACATGCGGCTGGTGTCGCCGAACCAGCCATCCTTGATCACTGCGATGTCGAGGTTGACGATGTCGCCGTCTTTCAGCGGTATACCCGAGGGAATGCCGTGGCACACCACGTCGTTGATCGAAGCGCAGACGGTTTTCGGGAAACCGTGATAACCGACATTGGCCGGAATCGCTTTCTGCACGTTGACGATGTAGTCGTTGCACAACCGATCCAGCTCATCGGTCGTCACCCCGGCCTTCACATGCGGCACCAGCATCGCCAGCACTTCGGCGGCGAGTTTGCCGGCCGCACGCGACTGGGCGATTTCGGCGGGGGTATTGATCTTGATCTGGTTTCTCATGCGCTGACGGCTTCCTGAGTCAGTTGATGCAGATCCAGCCCGCCGTTCTGTTCGGCGCGGATCAGCAAGCGGCAAATGGCGCTGTGGTCGAGGTTGGGGTGCAGCTCGGCGAGCATGCCGATGCGCATCCAGTGCTCGGCCTGCGCGTTGATTGAGCGGCTGAGCGCGTTGCTGGAGATGCGCAGGTTCTCGTGCATGTCTTCCGAAATCTTTACGATGCCCATATCCGAATCCGATACGAAGTGTATATGGATCGTATATTAGCCAACCCTCACGGAAAATTGCAAATACACTCCGCAAACCCACTGACATAACCCTGTAGGAGCTGCCGAAGGCTGCGATCTTTTGACTTTGTTTTTGAAGATCAAAAGATCGCAGCCTGCGGCAGCTCCTACAGGGATTTGTGTTGGTTTTGGGGGATACGTGTGGAATTTCAGGCAAAAAAAAGCTGCCCAAAGAGGCAGCAAAAACTTTAAGAACACGCGATGTATGGGCTCAGGATAGGCGCCGGATAATGACAGAGTCATGACAGCCAACAATTCACTGAACCGCCCCTGCCCCGTCATCAGGATGTCATCAAGCGCACCGCAGAATCCTCGCAAACCGTCTTGAGCCTTCGACGGATGCTTGCAGGGATTCCCATGAAAGAAGACGCCTCGCTGTTTGCCGCCATCGACCTGGGCTCGAATGCGTTTCGCCTGATGATCGGCCAGTCGGTGCGCAGTCGAAAAGGCTTGATGATTCAAGAGGTCAAAACCCTGCGTGAACCGGTGCGGCTGGCCGAGGGCTTCGACGGCGGTGCTTTGGACGAAATGGCGCTGGATCGGGGCTGGCAGGCGCTGGCGCGGTTCGGCAAGAAACTGCGCGGATTCGAGGCCGGCAAGGTACGGGCCGTGGCGACCAGCGCGGTGCGTGAGGCCGACAATGCGCAGTTGTTTCTGCACAGTGCCGAACGCCATCTGGGGTTTCGCATCGACGTCATCTCCGGCCATGAAGAGGCGCAACTGGTGTATGCCGGCGTCGCTCATTCCCTGCCGGATGCAGAAGACATGCGTCTGGTGGTGGACATCGGTGGTGGTTCCACCGAGCTGATTCTCGGCCAGGGTTCCCAACCACTGCTCACCGAAAGCATCGCCATCGGCAGCGGCACCCTGGGCGCACGCTATTTCCCCGACGGACGCATTGCGCCCGGTGCGCTGCAGGAAGCCGAACGCGTGGCGATCCTGCAATTCGAGAAAGTCGCCCGCCGCTATCGCGCGCAGGGCTGGCAGCAGACCATTGGCTCGTCGGGCACGGCGCGGATGCTGGCGAAAGTGCTCAAGGCCAATCGACTCAACGACTTCGGCCAGGACGGCATTACCTATGGCGGACTGTTGCGTTTGTCGCTGTTGCTGCTGAAGGTGAAGAACGTCCAACAACTGAAGCTCGCCGGTCTGCAACCGCATCGCCAGAGCATCCTGCCGGGAGGGCTGGTGCTGATGCTGGCGGCGTTCAAGGTATTCGGCATTTCGCAGATGGCGCCGTCGGAACCGGGGCTGCGCCTGGGTGTGCTGCACGGTTTGATGAGCCGTCACTGACTGATCACTAAACCCATTGTGGGAGCGAGCCTGCTCGCGAAAGCGGTGTATCAGAGAAACATTATTCGACTGACACGCCGTCTTCGCGAGCAGGCTCGCTCCCACAGGTTTTGGTGGTTGTCTCCTCAGGCCAATTCTTTGCGCAACTGGCGGGCGGCGGCAACCATGTGTACCAGCGCCGCCTCAGTCTCCGGCCAGCCACGGGTTTTCAGACCGCAATCCGGATTGACCCACAACCGCTCGGCCGGAATCCGCAGCGCTGCCTTGCGCAGCAAGTTAGCCATTTCCGAGGCATCCGGCACCCGTGGCGAATGGATGTCGTACACGCCCGGGCCGATCTCGTTCGGGTAGGCGAAGGCTTCGAAGGCGTCGAGCAATTCCATGTCCGAGCGCGAGGTTTCGATGGTGATCACGTCGGCATCCATCGCCGCGATGGACTCGATCACATCGTTGAATTCGCTGTAGCACATGTGGGTGTGAATCTGCGTTTCGTCACGCACCCCCGAGGCGCACAGGCGGAACACTTCAGTCGCCCAGTCCAGATAGTGCTGCCATTGCGCGCGGCGTAATGGCAAGCCTTCGCGGAACGCCGCTTCATCGATCTGCACGATCCTGATTCCGGCAGCTTCCAGATCCACCACTTCATCACGAATCGCCAGCGCCAGTTGCCGCGCCTGCACTTCACGGGACACGTCCTCGCGGGGGAACGACCACATCAGCATGGTCACCGGCCCCGTCAGCATGCCCTTCATGACCTTGTCGGTCAGGCCCTGGGCGTAGCGGATCCAGTCCACGGTCATGGCTTTCGGGCGGCTCAAGTCACCGAAAATCACCGCCGGTTTCACGCAACGCGAACCGTAGCTCTGCACCCAGCCGAAACGGGTGAACACGTAACCGTCCAGTTGCTCGGCGAAGTACTCGACCATGTCGTTGCGCTCGGCTTCACCGTGCACCAGCACGTCGAGGCCCAGTTGCTCCTGGATTTGCACCGCATGGCGGATCTCGCTGTACATGGCTTCGGTGTATTCGGCTTCGCTGAGCTTGCCCTGCTTGAACGACTGACGCGCCAGACGGATCGACGCCGTCTGCGGAAACGATCCGATGGTGGTGGTCGGGAACAGCGGCAAATCGAGGCCGGCGCGCTGCTTGGCGATGCGTCGGGTGAACGGCGAGTGACGCTGGCTGTCCTGCGCGGTAATGGCCGCCACTCGGGCCTGCACCGCCGGTTTGTGAATACGTGGCGAGGCGGCGCGGCTGGTCTGTACCGAGCGGCTTTGGGCCAAGGCGCGCAGCACTTTCGGCGCTTCCGGCTCGTTGATCGCCTGCGCCAGCACCGCGACTTCCTCGCACTTCTGCACGGCAAACGCCAGCCAGCTTTTCAGCTCGGCATCGAGCTGGTCTTCGCGGTTCAGATCCACCGGGCTGTGCAGCAGCGAGCAGGACGGCGCAACCCACAACCGATCCCCCAGACGCTCATGCGCATGCTGCAATGTCGCCAGCGCATGTTCCAGATCGCAGCGCCAGACGTTACGACCGTTGACCACACCCAGCGACAGCACTTTGTAAGCCGGCAGGCGATCGAGGATGGTCGGGTACTGGTCCGGCGCACGCACCAGATCGATGTGCAGGCCATCGACCGGCAGATTGGCGGCCAGACCGAGGTTTTCTTCCAGACCGCCAAAATAGGTGGCGACCAGTTTTTTCAGTGGATCACGCTGGATCTGGTTGTAGGCTCGCTCAAAAGCGTTCTTCCATTCCTGCGGCAAGTCGAGCACCAGAATCGGCTCGTCGATCTGTACCCACTCCACACCGAGTGCGGCCAGCCGGGCGAAGATCTGCCCGTACAGCGGCAGCAGGCGATCAAGCAGTTCCAGTTTGTCGAACTCTGCGCCTTTGGCCTTGCCCAGCCACAGATAAGTCAGTGGGCCGATGATCACCGGTTTGACGTTATGGCCGAGGGCACGGGCCTCTTCGACTTCTTCGAACAACTGTTCCCAACCGAGCTGGAACTGTTGATCGACGCTGAATTCCGGGACCAGATAGTGGTAGTTGGTGTCAAACCACTTGGTCATTTCCTGAGCGTGCGCACCGACGCAGCAATTGTCGCTGACGCCACGGGCCATGCTGAACAGGGTCTGCAGGCTGGCCTTGCCGTCATGCGGACGGAAGCGCTCGGGAATCACCCCGAACATCAGCGAGTGAGTCAGCACCTGGTCGTACCAGGCGAAATCGCCCACCGGCAGCAGCTCGATGCCGGCGTTTTTCTGCAGGTCCCAATGGGCCTTGCGCAACTGGCGGCCAACATCACGCAGGCCAGCCTCGTTCAGTTCTCCTTTCCAGAACGCCTCTTGCGCTTTCTTCAGTTCGCGGTCGCGGCCGATGCGCGGAAATCCGAGGGAATGGGCCAGTGCCATGACAAACAACTCCAATGTCTTGTTGATGGCGCCATTGTCGAGATCGAGCGCTAGTGAAACAAACTCATTTTAATCTTGATGATCACAAGTTTCTCTCATGATCAGCTATCAACTGCATGCCGCAGAAAACACGATTGGCCCTGCAGGATATTCCTGCGCGAATCAAGCTATCGAGCACAGTCACGACGCCCTTTGAATACTCGATGGCGCCTTGATGTAAACCCTCTGAAACCGGGCCCTTGCAGGCTGCGATTCTGTTCTATGGTTAGATCGAAATGGCTGGAGCAGCGACTGACTAAAGGTTGCGACAGATCATGTCTGCGCCTATGTTGCACGCGAGCTTTTCCCCGCGAATGGAACGCGATCAACACCACTACAAGAGGTGAAGAAATGTCAAAGGATTCACGCCCTGCCGTACTTGGGCTGATCGGCAATACGCCGCTGGTACAGGTTACCCGCTTCGATACCGGCCTCTGCACACTGTTTCTCAAACTGGAATCACAAAACCCCGGCGGCTCGATCAAGGACCGCATCGGTCTGGCGATGATCGATGCCGCTGAACGCGACGGGCGCCTGCAACCGGGTGGCACCATCGTCGAGGCCACCGCCGGCAACACCGGTCTGGGCCTGGCGCTGGTCGGCCGGGCCAAAGGCTACCGCGTGGTGCTGGTCGTCCCGGACAAGATGTCCACCGAGAAAGTCCTGCACTTGAAAGCCATGGGCGCCGAAGTGCACATCACCCGCTCGGACGTCGGCAAGGGCCACCCCGAGTATTACCAGGACGTGGCCGCACGACTGGCGAAAGATATTCCCGGCGCGTTTTTCGCCGACCAGTTCAACAACCCCGCCAACCCGCTGGCCCACGAATGCAGCACTGCGCCGGAGATCTGGGCGCAGACCGAGCATGACCTGGACGCGATCGTGGTTGGCGTCGGTTCCGCCGGCACCCTGACTGGCCTGAGCCGTTTCTTCAAACGTGTGCAGCCGGATCTGGAAATGGTCCTCGCCGACCCGGTCGGTTCGGTGATGGCTCAGTACAGCCGCGACGGCACGATGCCGACCCCCGGTTCGTGGGCGGTGGAAGGCATCGGCGAAGATTTCATTCCATCGATCACCGACCTCACCAGCGTGCGCCACGCCTACTCGATCAGCGACGAAGAAAGCTTCGACCACGCCCGTCAGTTGCTCAAGGCCGAAGGCATTCTCGGGGGTTCGTCCACCGGCACCCTGCTCGCCGCCGCGCTGCGTTATTGCCGCGAACAGACCGAGCCGAAACGCGTGGTCAGCTTCGTCTGCGACACCGGCACGCGCTATCTGTCGAAGGTCTACAACGACCAGTGGATGACCGATCAGGGCCTGCTGCAGCGCAAACGCTATGGCGACCTGCGCGATCTGATCGCCCGCCGTTTCGAAGACGGCCGCGTGATCAGCGTCGGTCCCGACGACACCCTGCTGACCGCGTTCCAGCGCATGCGCCTGGCCGATGTTTCGCAACTGCCGGTGCTGGTTGAAGGCAAACAACTGGTCGGGGTGATCGACGAATCCGACATCCTGCTGCCGGTGCACGAAGACGCCGCGCGCTTCAGTCAATCGGTCTCCAGCGTGATGACCGACAAACTGCAAACCCTCGCCCCCGGTGCCAACCTTGCCGAGCTGGAAGCGGTGCTCAGTCGCGGCCTCGTTGCGATCATCGCCGATGCTTCAGGCTTCCACGGCCTGATTACCCGCACCGACATGCTCAACCAATTACGGAGATCCCTCGCATGAGTCAGCACGACGATAAATCCCAAGGCTTCGCGACCCGGGTGATCCACGCCGGGCAAGAGCCTGACCCGACCACCGGCGCGCTGATGCCGCCGATCTACGCCAACTCCACTTACCTGCAAGACAGCCCCGGCGTGCACAAGGGCTTCGACTACGGGCGCTCGCACAACCCGACGCGTTTTGCGCTGGAGCGTTGCGTGGCAGATCTGGAGGGTGGCACCCGCGCCTTCGCGTTCGCTTCCGGGCTGGCGACGATTTCCACTGTGCTCGAATTGATCGATGCCGGTTCGCACGTGATCTCCGGCAATGACTTGTACGGCGGCACGTTCCGGCTGTTCGACAAGGTCCGTCAGCGCAGCGCCGGGCATCGCTTCAGCTACGTCGATCTGACTGATCTGGCGGCGTTCGAAGCGGCGCTGCAGGACGACACCCGCCTGGTGATTGTCGAGTCGCCGACCAACCCGCTGCTGAGCCTGTCGGATCTGGCCGCGATTGCGCGCATCTGCCGTGCACGCGGGATCATCAGCGTCGCCGACAACACCTTCGCCAGCCCGTACATCCAGCGTCCGCTGGAGCTGGGTTTCGACATCGTGCTGCACTCGACCACCAAGTACCTGAACGGTCACTCCGACGTGATCGGTGGTATCGCGGTGGTCGGGCAGAATGCCGAACTGGCGGACAAACTTGGCTTCCTGCAGAACGCCGTCGGCGCGATTTCCGGGCCGTTCGACGCGTTCCTGACCCTGCGCGGGGTGAAAACCCTGGCGCTGCGCATGGAGCGTCACTGCAGCAACGCGCTGGAACTGGCCAAGTGGCTGGAGCAGCAACCGCAGGTCAAACGCGTTTACTACCCTGGCCTGCTGTCGCACCCGCAGCATGAGTTGGCCAAACGGCAGATGCACGGTTTTGGCGGGATGATCTCGGTGGATCTGAACAGTGATCTGGAGGGTGCACGGCGCTTTCTGGAAAACGTGAAGATCTTTGCCTTGGCCGAAAGCCTGGGCGGCGTCGAAAGCCTGATCGAGCATCCGGCGATCATGACCCACGCGACCATTCCAGCTGAAACCCGCGCGAAACTGGGTATCGGCGATGGCCTGGTGCGTCTGTCGGTGGGCGTCGAAGACCTCGAAGACCTGCGCGCCGATCTGGCCTACGCGCTGACGAAAATCTAATCCCGCAACAACGACAAAGCCCGCAGCAATGCGGGCTTTGGTGTTCGAGTAGGCGGCCAGTGCTGGTCTCTGGCTTACAAGGTTTATCGGGCCTCTCACAGTACAAAAGCAACCATGGAAAAAGAGCGGTGCTTTGCTGCCTCACACGGCATAAGGGCTGGATCTCAGCGCGGAGATCTTTCTAACCGTGTACCCTTCGGAACGCGCCCCACGTCCCCTTGCTATCCGCTTGCGCATCAGTCTGCGTCTTCGCCTACACCTTTGAGGCTAGCAAAATCCATCGAATGATGGTCAGGTGTTTTTAGACTGATTTCCTTCAAGCGCCCCTGCGCAAGGAAGTTAACCGACTATCACTTCCTCCCCCGGCCAGCCATGGTCCGTGTTTGACGATCTATACTTTTCAGCTCGCTATCGCGGTTTCATGCAATACGTCGACACTCGTGCGCGTTACCGTGCGCCCGTGCCAATCGCCAATCTGGTCAACCCCGGGCCAACGGAATGCTGTGTGGCTGATGGGTCGTGGAGAAAATCATGAAACACACGCTTTTATCAGGCGCCATTCTTGCGGTCGCGGCGACCGTGATGTTGCCAACGGTCTGGGCTGCGCAGCCGCAGGCGGTGGCCTCTGATGGTTCGGATCATGTCAGCGCTGGCGCAGTGGCGTCCGATGGTTCCGACCACGTCGGGGCTGGTGCAGTCGCCTCGGATGGTTCCGATCACGTCGGCGCTGGTGCAGTCGCCTCGGATGGTTCGGATCATGTCGGCGCTGGCGCAGTCGCCTCGGACGGTTCGGATCATGTCGGCGCTGGCGCAGTCGCCTCGGACGGTTCCGATCATGTCGGCGCTGGTGCTGTCGCCTCGGACGGTTCCGATCATGTCGGCGCTGGTGCTGTCGCCTCGGACGGTTCCGATCATGTCGGCGCTGGCGCAGTCGCCTCGGACGGTTCTGATCACGTTGGCGCTGGTGCAGTGGCGTCCGATGGTTCCGATCATGTCGGCGCTGGTGCAGTGGCTTCCGACGGTTCTGATCATGTCGGCGCTGGCGCAGTGGCTTCCGATGGTTCCGATCATGTCGGCGCCAATACTCTGGCCTCAGACGGCACCGACAAGGTCGGCGCCAATCGCTATGCCTACTCACGCGTCGGCGTCGGTTCTGATCGCGTCGCTTCGGCGCTGATGACCGGCAGCTATTCCGACCAGTTCAACTCTCCTCAGTAATCGGCGCGGGGCGACCCATTGGGTCGCCTCTCCCACTGCGGCACTAGCACATTTGTGCTAATCGACCGCCCCGCCACCCGGCGCTATATTCCCTCGCAACCCCCGATGTTCCCCACCATTGCCGCTGTGCAGTGCGCGGGATCGTTATGCCTGGAAATCAGAACAACACCAAGGAAGAAACACCATGAAACTGCATTCCAACCTTCTCAAAGTGGCGATCGTCAGCGCCCTACTGCTGGGCGCCAGCGGTTGCCAGACCGCCAAACCCACCGAAGCCAGCATGAAAGAGCGCGCGCAAACGGTCATCGGCAAACCGGTGTCGAAAATCGACAACATCCGCAGCGACAGCACCCTCACCTACTACACCGCGTACACCCCGGCCGGCGAGTACAACTGCGAGTTGCCCAGCGGCGCGATTATCGCGGTGGCGAGCATGGGCATCATGACCCCGCCGCTGTCGTGCCTGCCGAAAGGCGCGTCACCGATCCCGGTTCAGTAATTCATTTCTCGGTAAAGGACTACGTTCCATCATGAAAACCCTGATAGCAACTCTCACCCTCACCGCCCTCGCCCTGAGCGGCTGCGCCACGCCCAAACAGTGGGAAGCCACCGGTGGCAGCAAGAACGACGGCGTCGTTCAGGTCTCCTACGAATTGGGTCAGTTCGAAAGCGGCCAGACCAACGCCGCGCAAGGCCTCACTGTCGCCATGGAGCGCTGCAAGACCTGGGGCTACAAGAATGCCGAGGTGACCGGCTCGGAGAAAAACATCTGCCGCACCATGGGCCAGTTCAACTGCCTGCAAACCACCATCACTCAGGACTACCTCTGCAAGCGTTGAGTCAAACCTGCTCGGCCGGCTCGGTTTGCCGGTCGCGCAGGCTGCGCAAGGTCGCGCGCAGCTCGGCCGGGCGTACCGGTTTGGACAGGATGGCAATTTGGCGGTCGTGCAAGGCCGCCTGTATTTTCTCGATGTCATGCCCGGTGATGATCATCGCCGGCACCGCAAAACCCCGCTGGCGCCGCACCTCGTCAATGCACTCGATACCCGTGGAATGCGTACCCAGATCGTAGTCAGCGACAATGATGTCGCAATCAGTGCGCAGATTCTCTCCGCTCAACTCGCCCTGCACCACGCAGCCCCAGCGCTCGAGCAGCGCCGAGGTTGCCAGCAAGACGTTGCGATCATCCTCTACCAGACACACCTTCAGCCCGGTCAACAGGCCGGCCTGCCGCACGTCGTCACGCATGACCGGCAACTGCGGCGCCACGGCCACCGGCAAGCCATACAGGGTGACCGCCGTGCCACGCCCGAGCTGCGAGCGCAAGGCCACATCGACGCCGATCAACTGCCCCAGACGCTTGACGATCGACAGCCCGAGGCCGACCCCTTCCACGTCCTTGTCGCGCACCTGACGCACCCGATAAAACTCCTCGAAGACCTTCGGCAGGTGCTCCTCGGCAATGCCGTTGCCGCGGTCATAAACCACGATGGCCAGCCCGCTGCCGCGTCTGCGCACGCCAATCAGCACCGGGCGTTGCGCGCCGTACTTGAAGCAATTGGAAAGCACGTTCTGCACCATGGTCGCGAGCAACGCCGGATCGCTCTGCACCCAGTGCTGGCAGGGGCGCAGACGCAACTCCACGCCAGCCCAGCGCGCCGCCTCGGCGTTCTGGCGGATCAGGTCGGCCAGCCACTCGCCGAGATTGAACACTTGCAATCTGGGCAGGATGCGCCCGTTGTCGAGGGTGTAGAGGTCGAGAATCGAACGGAACAACTGCGAGACGTTGAGCAGCGAACGGTCGATGTTGTCGACCAGCTGCCGCTCCTGCTCGCCCAGCCGCGACTCGCGCAGGCACGCGGTAAACAGGCCGATGGAGTGAATCGGCTGGCGCAGATCATGGCTGGCCTGAGCGAGAAACCGCGACTTTTCCAGATTGGCCGCGACCGCCTCTTCGGAAGCCTTGCGCGTGCGCTCCAGCAGCAAGTGCGCGTAGAACGGAATCACCGTGCTGGTGAGCATCAACATCAGCACCATGTACGGCTGCGCCTGCCACACCGGCGTCAATCGATAGACCGCCAGCAACGCCAGCAGCGCCAACCCGGTGGCAATCGCCAGGTAGCGGGAGCCATAGCGCATGCCATTACCCAGGTTGACCCAGATGATCACCGCGTACAGCGGCAACGCCGCTTCACCGCCGAGCACCAGGCCGAAACAGGTGCCGGTGTAATCGTGGATCATCGCGAAAATCCGCCGCGCCGGGTAATGCCCTGGCCAGCGCGCGATGGCCTGGCGCAAGACAATCGACGCCAACAGAAACAGCGCGATGTAGACCACCACCGGCAGATAGACATCGAAGCGCTGCCCCGGCAAGACACCGAGCACGCAGATGTAAACCATGGCGATGCTGGCGATGATAATCCGCAGATTGGCCTGATCCAGCTCGGTGTTTTTCTCGAACTTCATGGGCAACGTCCTTGTGCGACAGTCGTCAGATTCAGCAGCGGTCGGCAGGCAATCTGCGCTTGCGGTGCTAAGGTGCATGCCGTAAACCACGCTGATCCAGGGAGGGTCACGTCATGACTTGCCGCATCATCATAGCCGACGATCACCCGTTGTTTCGCGAAGCCATGCGGCGCACCGTGCAGCGCCTGTTGCCCGAGGCGACTATCGAGGAGGCCGGCGACCTCGACGCCGTGCTGGCCTTGCTGCCCGCCGGCAGCGAGCCGGACACATTGATTCTCGATCTGCGCTTCCCCGGCCTGACCTGCATCAGCCAACTCGCCGAGTTGCGCCGAAAACTGCCGCGCACCACGCTGATTGTGGTGTCGATGGTCGACGACGAGGGGTTGATCGGCGAAGTGATGGCGGCCGGCATCGACGGTTTTATCGGCAAGAACATTGCCCCGGATGAGATCGGCGAGGCGATTCTGGCGATCCGCGAAGGCGAAGTGCTGGTCAGGTTCGCCCCTTCTGGACTGCTGCCGCTGGAGACCGGCACCGCCCTCACCCCGCGTCAGCAGGACGTGCTGCGGCTGATTGCCCAAGGCAAGACCAACAAGGAGATCGCCCGGGAACTGGATATCTCGCCGTTCACCGTGCGCATCCACGTGTCGTCGCTGTTGCGTACGCTCAACGTGCCGTCTCGGGCAGCCGCTGCGGTGAAATATTCGGGAGGCAGTGGCGCAATTTAAATGAACCCTGCGCGCTTGGGCTCACCTAACTGAAAGACCATCAGGAGGTAGCCCATGCAAATTGAACCCGTCTGGATCGTACTCGCCGTCGTTCTTGTGATCATCGAATTGTGGGCGATCAACCGCGTGCGCAAGAGCGCAGGCAAAGGCAGCAACAAAGGCGTGTGGATTATCGCCATCGTGTTCGTACCGTTGTTTGGCCTGATTGCCTGGGCACTGGCCGGCCCGAAACACGTGACTCAGGATTGAGAAAATCCCCCTGTAGGAGCTGCCGCAGGCTGCGATCTTCTGACTTTCAAGATCAAAAGATCGCAGCCTGCGGCAGCTCCTACAGGGGAAGCAGTGTTTATGGATCAACCTGCGCCATCAACTCCGGCACCGATTCCTGCCGTTTGGCATAGCGCTGCGCCAACACCGCGCAGACCATCAATTGAATCTGATGGAACAGCATCAGCGGCAGAATCAATACACCAATCGTGCTGCCGGCAAACAACACCTGCGCCATTGGCACGCCGGTGGCCAGACTCTTCTTCGAACCGCAGAACAGAATGGTGATGCGGTCTTCCTGGCTGAAACCGAACACCTTGCCCAGCAAGGTCGACGCCAACAGCACCAGCGCCAGCAGGATGCAGCAGACCACCACCAGGCCCAGCAGATCGACTACCGGAATCTGATGCCAGATACCTTCGTTGACCGCCTCGCTGAATGCGCCGTACACCACCAGCAGAATCGAACCCTGATCGACAAACTTCAGCCAGTTCTTGTTGCGGCCGACCCACGCGCCGATCCAGCGCCGAGCGATCTGCCCGGCAATGAACGGCAGCAGCAGTTGCACGCTGATCTTCAGGATCGCATCGAGGGTCGAACCGCCGTCACCGTGCACGTTCAGCAGCAGCGTCACCAGCAACGGTGTGAGGAAGATCCCGAACAGGCTCGACGCCGCCGCACTGCAGATCGCCGCCGGGATATTGCCGCGGGCCAGCGAGGTGAAGGCAATTGCCGACTGCACGGTGGCCGGCAGCGCGCAGAGATACAGCATGCCCATGTACAGCTTGTCGCCGATCAGCGGTGACAGCAGCGGTTTCAGCGCCAGGCCGAGCAGCGGGAACAGCACGAAGGTCAGGCCGAACACCAACAGGTGCAGGCGCCAGTGGCCGGCACCGGCGATGATCGATTCACGCGACAGTTTCGCACCGTGGAGGAAAAACAGCAGTGCGATGGCGATGTTGGTCAGCCAGCCGAACCCGACCGCGACCTGACCGCTGGCTGGCAGGAAACTGGCCAGCAGCACGACGCCGATCAGGGTCAGGGTGAAGTTGTCGGGCAGGAATCTTGGGCGAGTCATGAGCTTGTTCATCCGGGGGTTGCCAGTACGTGACTGCAACTCTAACGTGAGCAGAAATTACCGACTAACGCCGAAGAGCCAACAGATGCCGCCTAAAGGACACGAGAAAAGCTTCCGGCGCAGCATTCCCGGGCTGCCCAGCCTGCCACGTGCGCTATACGGGCGCACCGAATCGCTGCCCAATCGCGCACTGACCCGGCGTCACAGTCACCCGTGGGTGCAGTTGTCGTACGCGATTCAGGGCGTGCTCGAAGTGCAGACCAGCGCCGGGCGTTTTGTCGCGCCACCGGAGCGTGCGGTGTGGATTCCGGCGGGCGTGCCGCACCGCGTGTTCAGCTCGCCGCACACCGAAATGCGCAGCCTGTACATCGATTGCAGCGTGGCCGGCTGGGCGCTTGAGCGTTGTCATGTGCTGGGCGTCAGCGACCTGCTGCGCGAGCTGATTCGCGCGTTCAGTCTGGTTCCAGTGGAATACGACGAGAACGGTGCCCATGGCCGCCTGGCCCAGGTGATCCTCGATCAACTGGCCGAGGCACCGCAGATAGACCTGATGCTGCCGCTGCCGCAGGACAGCCGTCTGCGGCAGATCTATCAAAGCCTGGAGCAACATCCGGAACAGCAGACCACCCTGAACCATTGGAGCGAAAAATTCGGCGTCACCGAGAAAACCCTCAGCCGTCTGTTTTTGCGCGACACCGGCCTGACCTTCCGCGCCTGGCGTCAGCGCTTGCGTCTGCTGGGCGCGCTGACCCCGCTGGAACGCGGCGAACGCGTCACCGACGTGGCTCTGGCCTGCGGTTATGACTCGACCTCGGCGTTCATCGCGGCCTTCCGGCAACAGTTTGGCGAGACACCGGGGGAATTTTTTCGTTGAGTTTTGTCGATATTTATCGAATTAGCACATGCCATTCGGCAAAGTTCAGGGTAGAGTTTCGTCCATACGCAATTCTCTACACGTTTCGACCATAACCATAATGACCCACCCCTTTAGCGAACCTGTCGGCGGTAACAGCATGATCGAAGTCACTGAAGTCTCCATTGCTCAATTACGCGCGGCGCTCGACGCCGGCCAGACCACCGCGGTTGAACTGGTGCAGGCCTATCTGGCCCGGATCGACGCCTACGATGGCCCGAACACCGCCACCGCACTGAATGCCGTGGTGGTGCGCAACCCCGAGGCTTTGGCTGAAGCCCAGGCGTCCGATGCGCGCCGCGCCAAGGGCGAAACCCTCGGCCCGCTCGACGGTATCCCTTACACCGCCAAGGACAGCTATCTGGTCAAGGGGCTGACCGCCGCCTCGGGCAGCCCGGCCTTCGCCGATCTGGTGGCGCATCGCGACGCCTTCACCATCGAACGTCTGCGCGCCGCCGGAGCGGTCTGCCTGGGCAAGACCAACATGCCGCCGATGGCCAATGGCGGCATGCAGCGTGGCGTCTATGGTCGCGCCGAAAGCCCTTACAACGCGGCCTACCTGACCGCGCCGTTTGCTTCCGGCTCGTCCAACGGTGCCGGCACCGCCACCGCTGCGAGCTTCTCGGCCTTCGGCCTGGCAGAGGAGACTTGGTCGAGCGGTCGCGGCCCGGCGTCGAACAACGGTCTGTGCGCCTACACGCCATCGCGCGGGGTGATTTCGGTACGCGGCAACTGGCCGCTGACGCCGACCATGGATGTGGTGGTGCCGTACGCCCGGACCATGGCTGATCTGCTCGAAGTGCTCGATGTGGTGGTTGCTGAAGACCCCGACACCCGTGGTGATCTGTGGCGCCTGCAGCCGTGGGTGCCGATCCCGAGCGTTGCCTCGGTACGCCCGGCGTCCTACGCCGAGCTGGCAGTGAAACCCAATGCACTGGCCGGCAAACGCCTCGGTGTGCCGAAGATGTACATCAATGCCGACCCTGAAGCCGGCACCAGCGAAGCGCCGGGCATCGGCGGCCCGACCGGGCAGCGCATCAACACTCGCCCTTCGGTGATCGATTTGTGGAAACAGGCCCGCGCAGCCCTGGAAGCGGCCGGCGCCGAAGTCATCGAAGTGGATTTCCCGCTGGTCTCCAACTGCGAAGGCGACCGCCCCGGCGCACCGACCGTGTTCAATCGCGGCATCGTCTCCAAGGAGTTCCTGCACCACGAACTGTGGGACCTGTCGGCCTGGGCCTTCGACGATTTCCTGCGCGCCAACGACGATCCGAAGCTCAATCGCCTGGCCGATGTCGACGGGCCGAAAATCTTCCCGCACGACCCGGGCACCCTGCCCAACCGTGAAGGCGATCTGGCCGCCGGCATGGACGAATACGTGCGCATGGCCCAACGCGGCATCACCCCGTGGGACCAGATCCCAACCCTGCCGGACGGCCTGCGCGGCCTGGAAAAGACCCGCAAGCTCGACCTCGAAGACTGGATGGATACGCTGAAACTCGACGCGGTGCTGTTCCCGACCAACGCCGACGTCGGCCCGGCAGATGCCGATATCAATCCGGAATCAGCGGACATCGCCTGGAGCAATGGTATCTGGGTCGCCAACGGCAACCTGGCGATCCGGCACCTCGGTGTGCCGACTGTCACCGTACCGATGGGGATCATGGCCGACATCGGCATGCCGGTTGGTCTGACTTTCGCCGGTCGTGCTTACGATGACTCGAATCTGTTGCGTCTGGCCTCGGCGTTCGAGGCGACCGGTTCGAAGCGTCAGGTACCGCCGCGTACTCCGGCGTTGGCTGCCGGCAAGTAACAGAGAGGGTTGGATTGAGGCTCGATAGGGTCTCAATCCGCTTTCGGCGCATTAACCCCACTCGTTTCTGCATCACTACACACCTGCCAACACACTCCCCCATACCTGACAACTGATAGTTCTGACAGTAGCGGTCGAACAGGACGGCGAGTAACGTTCTCGCTCAATGGGCTTTTCATTTAGAAACCCCAAAAACCGTTGAGCACTGAAGGAACGCAACCATGAGCAATGCCATTCTGCTTAAACAACTTGGCGTCGATGAAAACTCGAAGCCATTACCCATCAAAGTAAAACAGCAACCCGAGGATAAATACTACAAAGCCAAATTCACCCCTGATTTTCCGCCCATTCCGAGTTTCGAACCGAATCTGTTTATTTATGCTTCCTTGGTTCCCGGTTCAGTCAGTGTCATCGGCCGACATCACACAGCGGACGATTTCTACCAGATTACTATCATCATTGATCAGAAGCTCGAAAGCGGCACATACCCGATTGAGAAAGGTGACGAAAGCCGTGTGCGTGCCAGCGTCATTTCCGCTGGAGGGATCATTTCGAGTGACAAGGGCGAAATCAAACTTAAGCGAGACGATAAGAACAAATCAATATACGCAGAATTTGATTTTCAAATAGAGTCCGGTGGAACGTCCTACAAAGTAGAGGGCAGATTGGAACTGCGGGCGACGGGTCCTCTTTAAAATCCTCCACAATAGGAAAGTCATTCGTAAACACGCATCAATGCCAAACGGGTAAGTGCCTGCCCGCAGTGTTTGGCAGCTGTGCCTTCCAAATGAATTCACGCTAAAAATTTCTCTGTATTCACGCATCAATGCCGTTCGTCATTGCAAATGATTCCCGCCGCAAAAAAGCCAGACACTTCGTTTTTATCGAATCCTGCCTCAGAAATATACGATTTTTCCTTGGCATTCACTCCTCGCTAGCATGTCCCGGTCTGCCTCCAACGACATAAAAGACAGGGAGATTGCCATGCCAACTGACAATATCAATATCGGCGAACCATGGATGTGGGGCGCGTTTATAGTCTTCGTCCTCGCCATGCTTGCCCTGGATCTGTTCGTCTTCGGCGGACGCAAGGCACACCGCGTTTCAGTGCGGGAAGCGTCCTGTTGGGTGGTCGCCTGGTGCGCACTGGCCTTGGCCTTCGCCGGATTGCTCTGGTGGTATCTGCACGGCGAATTCGGCGCCGAAATTGCCCAGCGCAAGACGCTGGAATTCCTCACCGGTTATCTGATCGAGCAATCGCTGTCGATCGACAACATGTTCGTCTTCGTGATGATCTTCAGCTATTTCGCCGTGCCGCCGGAACTGCAACGTCGGGTGCTGTTGTATGGCGTACTCGGGGCGATCGTGATGCGCGCGGCGATGATCTTCGCCGGGGTGTGGCTGGTGTCGCAGTTCGAATGGCTGTTGTATGCCTTCGGGGTGTTCTTGATCATCACCGGGATCAAGATGCTGATGTTTGCCGAGCAGCAACCTGATCTCGACAAAAACCCGCTGCTGCGCTGGGTGCGCGGGCACATGCGGATCACCCAGGGCTTCCACGGCGAACGCTTTTTCGTGCTGCAGAACGGCGTGCGCTGGGCCACGCCGATGTTCCTGGTGCTGGTGCTGATCGAGGCCAGCGACCTGATGTTTGCGGTCGACAGCATCCCGGCGATCTTCGCAGTCACCACCGATCCGTTCATCGTGTTCACCTCGAATATCTTTGCGATCATGGGCCTGCGGGCGCTGTACTTCCTGCTGGCGGACATGGCTGACCGCTTTCATCTGCTCAAGTACGGACTGGCGATCGTGCTGGTATTCATCGGCGGCAAGATGACGCTGATGCCGTGGTTTCACATGCCGGTGGAGTGGTCGCTGGCGGTGGTGGGCGGGGTGATTCTGGGCTCGGTGGTGTTGAGTCTGATCGTCACCCGCAAGGAAGACCCAACCCAATCCCTGTAGGCGCAGCCTGCGGCAGCTCCTACAGGGGGGGGTGGTTACTTGTCGGATTTGATGCTGGTCCACACCCGGGTGCGTACACGTTCGAGTTTTTGCGGCAGTGGCTGAACCACGTACAGGGTTTTCAGGGCTTCAGGCGTTGGCGTCAGGTTCGGGTTGGCGGTGATGTCTTTGTTCACCAGCGGCATCGAATCCTTGTTCACGTTCGGGTAGCCGAGGAAGTCGCTGATCGGCGCAATGACTTTCGGATCGAGCAAGGTGTTGAGGAATTCATGCGCCTCTTCGACATTCTTCGCGCTCTTCGGAATGGCAAAGGTATCGAACCAGATCGGCGCGCCCTCCTTCGGCAAACGCCAGTCAACCACCACGCCGTTGCCTGCCTCTTTCGCGCGGTTGCCGAACTGATAGAAGCTGCCGGAGTAACCGATGGCCACGCAGATGTCGCCGTTGGCGATATCGGTCATGTATTTGGCCGAGTTGAAGTAGGTCACGTACGGACGAATCTTCAGCATCAGGTCCTTGGCCTTCTCATAGTCGGCCGGGTTCTGGCTGTTCGGGTCGAGGCCGAGGTAATGCAGGGCCAGCGGCAGAATTTCCGACGGCGAATCGAGCATCGCCACGCCGCAGGATTTGAGCTTCTCCATATTCTCCGGCTTGAACACCAGATCCCAGCTGTCCACCGGCGCGTTGTCGCCGAGCGCTGCCTTGACCTTGGCCGGGTTGAAACCGATCAGTACCGTGCCGTACATGTAGGGCACGCCGTACTGGTTGCCAGGGTCATTGGCGTCGAGCAGTTTGAGCAGCGCGGGATCCTGATGGCTCCAGTTCGGCAGTTTCGACTTGTCGAGTTTCTGGAACACGCCGGCCTTGATCTGAGTGTCGATGAACTGGTTCGACGGCACCACCAGGTCATAGCCGGAGTTGCCGGTGAGCAGCTTGGCTTCCAGCGATTCATTGGTGTCGAAGGTGTCCCAGGTCACTTTGATGCCGGTTTTCGCGGCGAAATCCTTGGGCACCGACGGCAGGATGTAATCCGCCCAGTTGTAGACCCGCAGCTCGCGCTGCTCGGCGTGTACCGCGCTGGCCAGCAGCGTCAGCCCACACACGGTGGCACCCAGAATGCGTTTCATCGTGACCATGGTTGTTTCCCCGAAATGCGACGTGAGATCGATGGTTTTTATGTTCTGTACACGGCAGCGGCTGTAAAGGTAGCCAAGGGCAAGCAAAGTCCAGCGTTTAGTTATGGCTTTGATTCTTGCCGACCACGCGGTCGTGGCACAGTGGGGGATGGGCCAAAAGGGGATCGAAATGGCCAATATGAATGACCGCACGAATGCACAAGGGCATGGCAAACACCACTTGTGGCGAGGGAGCTTGCTCCCGCCGGGCCGCGCAGCGGACCTCGCTCTTCAATTCAGAAAAGCAGGGGCCTGCTGCGCAGTCCAGCGGGAGCAAGCTCCCTCGCCACAGTTTTATTGATGTTCGGGTCAGTCGGTATAACTCAACCGCGCCGCCCTGCTCTGCCGGATCCGCCCGCGTGTGGCGAGGCAGTAATACAGCGGCACCGTCACCACCAGGCCGAACAGCCACGACAGATCCGCACCGTCCACCAGATTGGCGTACGGCCCGACGTACAGCGAGGTATTGGCGAACGGCAACTGCACGATGATGCCGATGAAGTAGGCAATGATCGCGTGCAGATTGAAACGCCCGTAAATGCCACCGTCCGCGCGAAAGATCGAGGTGATGTCATAGCTGCCGCGCTTGATCAGGTAGAAGTCGATCAGGTTGATCGACGCCCACGGCACCAGCACCAGCAGCAACGCCAGAATCAGCCCGATGAACTGCGAAATGAAATCCGCCGAAGCACCCAGCGCCACCACGCAGCAAGCCGCCAGCACCACGCTCGACAACAGCACGCGCACCTTGATGCTCGGCGTCCACTGACTGGCGAAGGTCTGGATCGAGGTGATGATCGACAGCACCGCGCCGTACAGATTCAGCGCGTTGTGGCTGATGATGTTGAGCAAGAACAGCACCATCAGAATCGGTCCCAGCCACCCGGTGGACTGCTTGACCGCCACCATCGCTTCGGTGCCTTCCGGCGTCGCCAGAACCGCCACCGCGCCAAAGCTGAACGACAGAATCGTGCCCAATGTCGCGCCCAGGTAAGTAGCCCAGAACGGTTTGGCGATACCGATATCCGCCGGCAAATAACGCGAATAGTCGGACACGTACGGCGAGAAGCTGATCTGCCAGATGATCCCCAGCGACACCGTCGCCAGCCAGCCGGACAGGTTGAAACTGCCGCGCGTCAGGAAGTCTGCCGGCAAGTCGTGAGCGAAGATGTAAATGAAACCGGCGAGCAGCGCGCTGCCCATCACCCAGGTGCCGATGCGGTTCAGTGTGTGAATGAAGTTGTAGCCGATCACGCCAATCGCCGTGGCCGCCAGTGCGCCGATCAGAATACTCAGCGGCGCCGGCACCGACGGCGCAATACCGACAATCGATTTACCGGCAAGCACGATGTTGGAAATGAAAAAACCGATGTAGATCAGCGCCGCAAAAAACACGATCAGCAGTGCGCCGTAACGCCCGAACTGACCACGACTCTGAACCATTTGCGGAATGCCCATGCGCGGGCCTTGCGCCGACGCCAGCGCGATCACCACCCCGCCGATCAGGTGCCCCAGCGCAATCGCCAGCAGCCCCCAGAACAAGTCGAGATGAAACACCTGAACCACCATGGCGCCGGTGACGATCGGCAGTGGCGCAATGTTGGTGCTGAACCATAAGGTGAAAAGGTCGCGGGCCTTCCCGTGGCGTTCCGCGAGTGGGACGTAGTCGACCGTGTGATTCTCGATCAACGGATCTTGCCGGGACATCTGGGACATATGCATGAACTCGAGTTTGTCTGTTCTTATCTTTGTATGAAGCCAAACCGGGGGAACTCTTTGGTCGCCCCTCAGATGCAGACCATATTATGGTATTCCAAACATTTCACAAGACTGATCCGTAGTTTACGGCGCCAGCTGATACGCCATCTTCAATGATCCTGCGGCCTGCAGGCCAGCCGCAAGCCCAATAAACGCTGAGTTTCCGACGAAAGCACCACGTTTATCGGTTCAGCCTAAAAGCCCTTGCAAAGAAAAAATACTGGTATACCATCAGACCAACAAATACATAAAAATCGCGTCATAACACCCGAGGATCCCCCAATGATCGATGCTGCCATCTACAAACAAGTCATGGGCTCGTTTCCGTCCGGCGTCACTGTCATCACCACGCTGGACGATGACGGCCAGATCGTTGGCCTCACTGCCAGCGCCTTCAGTTCACTGTCGATGGACCCGGCGCTGGTGCTGTTCTGCCCCAACTACAGCTCCGACTCCTACCCTGTGCTGATCAAGAACAAGCGCTTTGCGATCCACGTCCTCTCCGGTGGCCAGCAGAGCGAAGCCTATGCCTTCGCCCGTAAAGGCAAGGACAAGGCGCAAGGCATCGAGTGGACATTGAGCGAGCTGGGCAACCCGATCCTGGCCAATGCGACGGCTATCATCGAGTGTGAGTTGTGGCGCGAATATGAAGGTGGTGATCACGCGATCATGGTCGGCGCGGTGAAGAATCTGATCGTCCCGGAGCAACACACCGGGCCGCTGGTGTATTGCCACGGCAAGATGGGCGCCCTGCCCGTTCTGGCCTGATCGTCAGCCCTACACAAACCAACTGTGGGAGCGAGCTTGCTCGCGAAGGCGTCGTGTCAGTCGCCACAGATGCCGGCTGTTACACCGCTTTTCGCGAGCAAGCTCGCTCCCACAGGTAGCCTCAACAATAAAAGATCCGAGGAAGCGTCATGAAATTTTCCCTGTTCATCCACATGGAACGCTGGGACGAAAGCGTCAGCCACCGCCAACTGTTCGAAGACCTGACCGAACTGACCCTGATGGCCGAGGCCGGTGGTTTCAGCACCGTGTGGATCGGCGAACACCACGCGATGGAATACACCATCTCGCCGAGCCCGATGCCGCTGCTGGCCTACCTCGCCGCCAAAACCACCACCATTCACCTCGGCGCCGGCACCATCATCGCGCCGTTCTGGCACCCGCTGCGGGTGGCCGGTGAATGCGCGCTGCTCGACGTCATCAGCAACGGACGCATGGAAGTCGGCCTGGCCCGTGGCGCCTATCAGGTCGAATTCGATCGCATGGCCGGCGGCATGCCCGCCTCCAGCGGCGGTCAGGCCCTGCGCGAAATGGTCCCGGTGGTCCGCGCCCTGTGGCAAGGCGACTACGCCCACGACGGCGACATCTGGAAATTCCCCACCTCCACCAGCGTGCCGAAGCCGATCCAAAAGCCGAATCCGCCAATGTGGATCGCCGCCCGCGATCCCGATTCGCACAACTTTGCCGTGGCCAACGGCTGCAACGTGATGGTCACGCCGTTGATGAAAGGCGACGAAGAAGTCCTCGACCTGAAAAACAAATTCCAGACCGCACTGGACAACAACCCCGACGTGCCGCGTCCGCAACTGATGGTGCTGCGCCACACCCACGTGCACTCGGCGGACGATCCGGACGGCTGGAAAGTCGGTGCAAAGGCCATCTCGCGTTTCTACCGCACCTTCGATGCCTGGTTCGGCAACAAGGAAGTACCGGTCAACGGCTTCCTCGCTCCGAGTCCGGAAGAGAAGTTTGCCGGGCGTCCGGAGTTTGAGCTGGAGAGCCTGCACAAGACGGCGATGATTGGTACGCCGGAAGAGATTATTCCGCGCATCAAGTACTACCAGGAACTGGGGGTGGATGAGTTCAGTTTCTGGTGTGACAACAGCTTGCCGCATGCAGAGAAGAAGAAGTCGCTGGAGTTGTTTATCAGGGATGTGGTGCCGGCGTTTCGCTGAGCGACTTGTAAAAAAAACCGGGCATCAGCCCGGTTTTTTTGATAGGTACCTCCAAAATAGTTCGAATATCAAAGGAAACTTTGCAATCAACAATTCAATACCGATAATCCGAAAAGAAAAATAGCGCATACAAAAAAAATGCAAAAACTGCTAATGCCGCCCGCCCGGCGGGGTCAGCATCCGGGCCTAATCCACCGGGTGCAATGGCAACCGTTGCCCGTCTTGAATAGTTATAAACACCTTGAGCAAACCATAACTGAACAGCAAGTACCGTAAAAAAACGCCCCCAGCTGCCATTGAATTGAAAGTAGCCATTGAGTAGTGCTGCGAGCAATAGCCCTCCCCCCACCCAATCACGGTATTTGAATAGCCAATTGATTCTTGATTTACCTGTTACAGGCATCGACAGTTCCTTTAACGATATTGCCCCAAACGTCCTGCGCGCCCAAAAAACTGGAAACTCTACCTGCGGTCACAGATATGGTGAATTCGAGCGGGACCCGCCCACCTCATCATTGAAATAATCATGAAACGCGTCAATGATTGCGTCCAAAGTGCCATCGCGACCTTTAAGGGCTTGAAACTCTTTGGAACGGATCACGTTACGCCCTACGCCCTCAGAAAATTTTAACTGGGCATTGGCCTTACTCAGAGCCAGCACACCAAACTCTTCGTAAGCGCTTTCAAACAATAGCCAATCAAAACCCAGATTACCGACGATCATCGGATAATCCGCAGTGCCTTTGAAAAAATCCCGAAAGCCAGAATTCAAGACTTCGATACCTTCATCGACATTGTTCCCATCGAAAAGGTAGCACAAGCCAGAAGGTGCGCTGAACAAGGCGAATACGTCTGTCGAGAAAACTTCATAGTTCAAGCAAACCAATTCACTGAGAACATCAGTAGTACTTAGCATTGGCCTTTCAAAAAAATAATACTCAAGCCCTGAATCAAGAAAGACCATCGCAGGAAGATCTTTCTCCAAATCAAGGTGATTCGCTAACGCTGCCGTTATCCGATTCACTTCTTTAAATTCAACTTTTAACAGGCTCATTTACTCAATCTTGAATCGGATTTTGACAGTCGGGTTTGTAACAGGGATTGAACAATCGACGCGGCTGAGGTTTTCCGGGGGTAATCCTTGGTTCAGTGCGCAACGCCCAACTTCGTCGCCACGTCCTGCGGTGCCAGCAGGCGGCCATCCGCTGAACGCAATTCCAGTTTGCTGATCGGCTGACGCTGCTGCGCATCGACCATCACCGAACCCGGCTCACCCGGCGCATACAAATGCTCGCCACCCCACTGCGACAGCGCAACGATCACCGTCTGCAAGGCCTTGCCGCGTTCGGTCAGCACGTATTCCTTATAGGCACCGCCATCGGCGGCCGGCACGGTTTGCAGAATCCCCTGCTCGACCAGGGCCTTGAGCCGGGCGCTGAGCATGTTCTTGGCGATGTCCAGATTTTTCTGAAAATCACTGAAACGGCGGATGCCCTCCAGCGCATCGCGGATGATCAGCAGCGACCACCAGTCGCCGATCAGATCCAGCGTACGGGCGACCGGGCAGGCATTGCCGTGCAGGCTTTTGCGCTTCACAGTGTGTTTCTCCATCAAAAACGGCGTGTGGTTGCATCTTACAACTGTGACGCTGGAAAAGAACCTCGCCGCCCGGCCCGGCAATTCAGCACTTGCGTACAAGTGACGGCAGCGATTTGCGCCGATAGTGATGGGCGGCCATTGCGGCATCCGGCCTTCCCGAACGATTGCCCACAGCAAGGAGTTTCCATGAGCACATTCACTACCGATGAC
This sequence comes from Pseudomonas sp. NPDC088414, assembly GCF_044753325.1. Taxonomy (NCBI): domain Bacteria; kingdom Pseudomonadati; phylum Pseudomonadota; class Gammaproteobacteria; order Pseudomonadales; family Pseudomonadaceae; genus Pseudomonas; species Pseudomonas sp. NPDC088414. Next base: position 436,594 of record NZ_JBIVMY010000002.1, on the reverse strand, counting down.
GGCACACACATCTATTTCAAGGACTGGGGCAGCGGCAAACCCGTGTTGTTCAGCCATGGCTGGCCGCTGGATGCCGACATGTGGGAATATCAGATGGAATACCTGAGCAGTCGCGGCTACCGCACGATTGCCTTCGACCGCCGTGGTTTCGGCCGCTCCGATCAACCGTGGAGTGGCTACGACTACGACACCTTTGCCGATGACATCGGGCAACTGATCAACCACCTCGACCTGCGCGACGTGACGCTGGTGGGCTTCTCCATGGGCGGCGGCGACGTCAGCCGCTACATCGCTCGCCATGGCAGCGAGCGCGTTGCCGGGCTGGTGCTGCTCGGGGCGGTGACGCCGCTGTTCGGCAAGAAGGCCGACTACCCGCAGGGCGTCGACACCTCGGTGTTCGACGGGATCAAGGCCGGCCTGCTCAAGGATCGCGCGCAGTTCATCGCTGATTTCGCCGCGCCGTTCTACGGCACCAATCAGGGCCAGAAAGTCTCCGACGGCGTGCTCACGCAAACCCTGAACGTCGCCCTGCTCGCTTCGCTGAAAGGCACCGTGGATTGCGTCACCGCGTTCTCTGAAACCGACTTCCGCCCGGACATGGCGAAGATCGACGTGCCGACCCTGGTGATCCACGGTGACGGCGATCAGATCGTGCCGTTCGAAACCACCGGCAAGCAAGCCGCGGCGCTGATCAAAGGCGCTGAGCTGAAAGTCTATGCCGGCGCCCCCCACGGTTTTGCCGTGACGCACACCGAAGCGCTGAATGAAGACCTGCTGGCGTTCCTGAACCGCTAAAAACGCTGCGCTGACCAGGCGCCCACCCGGTCAGCGCACGTTGCGGTACAGCATCAGCCGCGCGCTCTCGTGCAACCCCCGCGTCAGCTCCACCAGGCGCTGGAATTCCTCGGGGTTTTGCCCGGCGACGTTATCCAGCGGGGTCTTCGACGCCAGGTCATGCAAGGTCGGCGAGCTGCCGTCATGCTGCATCTGCAGGAGGAAATCCTTGGTCACCCCGCCAATCACCGGGAACGTGCCCTCGCGCAGCACCAGCGGCACCACGCGCTCACCTTCCGGCGCCGGTTGCTGGACATCGCGGCCCATTGCGCCATTGCTGAACGGCACGCCGGCCATCCCCGCCACTGTCGGCAGCAAATCCGTCAGCCCCACCGCTTGCTCGATGACCTTCGGCGCCAGCAGCCCGGGCGCGTGAATCAGCATCGGCACATGATTGCTTTCCAGCCCCAGTTGCTCGAACGCCGGCGGCATGTGCGGGATCTGGCTGATACGGGTGTTGTGGTCGCCGAAAAACACAAAAATCGTGTTGTCGTAATAGCCGCCGGCCTTGGCCAATTCCATTAATTTGCCGATATTGAAATCCAGCAGGCGCACCGCGTTGTATTGCTCGACGCTGCGCGAACCGGCAGCCTGCACCTGCTCCAGTGACAGGTTGCTGATCTGAAAGCCGTCGTTGTCCTTGGGGATGGTGAACGGCCGATGGTTGCCCGAGGTTTGCACGTAAGCGAAGAACGGTCGGTCCTTCGGCAGGTCGCGCAGGATGCGGTCGCTCTCCTTGAACAGATCCAGATCGGAGATGCCCCACACGTCCACCAGCGGCGAACGCCAGTCACTCTCCTGATACAGGCGCACACCATCGATGCTCTGCTGGATCAGCGCATTGATATTGGCCCAACCGGCGTTACCGCCGATCATGTAGAGCTTCTGGTAATCGGTGAAGGCATTGATCAGCGTGTGCTGGCGGGTGATCAGCGGATGGCGCGTTGCGGTCTCGCGGCGAGTCACGTCGGGAACACCGGTGATGCTCGCCCACACGGTTTTCGCAGTGCCGGTGACTGGCACATAGAAGTGTTTGAAGAACCAGCTTTGGGCCGCCAATTGATCGAGGTTTGGCGTCGGGTTCAACGGATTGCCGTAGGCGCCGACGGCGCTGGTGCCGAGCGATTCGAGCATGATGAACATCACGTTCGGCGTGCCCTGCAGCCGATACGGTTGCACGCCTTGCTGCCGCTCGAACGTCAGGCTCTGCGGATCCGGTCGATCCACGCCCAGATAGCGGGCAATCAACGGATAGTGCTCGCGCACCTGCGCCTCATCGAATTGCGCCTGCCCGGTTTTCAGCGTGTCGTACAGGAACAGCACCGGGTTCAGACCGACTGCGGCGATCTGCGCGTTACCGGAAAAGAACGCATCGCTCCAGCGCAGCGGCACCGGGTTTTCCAGATTGAGATTGTCGACACGCCCCAGCAGCGCCAGCAGCACCGCAACCACGCCCAGCCCGGTGCCGAATGCCAGCGATGAACGCCGGATAACCTTGGGTTCACGGGCCAGCGTCAGCCGTTCCAGCTGCAAAAGTCCGTAGAAGCAGACGCCCAGCACCGCCAACCAGCCGAGGGCAATCCACAGCACCGGGTAGGTTTCCCAGACCATCTGTTGTGAGATTTGCGCATCTTCCAGGTAACGCAGCACCGTGGCGTTGATCCGCACGCCGAGGTAGGCGTAATGACCGAAATCGATAATGTAAAACAGGCCGATCACGCCGAGCGCCAGCAGCCAGTAAACCCGTGCGACACAGCGTAACCACGGCAACCGCGTGAGGTTCCAGCGCGGCACCCAGGCCAGCAACGACAATGGCAGGATCAGCAACACGGCGAGGCGCAGGTCGAAGCGCAAACCGATCCCGAGGGTTTCGCGCAGTGCCGGGTTGTCGACGAACTCGCCGGGAGCGATCCCGGAAAACCCCAGCACGAACACCAGCCGGAGCACGGCAAACAACAAGAACGCCAAACCTGCCGCACCCACGCCATAGCGCAGGCGTCGCGATTGCAACCAGCCCATCATTGACCTCAGTGTTGTTGGTTCAGATAGAAGATGTCGGGCGTGCCGGTGCGGCTCGCAGCAGACGCCAAACCTCACGGATGCACAGCGCTGCAGCGGCGATCAGGCAGTAACCCAGCAGCAGCGGATCGATCAGGTAATCCCAATAGTTTTCCGAGGCCTTGAGACGCAAGGCGAACGCCAGTGTGCCCAGCGCAAGCATCGACACTGCCAGCGTATTGCGCAGCCACAACAGCGCCAGTGCCAGCAGGCCGATAAAGACGATCATCGGCCGTGGGTTGAAGCCCCAGCGATACGGATCGAAATACGTCAGGCCCATCGTCGCCGGGTACAACAGCGCGGCCAGCACGGTAAACAGCACCAGCACTTGCACCCGCGCCGACAATGGCTGCCGCTCGACCACACCGAGGCGGACCAGACTGGCCCAGCCGAGCAACACCAGCGTGGTGATCGCCAGATCATCGGTGAAGCTGCGCACGTACGCCGCCAAAGGCAGATCGTTGACCGGCACGAAGCTGACCAACGCCAGCAGCGGCAACAGCCACGGACGCCAGCGTTGCGTGCGTTGCAGGGAACCGAGCAGGACAAAGCCGAGAAGGATAAAAGTCAAATGGGCTTGCCAGAGAGACAACATCACAGGCGCTCCTCGAGCCACGCTTCATTGAAGCTGACATGTTTGATGAAGGTGTTATTCCACGAATACACCAGGTGATAGAGGCCATCGCTGCCGCGACTGAAGTACGGATACTCGTACTCGAAATCACAGCCCTGCGGCTTGCACACCCGGTAGTCCAGATTGCTCAGAAAGCGTTGCTCCAGCGGCAAGCGCCGGGCACCACTGGAAGCGCGAAAGCCTTCGCCGATGATCGCCTTGTAGGCTTCGGGGGCGAACGGCTGGCCGAGCGGATCGGGCGACTGATCGAGCTCGATCAAGTTGCGCCAGTGGTTCAGATTGGCATCGGTGCCATAGAGGCTGAGCTTGAAGCGCCCGTCCTGCAGATCGTTGAGCGCCACCAGCAGGCCGTTGTCGTCGGTGCCAACTGCCGCGAGCGATGAATTGGGGTTGGCCGGCTCCAGCGGATACGGCTTGCTCCAGGTCTGGCCGGCGTCCTCGGTGCGGCTGGCCAGCACCCGATGATGGGTCTCGCCGGCATAACGCAGCATCGCCACGGCGCGCTGTCCGTCCAGCGGCACAATGGTCGGCTGCAGAGAGTGCTTGCCACGGCTGATACGGAATTTGTCGATCACCGCGCCGTCCGCGCTCAAGTACAGGTACTCGGCAAATTTGCCCATGAACTCGTGATACACCGGCAGACCGATCGAGCCGTCGGCGTGGAACACCGGCGCGGCGCGCACCAGCGTACTGATGTTGAAAAACGGCGAAGTGATCAACTGCCGTGGCACCGACCAGTTGCGCCCGTAATCATCCGAGACCATCACGTTGATCGCACTGGTGGCCCAGCCGCCCACAGACACCGAAACATAGAACATCCACAGACGTTGATCCGGCGCCAGGGCGATCACCGGATTGCCCAGTTTGCGGATGTAGCGACGGGTGCCGTCGCGGGTCGATTCGCGGGTGGCCAGCACCTGCTCGGCGCCCCACTCCGCGCTGTCGGCGTCGTAGCGTGCAGTGCGGATCTGCACGTCTGCAGCGCCCTCACGGGAGCCGGCAAACCACACCGCCATCAGGTCGCCGCCCGGCAGCGCGGTCACCGACGACGAGTGCACGAAATCATTCAATTGCGAGGAGACGAAGCGACTGCTGTACACCGGCTCCGGTGCCTGCAGCGAAGCATCCACCGGCGGCGTGGCCACGGCAAACGGCGCCAGCACATGGGCCGGATGACTGCGCCAGGCGCTCCAGAAAATCAGGCTTACGGCCAGTCCGCCCAGGATCAGTTTCAAGCGACAGGAAAGCGCACGCATAGTGGACTCACGGCAAAAACAGGATGGAGGGCAATCGGCGAAACATCCTTGTCAGCGCGGCGGATCGTCCGGCAAGCGCCGTCGGCGTCCGGTGAGCATCGACAACGGCAAGTTGTCGCGCAGCAGAAAACTCTCGAACAGCGCGGCGGCGATGTGCAGGCAGACCAGCACCAGCAAGATGTCGGTAGCGGTTTCGTGCACCTGCAACGGCCAGTCGGCGCCCCACAAGGCATCGACCTCTTCCATGGCCCAGCCGCTCAAACCGGCGATGAACATCGCCAGCAACATCAACAGCATCACCAGCGCACCCATCGGCGAATGCCCAAGACGATGCTCGGGCTGACCGCGAATCAGCGATCGCGCATGGGCGACCAGCCGCGTTGGCGTCGGCCAGAAATCCGCCCAACGCGCACTGCGCGGCCCGACGAATCCCCACACCAGCCGTACCAGCAGCCAGCCCATGGCGTAATAGCCGAGCCAGACATGCCAGGCGTCACCGGCTTCATTGAAGAAGTAATTGGCGACGAAGACGCCCGCGATGGACAGATGAAACAGCCGCACCACGGGGTCCCAAAGGCGCACGGACGCGCTCGGCATCAGCCCTTGATCTCGGTTTTCACCGCTTTGCCGCTGACCGGGTCGTGGTAGATCTCGACCTTGCGCTTGTCCTTGTCGAAGCCGTAGATCTCGTAGCAGTTGCCGTCGGTGACCTTGAACTTGCTGATCTCGTAGCCCTGAGCCTTGAGCTGCTCCTGAAAGGCTTTTTGGTCTTGCCATTGCGAGCGTTCGGCGGTGGTGCATTGCGGGCCGGCGACGGCCAACGGGCTGGCAACGATGAGGGACAACAGCAGAAGTTTGCGCATGGAAACACTCTCGCTCGATGAGGAAGGCCTCACTGTGCAAAAGCAACCTTAGTCGAAGCTTAGTTGGCAACGAGTCGTTACATCTTTCCCGTCGGGTCAGCTGCCACGGCCCGCTGCGCAGCGGCATGATGCGGCCCTCACCCGTCGTGTTTCCCAAGAGAATCCGCTATGCGTCTACTGCTGGTCGAAGATGATCGCGCCCTCGGCCAGGGCATTCGCGTTGCCCTCGGCAGCGAAGGCTATACGCTCGACTGGCTGCAGGATGGGGTCAGCGCCCTGCACGCCCTGCGCAGTGAGAGCTTCGATTTGCTGCTGCTCGACCTCGGTCTGCCACGGCTCGACGGCCTCGCGCTGTTGCAACGCTTGCGTGGCGAGCAGCAGGACTTGCCGGTGCTGATCCTCACCGCCCGCGACGGCACTGCCGAACGCATTGCCGGGCTGGATGCCGGCGCCGACGACTACCTGATCAAACCGTTCGATGTCGATGAACTGAAAGCGCGCATCCGCGCATTGCTGCGCCGCAGTCAGGGCCGTGCGCAGCCGGTACTTGAACATGCCGGCGTGTGCCTCGATCCGGTCACGCAGCAGGTCACCTGGCGCGGCACCGACGTGGTGGTGACGCCGATGGAATATCAACTGCTGCATCAACTGATGGCTCGCCCGGGCAAGGTCGTCACCCGCGAGCGCCTGTCGCGAGCGCTGTATGGCTGGCAGGATCGGGTCGAGAGCAACACCCTCGAAGTGCTGATCCACAACCTGCGCAAAAAATTCGCAAGCGAGTTGATCCGCACCGTGCGCGGCGTCGGTTATGTGCTGGAGCTCAAACCATGATTTCCATACGCGCGCGGATTCTGGTGCCGGTGCTGATTCTGGTATTGATCGGCGACCTGCTGATCAGTTGGCTGGTGCTGCGCGACAGTCACCATGAAATCGAAGAAGTCTACGATGCCCAACTGGCGCAAAGTGCGCGCCTGTTGCAAGGCGTGCTGGCCCAGCGTGCGCCGGGTGACAACGACTGGAGCCGGCTCTATCAGGCCTTCGATGAAGCCATGAGCCGGGTCGGCGACGGCGAGGCCGCGCACCCTTACGAAACCCGTCTGACCTTTCAGGTGTGGCGCAGCGACGGCCAATTGCTGGTGCGCTCGGCCGAAGCGCCGGAGCTTGCCGCACCGCCCACTACCCTCGGCTCGCATGACCTGATGGAGAATGGCCGCGACTGGTGTGCGTTTCTGCTCAAGGACTCGCAACAAGGGCTGCTGATCTGGGTCGGTGAGCGTGACGACATCCGCCAGGATCTGATCGAACGCATCGTCGGCCACACCGTCTGGCCGAGCCTGATCGGCGTACCGTTGCTGGCCGCGTTGATCTGGCTGACCATCGGCTGGGGCCTGCAACCGTTGCGCGCCATGGCGCAGAGCATTCGCGGCCGTGACACCGAAACCCTGAAACCGCTGCACCTCAGCCCCCTGCCCCACGATCTGGAGCCGATGCAAACTGCGCTCAATCGTCTGCTGCAGCAGATCGACAATCTGCTGGCGCGGGAGCGGCGCTTCATTGCCGACGCTGCCCATGAGCTGCGCACACCGCTGGCGATTCTGCGGATCCACGCGCAAAACGCGCAACTGGCGGCGACCCCGCAACAACGCGAAGAGGCGCTGGAATATCTGGTCAGCGCGGTGGATCGGGCGACGCGCATCGCCAGTCAGTTGCTGACCATGGCGCGCATCGAACCGCACCTGGCCAATCCCGAAACCCGCAGCGTGGAGCTGACCGAACTGGTGCGCGAAGAACTCGCCGAACTGGCACCGCTGGCCATGGAAAAAGACGTTGAACTGATCCTCGACAGCGACCACCACTGCCCGGTCGACACCGACCCGGTCGCCCTCGCCATCGCCTTGCAGAACCTGGTGACCAACGCCCTGAATTTCGCCCCGCCGGGCAGCGAGGTACGGGTTCAGGTGCAACCGCAGGCGGGCGGCGCGGTGTATATCAGCGTCGAAGACGCCGGCCCCGGTATCAACGAGCAGGAATACGCACGACTGTTCGAGCGTTTCTACAGCCACGGCCACGACAATGGCGCCGGACTGGGGCTGGCGATCGTGCAGATGATCGTCAGCAAGATCGGCAGCTCGTTGCAGCTGTACAACCGGGCGCAGGGCGGGTTGTGTGCGCAGTTGCGGATCAATGAGCTCCCGAGTCAATAACAGCACCCGGCCCCCATTGTGGCGAGGGAGCTTGCTCCCGCTGGACTGCGAAGCAGGCCTTCTGCTATTCGGCAAAAAAAGGGCCGCTGCGCGACCCGGCGGGAGCAAGCTCCCTCGCCACAGAGTGTTGTGTTTATTGATCGCCTCGATGCTTTTGACAAAATTTTCATGTTTACCCCAATAACATTCGCAGCCTCGTTGGGGAGTAGCCTGTTTCCGAGTCCCTCGGAAGCGTTCGTATCAACATTCTCGGCAACACGCCGTGGTACGGACACCTTTTGGTTGGTGAGACCGACGACACATCCATGCCTAACGTCGGGCGTGTGGTTGTGTCGTTGACTCATAGCCCGACTGGAAGTGTGCCCCCGTGAATCCTGTTTCCCTCATATTCCTCGCTCTGGCCATGTCCACGGACGCGTTCGCCGCGGCCATCGGCAAAGGCTCCAGCCTGCACAAACCACGTCTGAGCGAAGCCCTGCGCACCGGCCTGATCTTTGGCGTGATCGAAGCCATCACCCCGATCATCGGCTGGCTGATCGGCCAGGCCGCCACCCGTTGGGTCGCCGAATGGGACCACTGGATCGCTTTCACGCTGCTGGTCATCCTCGGTCTGCACATGATCTACAACGGTCTGAAGCACGAAGACGAGGAAGAAGAAAAACCCGGCCAGCACTCGTTCCTGATTCTGGCGGTCACCGCGTTCGCCACCAGCATTGACGCCCTCGCGGTCGGCGTCGGTCTGGCGTTTGTCGACGTGAATATCTGGGTGGCGGCAGCGGCCATCGGCGTGGCAACCATGACCATGGTGACCATCGGCGTGATGCTCGGCCGGGTGCTCGGTGCGGTGGTCGGCAAGCGTGCGGAAATCGTCGGTGGCGTGGTGCTGATGATCGTCGGCGCGACCATTCTGTACGAGCACTTGTCGGCCTGAGTCAGGTCTGGACAAGCGCCGCCAGTGTCATCGCGTTGCCCAACGCGGCGCCACTGGCGGTGTTGTCGAAAATGCACCAGACGCTGGCGCCTTCAGCAGCGCAGAGCTGCATGTCCTGCGCAAGCTGCCGCAGATAAGGCAGCTCATAAGCACTGTGATAAATCCGTGGCGCGCCATGCAGCCGCCAATAGCGCACACCCGGCCAGCCCTGCACCGAGCCATCGGTGCTGATTCGCGACGGATCGACCACGACTTGGGCAATCCTATACGCCTGCAACATCGGCGCAGCCGCCACCCACGACTCATGCCGTGGCTCAAGCACCACATCACCCTCGAATCGTTGGCGCAACGCCACGAAAAACGTTTCTGCGCTTACCGGTTCAAAAGCCAGCGAAGGTGGCAGTTGCACCAGCAGACACCCCAACCGGTCAGCCAGTCCCTCGCACTGCCCCAGGAACTCATCCAGCGGCTGATCACTATCGCGCAAGCGCAACTCATGGGTGATCAACTTCGGCATCTTCACCGAAAACCGAAACCCGGGCGGCACCGAGTCCGCCCAGCGTTCATAGGTTTGACGCCGATGCGGACGATAGAACGAGCTGTTGATTTCCACGCAGTCGAACCGCGCCGCATAACGCTGCAGATGCGTGCCCTCGGCCGGAAACTCTGGCCAGTATTCACGCCCCAGACTCCAGCCTGCGCAACCAATGAACATCAAAAAAGCACCTTTGCCGCTTCACGCATGAAAATCTCCACGGTCTTCGAACCGATCCCGTCGAACGCCATCAGGCGTTTTTCGAACTCGTCACGATCGGCGCTGGCCTTGGCGATGTTGCCAACCTTGCCGGCGTATTCGTCATTGAGCCGCGCCGCCAGCGCCAACAGACGCGTGGCCGTGGTCTCGTCATAACGCACGTAATGCGCCTCACCCAGCATGCCGACCAATTGCCGATGGGTGCAGTTGGCGAGCTTGCGCGGCGTGTCGCGCTGATGCCGCTCGGCAATCACCCGATACGCCTCGGCGGCAATGCCGGCCTGAATGCGCTTACCCATCAGAAAACTGGCGAGCAGCCATTTGAACAATCCCTCCTCGCTTAACGGATCAAGGCTGATGTGCAGATCTTGGGCGTTGACGGTTTTGCTCATCGGTTTATCCCTCACGACCCTCTGTAGGAGCTGCCGCAGGCTGCGATCTTTTGATCTTGTTTTTAAAAAATCAAAGTCAAAAGATCGCAGCCTGCGGCAGCTCCTACATGAAGTTATTTTTTGCCGGGGAGGACGCTGGCAAACACTTGCTTGGCAGCTTGCACGATCACGCCCGCTTCGTCGGGGTCGCCCTTGAGCAAGGTCGTGGCGAATTTCTTCGCCTGTTCGAGCTTGATGTGCGGTGGCAACGGCGGCACGTTGGGATCGGTCTTGAACTCGATCAGCACCGGTACGTCCGAGGCCAGCGCCTGCTCCCAGGCGGCGGCGACGTCTTCTTCGCGGTCGACGAAAATCCCTTTCAGGCCGATGGAAATGGCGAACAAGTGATACGGCACATCGGGGATGCTTTGCGACGCTTCGAACTTCGGATCACCCTCCATCACCCGCTGCTCCCAGGTGACCTGATTCAAGTCCTCGTTGTTGAACACCGCACAGATCCATTTCGGGCTGTCCCACTGACGCCAGTATTTGGCGACGGTGATCAGCTCGGCCATGTTGTTCATCTGCATCGCGCCGTCGCCCACCAGCGCAATCACCGCGCGCTCGGGATGGGCGAACTTGGCGGCAATCGCGTACGGCACGGCAGCCCCCATCGAAGCCAGTCCGCCGGACAGCGAACACTGCATGCCCCGGCGAATTTTCAGGTCACGGGCGTACCAGTTGGCGCAGGAACCCGAGTCACTGGTAATGATCGCCTGATCCGGCAGGCGTGGTGACAGCTCGTACACCACCCGCTGCGGATTGATCGGATCGGCCTTGGACATGGCGCGTTTTTCCAGGGTCTTTTCCCAGGTGCTGCGCCAGCCTTCGATTTTCTTGCGCCACTTGTGCGAGGTTTTCTGTTCGAGCAACGGCAGCAGCGCTGCGAGGGTTTCGGCGGAGTCACCAACCAGATTGACCTCCATCGGATAACGCAGGCTGAGCATGTCCGGCTGTAAATCGATCTGCACGCCACGCGCCTGACCTTCCTTCGGCAGAAATTCGGCATAGGGGAAACCCGAGCCGATCATCAGCAAGGTGTCGCATTCGTTCATCATCTTGTAGCTCGGTTCGGTGCCCAGCAGGCCGATGCTGCCTGTGACCCACGGCAAATCGTCCGGCAGCGCGGCCTTGCCGAGCAACGCCTTGGCTACGCCAGCACCGAGTTTTTCCGCGATGGCAATCACTTCATCCGTCGCCTGCAACGCGCCGGCGCCCACCAGAATCGCAACCTTTTCACCGCTGTTCAAAACGTCGGCGGCGCGCTGTAGATCGGCCTCGTAGGGCAGCACTTTCGGCTTGGTATAACCGACGCCGGAATGCGCAGTTCCGTGTGCCCGCGCCGGTGGCTCGTACTCAAGATCCTGCAAGTCATTAGGCAGAATGATCGCGGTCACCCGCCGCTCGCCAACCGCCGTGCGCACTGCGCGATCGAGCAAATGCCGCACTTGCGATGGCGCCGACGCCTGCTGCACAAACGCCCCGGCCACATCCTTGAACATCGACACCAGGTCCAGCTCCTGCTGGTAATGACTGCCGAGCGCCGTCCGCGCCTGCTGGCCGACAATCGCCAGCACCGGCTGATGATCCATGCGGGCGTCGTACAACCCGGTGATCAGGTGCGAAGCACCCGGCCCCGAAGTGGCGATGCACACACCCAACTCGCCCGTGAACTTGGCGTGGGCCGAGGCCATGAATGCGGCCATTTCTTCGTGTCGGGCCTGAACGAATTCGATCTTGCCATTGGCTCGGGCGAGCGCGCCGAACACGCCGTTGATGCCATCGCCCGGATAACCAAAAATCCGCGTGACGCCCCATTGGCTGAGCCGCTCAACCAGAAAATCTCCCACTGTCGTCGTCATCTCGTTCCTCGCCTGTCACCGATGCATGAAGCCGTCCCGGCGGATTAGCCGCCGGGCGGTACAAGGGTCTGGACAGCTTGGGAGCACGCGAAGTTTCGATTGTTTTTATTGCCGAACCGCCCCCTGTAGGAGCTGCCGAAGGCTGCGATCTTTTGATCTTGAAAAACACCATCAAAAGATCGCAGCCTGCGGCAGCTCCTACAGAGTCGAATGGTTCAACCGGCAGCGGGCATGGGTGAAGGCCAATCGGCCTCGTCGATCTGTTCAAGGCTCAGGTGCGCCGTTTCTTTGAGCAGCAACGAACACAACGCGACGATGCCCAGCGCAACCGCGCCGTAAACCGCCACCCCGAACGCGTTGTGGTTGTTGGCGATAAGAATCGCCGTGGCCGCACTGGATGCCGTCCCGCCGCCCAGCGCCGCGCCGATCTGATAGGCCGCCGACATTCCCGAATAGCGCATGTGCCGGGGAAACTGCTCGGCGAGGAACGCCGGAATCGGCCCTTGCGTCGCGCCCATGAACGCACCGATGACGATGTACGCAGCGGTGGAAACCAGCAGGCTCTTGAGGCCGACCAGCGGAAAGAATGCGAAGAAGCCGAGGGCCATGATCACCGCGCCGAGGACCATCACCTTGCGACGGCCGATGCGATCGGACAACAAGGCAAACAACGGCGCGGTGATGACGATGGCGATCGACAGCGACAAGTCGAAGATCAGCGCGTCGGTGCTGCCGTACCCCAGTTGCGTGGCGTATGACAGAAAGAACGTGCTGCCGATGTAGGCGATGGTCACGTAGCCGAAAGCGATGCCGGTGCACAGCAGCATGGCTCGGGGCCGTGCGCGCAATGCTTCGAGCAATGGCATGCGCACCGGCGCCTGCGGTTCAGCCGGCTGCTCAAGGGGTTTCTGCAAGCGCGCATACAGACCGATCAGCACCAGCACACCACCGAGCCAGAACGGAATGCGCCAGGCGAATCCGGCCAGGTCATCGTGCGCCGCGACGCTGACGATGGCGAACACCCCGGCACCGAGAATCCCGCCGATACCGATGCCCATGCTGGTGAAGCTGCCCCACAACCCACGTCGTCCGGGCGGCGCCGACTCGATGCCGAACAGCGCTGCACCGCCCCACTCGCCACCGGCGGCGAATCCCTGCACCAGCCTGAGCAACACCAGCAACACCGGTGCACCCGCACCGAGCGTTGCGTAGTCCGGCAGGCACCCGATCAACAGCGTGCTCAGGCCCATCAGCAGCAGCGTGATCACCAGCATTTTCTGCCGGCCGAGTTTGTCGCCGTAATGCCCGAACACCATGCCGCCCAAAGGGCGGGCGAAAAACCCGGCGCCGAAAGCACCGAACGCCACCAAGGTCGCGGTCAGCGGGTCCATCTGCGGAAAGAACACCTTGGGAAACACCAGCGCGGCGGCGGTGCCGTAGATTACAAAGTCATAGAACTCCAGCGCGGTGCCCATGCCGGAGACGAAAAACGTCCTCAGCGCAGACGGCGAAGCGCTCGTGCGATCAATGTCGGTAGCCATGTGCAATGCTCGTTTTGTTTTTATTGGAGGCAGCGGTTCAGAAGCGCAGATAGCCGTTTCGGGCCAGTTGTTTGGGGTTGCCGGCGGCGTATTCAAGCACGCTGTTTTCAGTGTCGATGCCGATGGTCAGCAGGGTTTCCCAGCGTTCGGTGGCCGGCATGCTCAGGTCCGGATGGAAGCAGATCGGCGCGTCTTCGCCCGCCTCGCCACACATGGCGTCAGCCCGCTGACTGAGGTTGCCGCTGGTCATGTTCGGCCGCGCCGTGTTGACGTGGGCAATACGCGCGTAGGTCGTGGACGCATCAGGGGTGCGCTCGCCCAGACTCAGTTCGGGATCGAGAAAATGGTTGGTGTGAGTGATCCAGCCGTCGGCGTCGGGCCGCACCACGGCGGTGAAGGCCGGCGACATTTCAATGCTCACCGCACGCGGGTTCGAATCCTCGCGGGAGAACACGGTCAGCACCGTGGAGGCACTGACTCGCGCCGAACGCGCCAGCGCAATCGCCTCCTCAACACTGCTGGCTTCCTCGAGGATGCGCCGGGCAATCGCATGCACCGGCACCCCGGCCGACCCGTTGTCGCTGGCGTGATGCAGTATGTTGAAGTGCAGCCCCAGCCCCGCGCTGTTGACGCCGATCTTGCCGAGCATGCCGAACTCGGTGAACAGCTTGACCGTCATGCCCTTGGCCGTGGTCAGTTGCAGAATCAATCCGTTAGGCACCAGCGAATCGTGCCAGTCCCAGGTCTGAATAGTGCGCGGCGCCAATGCGCCGTTGGGCGCAAACACCGCGGTGGAACACTCGCCTTCGGTGGACGCCGGCATCACCGCGAGAATCTCGGTGCGGGCATTCAGGCTGGCGAGCTGCCAGAGTGGTACTCCGGCGCCTTCAGCGGTGGCGACGATTTCTTCGGCGAGGCTCGGGCACCAGCCTTGCAGGGTGTGCAGACTGGCTTCGCCGATGGCCCGCACTTGTGCCTCAGGCACGCCGACCTGAGAGAAGAAATCCAGATAAAGCGCCACTGTCTGGCGGATCTGCGCAGCCCAGGTGACGCCAATCTGTTGCCCGCGAATCTGCGGGTTGCGGGTGTCGGTGACAAAGCAATGAACATTCACGAAAAGGTTTCCTTGGTTACGTTACACAGAGAGGCCATCAAGGCTTGCGGCGGTAGATTTCGCGACCGGCAAACCAGGTGTTGAGCACTTGGGTGTCGCGCAGGGTCTTCGGCTCGACACTGAACACATCGCGGTCGAGGACGATCATGTCGGCCTGCTTGCCGGGTTTGAGCGAACCGATCCGGTCTTCCAGGCGCAGCACTTTGGCCGCGTTGAGGGTGTAGGCCTGGAACATGGTCTGGCGGTCGATGTCTTCGGCGGCGTTGAGCACGCCTTTCGGGCCTTTGCGGCTGACCGCCTGATAGATCGCCTTCCACGGTTCGGGAGTGGTGATCGGCCAGTCACTGGCACCGGCGATGGTCGCGCCATTCTTCAACAGCGAACGCGCCGGATAGGTGTACATGAAGGCCATGGCACTGACGTAAGGCTTGACCAGATCCATGCTCGACTCGTCGGCGGCAGCCCAGAACATCTGCATCGAGGCGATCACATTCAGCGCCTTGAAGCGGGCGAACTCCTTGGGGTTGACCATTTGCAGGTGGGTGATCGAATGGGCGATGCCGCTCTGCCGATCCTTGCGCGCCTGTGCGATGCCATTGAGCGACTCACGCACCGCACGGTCGCCGATGGCGTGGATGTGCACCAGCCAGCCGCGCGCATCGGCGGCACTGACCAGTTCGCCGAAATGCGCCGGGTCGATCAGCAGTTCACCGGTCTTTTTTGTGTTGCGGTACGGCTCGAGCATCGCCGCGCTTTGCGCCGGCACTTCGGCCACGCCGTCGGCGAAGATCTTGATCCCCGGCAGGGTCAGGTTGCTGATACCGAGAAACTGCTGGCGCACCTTGTCCAGCTCATCAAGGTCGGCCGGCGTAGCCTTGGAGTCCGCCATCAGCAGCGCTGCGACGTGGGCGGTGAGTTCGCCGTTTTCCGAGAGTTTTTTGTAGGTCGGCAGCACGCCGAGCGAGGCATTGGTGACGTCACTGCCGGGGACTTCGTTGGCGAGCGGGTCCAGCCACCCGGTGATCCCCAGGCTCTTGTAGTAGTTCAGCGCTGCGCGCCCACCAGCCAGCAACTGATCAGCCGTCGGCGGCGGCAGCAAGGCCTGCACCGGGTACAGACCGGCATCGACGAGAAAGCCATTCGGGCTGCCATCGGGGTCGTGGCCAATGATCGCCTGCTCTTCGCCTTTGAGGCCCTTGATCTTTTCAGCCGTCACGCCAGCGCGGTCGAGCATGGCCCGATTGGCCCAGCCGGTGTGCAGATCCCAGCCCAGCAGCAGGATCGGCTGGTTCGCCCATTCGCCCTGATTGAAGCGCTGTTCGAGGCCGGCAATGTCGCTCCAGTAAGTCGATGGCAACCCGCCGACACTGAGGAATTCTCCACGCTGCGCCTTGCCGTCCTGACGCCATTGGCGCAGGTGCTGTTCCAGTTGATCAAGTGGCAACAGTTGCCCGTCGAGGTTGGCCTGCAACATCTGCAGACCGCCCTTGATGGTGTGGGAATGTGAGTCGATGAAGCCGGGCATCAGCACGTTACCGTGCAGGTCGATCACTTGCGTGGCGGCCGTCTTCAGGCGCAACACCTGCGCATCCGTGCCCACGGCGAGAATCTTGTCATTCTCCACCGCCACCGCCTGCTGCAAGGGCTGGCCGGGTTCTGCGGTGTAGACCTTGGCGTTGTGCAGGATCAGATCGGCGGACGCCAGACTTTCCAGTGAGGCACAGGCCAGTGCCGATGACACCATCAGGGTCAGTAGCTGCTTCATGAGGTTTCTCGTTATTTTTGTTAGGCTGCGAGCAAGCCTATCCAAGCCTTGGCGATAACTGAATGCCACCTCGCGCACAACTTTTGTGCCCAGCAGGAATAGATCAATGGACAAGATGAGCGCCCTGACCATGTTCGTCGCCACCGCCGAACACGGGAATTTCAGCCGCGCCGCCGAGGTGCTCGGCAAGACCCCGTCGGCCCTGACCAAAGCCGTGGCGCAGCTGGAGGACGAACTCGGCACGCGCCTGTTCGACCGCACGACCAGACGCATGGCCTTGACCGAGGCCGGACGGATTTATCTGGACGGTGCGCGACAGGCGCTGATGCAGCTGCAACTGGCCTGCGAAGGCGTCGAGCAGCTCAAGCACGAATTGAGCGGCGGCCTGCGCATCACCGCGCCACCCTCTTTCGCCCCGGCGTTTCTCAATGAAGTCTGCTGTCGTTTTCTCGACGCCCATCCGCAGGTGCATCTGGAAGTCGACTTGAGCGACAGCTATGACGACCCGGTGGACGGTGGGTACGATCTGGCGCTGCGTGACGGCCCGATCGATCTGCCGGGGGTGATCGCCCAACCTATCGTCGAGAATCAGGTGGTGTTGTGCGCCAGCCCGGCGTACCTGGCGCGCAAGGGCAAAGAGGTGTCACTGGACAACTATCAGCAGCACGACTGGCTGATCTTCCGTCATCCGCTGCTCAACCGGCATTTCTGGTGGGTCAAGCAAGGGGAGCGGCGGATACGTTTGACCCAGCCGAATCCACGGGTGGCCAGCGACAATTACGACTTCCTGCTGGCCTGCCTGCTGAAGGGCCAGGGCCTGCAGTTTCTGCCGCAATGGAGCGCCGCGCCGTATCTGGCGCGCGGTGAACTGGTGGAGGTGATGCCCGAGTACTGGCGTGAGCCAAGCGCATTCGGCCCGTGGATTTACGTGCTGTACCTGGCGCACCGGCGCAGCACGCGCAAGGTCAAAGTGTTTATCGAATTCTTGAAGGCGCACTGGCGCCCACTGGCACCTGGGGTGAATTCCGACCTGCCCGCCGCTGACGGCCGCTGTTTTTCCGAGTTGTGAATCAACGATGCGGATGCACCGTCATCGCCACCAGTTTGATCACGATCGGCCGCACCACGAGGATGCAAAGGAAAGCCACCGGCATCGCCAGCTTGTAGGCGTGCAGCGCATTACTCAGGTAGTCGTTATCAATCCCGGAGTTGGCGGCGGTGATCACCAGCGACATCAGGAATGCCATGATCGTCGCCATGTACAGCGCAAACACATACGGCGTCGCCCGTGCAGAAAGCTTGCGTCGGCCGAGATACAAGGCATCGGTATCTGTTCTTTGATTCATATGGCTTTTCCATCCATTGATAGGGAGCCGGCACCTTAGCAAAGCCCCCTGCCCTCAACTAGACGGCCCGCCGCAGGTACTTTATAAAGCATAACTTACGAATCAAACCCATACGGCGGGACACGGATGAATCTGTTGGCGGCGATTGCCAGTTTTATCAAAGTGGTCGAGGCCGGCTCGATCGTCGGCGCCGCCAAGACGTTGGGCGTCAGTGCGGCCGCCGTGAGCCAGACCCTCAATCGCCTCGAAACCCACCTCGGCGTTCGCCTGCTGCAACGCACCACACGCAGCATGGCGCTGACCGAAAACGGCGCGTTGTATTACGAAAAGGTGCGACGTATTGCGGCTGATCTGGAGTCAGCGCAAAGCGCGATCATCGGCGACGAAGGCGAGCTGCAAGGCCGCTTGAGCATCGCCTCCACCAGCGCCTTCGGCCGTCACGTATTGGCGCCGTTACTCGCCAGTTTCGCCGCACTGCATCCGCGCCTGCTGGTCGAGCTGTCGACCACCAACGGCAAGATCAATCACATTCAGAACGGCATCGATCTGAGCCTGCGGATCAAGCCGCAACTGGAAGATGGCATCGTCGCGCGCAGGATCGTGTCCCTGCCCTTCGTCTTCTGCGCCGCTCCCGCCTACCTTGCGCGCGCCGGCGTACCGCAGTCACCGCAAGACCTGCAACATCACGCCTGCCTCGCATTCCGCTATCCACTGGATGGCCGCTTTCTGCGCTGGGGTTTGATCCGCGACGGCCAGCCCTACGACGCACCGATCAATGCCACCGCCATCAGCGACGACATTGATGCGCTGGCGCAAATGGCAGTCCACGGCGCGGGCATCACGCGCCTGGCCGAATTCGTCGCCGCGCCCTATCTTGAAAGCGGTCAACTGGTGCCGCTGTTTGAAAATCTCCCGGGTGAAAGCCACGCCTATGTCGAACCGATGGACATCTACGCCTGCGTGCAGGAACGTGCGGCGATGACGCCGAAGGTTCGAGCTTTCATGGATTATTTGACGGAGCACCTGAACAGACGCTGGCCGATGCAAGTTCGTTGATCATGCCTGGCGGATGAATGCAGCGCTCTGTCTTCAACGCTTCAGATCAGCACCGAGCCGTTGACTGCACGCGCTCATCTGCCGGGTAATCCATTCGCGAAAAAGCATGGCATTTGCACTCTGTTCGAAGGGTCGCGGTGATAACAGGCAATAACTCGAACCGTCGCGAATGAAGCCGAACGGCGCGATCAATTGGCCGGATTTTAGCTCGTCCTGAACCATCAGAAACGACGCCATACCGATCCCTTGCCCCGCTAACGCCGCTTGAATGCGCAGATAGAAGTGTTCGTAATCGACCCGACTGACCTCCGCCACGCTAATCCCGGCCTGTCGCACCCAGTTGTCCCACGCCTGCGGGCGCGTCTTGCTGTGCAGCAGGCAGGCACCGCGCAAATGATCACCGTCAGGACGACTGGCCGGCACGCAAACCGGGCCGATCCACTCCTCGCAAATGCTCACGCCATGCACGGTCTCGTTCCAATGAAAATCGTCGCGCCGGATCGCCAGATCCACCCCTGAACGAGCGAAGTCGATGGGCCCGCCGGCCGTCAGCAATTGCACCTGCAACTGTGGGTGTGCGCTGTGGAAGTCAGGCAAACGCGGGATCAGCCATTTCATGGCGATGGTCGGCTCGCAGGACACCACCAGCACGTCATCGTGGACTTCGCGTTGCAGACGATAAACAGCGCTTTCCAACTGCTCGAACATCGGCGCGGTGACATTGAACAGCAAGCGCCCGGCGTGATTGAGAAAGATCGCCCGATTGCGCCGCTCGAACAATTCCACGCCGATCGCCTCCTCCAGCAAGCGCACCTGGCGGCTGACCGCACCGTGGGTGACGTGCAGCAGTTCGGCAGCCTTGACGAAGCTCTGGGTCTGGGCGGCGGTGTTGAAGAAGCGAAAGGCAGCCAGCGGAGGCAGGTTCATATAGGCGATGATTTCTCACAGATTTTCGCGACTATAAATCGTTTTTTTTGCCTAAGACACTTCTCCATCATGGCGCCGCTCGCAGACGCTAGAGCATTCGCATCAACAATGTTGGTCGTTGGTACAGATCGAAGCTCGACATCTGTGAATTTTAGTAGCGCAAATAACGTCATGGAGAGCAGGAATGAACGAGTTGTTTCTGGTAATCGCCATCACCATTTTGGCAGTGATCAGTCCTGGGCCGGACTTTGCCATGGTCACCCGCAGCAGTTACGCCTACGGCCGGCGCAGCGGTTTGCTGGCGGCGCTGGGCATCGCCTGTGGCGTGCAGGTTCATGTGTTCTACACGGTGTTCGGGGTGGCGCTGATCATCACCCAATCGCCGCTGCTGTTCTGGATGATGAAACTGCTGGGCGCCGGCTACCTGATCTATCTGGGCATCAAATCCTTTACCAATAAATCTGTGCTGACATTTGCCGATGCGAGCGCTTCGGCGCCCCGCGCCTGGAAGGTGTTCTGCTCAGGTTTTCTGACCAATGCACTGAATCCGAAAACCATGTTGTTCGTGGTGGCGGCTTACAGCCAGGTGGTGGAGCCAGGCAGTTCACTGACGGTGAACTTCGCCTATGGCCTGTTCATGTCGGTCATTCATTGGGCATGGTTCAGCCTGGTCGCGCTGTTTTTCTCCACTGAACGGTTGCGCCGGCGCCTGCTGGAAAAACAGCGGCTCCTCGACAAGGTCATCGGGATCGCATTGATAGGTCTGGCGGCGTGTTTGATCATTCCGGGGGTTGCGCAGTCTTGAGCTAGAGCGTTTATGCTGTCGTGTCTGATACCCGTCAGCTCATTCTCGGCAAGTTCACCATGAGGCCCATTTCATGAGTAAAGCGCCCTACGTACCGCCCAAGGTCTGGAAACACGAAGCCCCCTCCGGCGGCCAGTTCGCCAGCATCAACCGCCCGATTGCCGGGCCGACGCATGAAAAGACGTTGCCGGTGGGCAAGCATCCGCTGCAGCTGTATTCGCTGGCGACGCCCAACGGCGTGAAGGTGACCATCCTGCTGGAAGAGTTGCTCGCACTGGGGCACACCGAGGCCGAGTACGACGCGTGGCTGATCCGCATCAACGAGGGCGATCAGTTCTCCAGCGGCTTTGTCGAGATCAATCCGAACTCGAAGATTCCGGCGCTGCTTGACCGCAGCGCGCAGCCGCCGATTCGGGTGTTCGAATCCGGTTCGATCCTGCTGTATCTGGCGGAGAAATTTGGCGCCTTCCTGCCCAAAGACCCGGCCGGCCGCACGGAAACCCTGAACTGGCTGTTCTGGCAGATGGGCGCCGCGCCTTATCTGGGCGGTGGCTTCGGGCACTTCTACGCGTATGCGCCGGAGAAGCTCGAATACCCGATCAACCGCTTCACGATGGAAGCCAAGCGTCAGCTCGATGTGCTCGACCGACGCCTTGGCGAAAGCCGCTATCTGGCCGGCGACAGCTACACCATCGCCGACATCGCGGTCTGGCCGTGGTACGGCCAACTGGTGCGCAATAACGTGTATTCGGCGGCTGAATTCCTCGCAGCCCAGGAGTACACCCACGTGCAACGCTGGGCAGAAGAAATCGCCGAGCGCCCGGCAGTCAAGCGTGGCCAGCGGGTCAACCGCACCTGGGGTGACGAGGCGAGCCAGGTTGCGGAGCGACATCAGGCCAGCGATCTGGACTGACGTCACACTCCCACAAAGATTTGTGCTGGACATGGGAATCCGTAATCACCAGCAAACTTTATGGGAGCGAGCTTGCTCGCGAAGGCGCCGGGTCAGTCAACACTGACATAACAGACCTGGCGCTTTCGCGAGCAAGCTCGCTCCCACAGGGAATTCGGGTTGGACATGAGGATTTTTGAACCTCAGCAATTACAGTGAGACCACACCACCACTGTCGTCAAAGGATCTGCAATGCCCCCTGGAAAACGTGAACTGGCGCGGATCGAGCGGCGCTTGATTGCCACGCTCACCGACGCGTGTGAAACCGCAAAAAGCGAAATCAAAGGCTTCACCTGGCTGACCCACACCGCTGACCTGAACGCACTGGCGGCAACCCTGAACGTCATCTGGGTGTTCGACACTGAAGCCGACAAAAACCTCGCCCTGACTGACGCCAAGGCACGTCTCTTCGAACTGACGGCCACTGCGCTAAAGGAGGCCGATATCGATCTGTCCCCTTCAGAGCGCAATGTGCGTTTCGACTCCGAGGAGGAATGCCAACGCACGCACGGAGGCAACTGGCGCGAGCGTCTGGCGCGGTATTCCTAGCCCTTGCGTTGCTGCTGATACTGCGCCATCAGCTTGTCGAGGAACTCGAACAGCTTGAGGTTCATCTGCTCATACGCGTTGGTGCGAAGCGCCGCCGGCTGCTGAACGAAACGACGATCCACCGCTGCCGCCAACTCTTCAGGGGAAGCGGCAATCAAGCGCTCCACGACCTCCGCCGTGAACTCCATGTGGCACTGGAAACCGTAGACCAGATCGCCGTATTCGATTATCTGACGCGGGCAGCCCTCACTGACGGCGAGGACCTTCGCCTGCGCCGTCAGCCCCGGCATGTCGTTGTGCCAATGCCCGACTTCCAGCACATCGCCGAAGTGCGCCACCTTGGCATTGCCCTTGCCTGCCTCGGTCAAGGTGATCGGAAAATTGCCGATCTCTTTTTCCGGACTGTGGCCATGTGCAGCACCCAGTGCTTCGCCGAGCAATTGCGCGCCCAGGCAAACGCCGACCACTGCCTTGTTCGCGTTGATCGCCCGGACGATCAGATCGCGCTCGGCGGCCGCGTCGAAGTGCGCGCATTCGTCTTTGCTCGTCGCCGGCGACTGCGGGCCGCCCAACACCACCAGCAGGTCGATGTTTTCGACGCTCGCGGGCAAGGCCTCAAACGCATGAACGCGCGAATAGCTCGCTTCATGGCCACGCTCGCGCACCCAGGTCTCATAGGCGCCGGGTGATTCGAATGCTTCGTGGACGACGAAATGAACGTTCATTGAAAATCCTTGGTGGGCGGCTGAGAGAGTGATGCGCGAAAGACTATATGACACTTGGTGTCATATGCAAATCCGTTGCTGGAGCCGAGCTGCCCGCTCAACGATCACTCTCTCACTTCTCTCAACCGGTCACGTTCGATTCGACCAGATGCACTTGCTCAGCACTGCGACCGGCAAGCCAGGCGAGCGCAGACGCCACCACCAACACCGCAGCGCTCAGCTCGAAGGTGGCTTTATAACCGCTCAGGTCAAACGCCAGCCCACCGACGATGGCCCCTGCTGCGATAGCCAGTTGCACGATGGCCACGAGCAAGCCTCCGCCGGCTTCGGCATCCTCCGGGAGGGTCTGTGCCAGCCAGGTCCACCAGCCAACCGGAGCAGCGGTGGCCACCAGACCCCATAGCCCGAGCAGCACCGCGGTCAGCAACGGCGATGCGCCAAAGTTCACAAGGGCCAGCGCAATCACCGCCATGATCAGCGGAATAACCGTCAGCGTGCGGTACAGGCCAGTGTCGAGGAATCTTTCGATCACAAAGGTCCCGATGAGGCCGGCAAGCCCCAGCCCCAGCAGCATCAACGACAGGGTTGCAACGCTGCCCCCGGTGACCCCCTCCAGAAAGGGCCGCAGGTAGGTGAACAGCATGAACTGCCCCATGAAAAATACGCTGACAGCGATCATCCCCAAAGCGACCGGCCATTGCTTCATCAGCCGCAGGGCGTTGCCGCGACCGGCCTGACGCTCGAGCTTGAAGGACGGCAGACTGATCAGCAGCCACACGGCCGCCAGCGCGGCGACCGGAACCACACAGAAGAACGCGCCGCGCCAGCCTATCAACGCGCCGAGGAAACTCCCCACCGGAGCGGCGATGACCGTCGCCAGCGCGTTGCCGCCGTTGACGATCGCCAGCGCCCGGGATACTTGATCAGGCGGCACCAGACGCATCGCGGTCGCCGCCGACAACGACCAGAAACCGCCGATGGCGATGCCGATCAAGGCCCGCCCGAACATGAACGAGGGGTAGCCCGGCGCGAACGCGACGACCGTACCCGAGACGATCATCAGCAAGGTCAGCCCCAGCAACAGCTTTTTGCGCTCGACACGCGCGGCGACCGCTGCAATCACCAGACTGGTCACCAGGGCGAATGCACCGGACACGGAAATCCCCTGCCCGGCCTGGCCTTCGCTGATGTGCAGATCGGCGGCAATCGGCGTCAGCAGGCTGACCGGCATGAATTCTGAGGCGACCAAAGCGAAGGCGGCCAACGACATGGCCAACACCGCGCTCCAGCCGCGTTGTTCTGTAGAAAGGGAAGTCATTGGAACTACCTGTATTGCGAGAGGCGTCCGGGCGATTGCCCGGACGCACTGTTTTTCACGGTGCCAGCGTCGCGTTATCGATCACGAAACGGTATTTGACGTCACCTTTGAGCATGCGCTCGTACGCCTCATTGATCTGCTCGGCACGGATCAGCTCGATGTCCGAGACGATGCCGTGTTCGGCACAGAAATCGAGCATCTCCTGAGTCTCCGGAATGCCGCCGATCATCGATCCCGCGAGGGTGCGACGCTTCATGATCAGGTTGAACACGTTCGGCGATGGATGCGGCGACGCCGGAGCGCCCACCAGTGTCATCGCGCCGTCACGCTTGAGCAGCACCAGCAAAGCGTCGAGGTCGTGGGGGGCGGCCACGGTGTTGATGATCAGGTCGAAGCTTTTCAGGTGCGCGGCCATTTGCTGCGCATCGCTTGAAACCACCACTTCATCGGCGCCAAGGCTTTTCGCGGCCTCGCGTTTCGATTCGGACGTGGTGAACGCCACGACGTGCGCGCCCAACGCGTGCGCCAGTTTGATCCCCATGTGCCCCAGACCACCGATGCCCACCACGCCGACTTTCTTGCCGGGGCCGGCGTTCCAGTGCCGCAGCGGCGACCAGGTGGTGATACCTGCACACAGCAGCGGCGCCACGGCAGCCAGTTGAGCCTCGGGGTGGCGAATGCGCAGGGCGTAGCGCTGATGCACGACGATCGCTTGCGAATAGCCGCCGAGGGTCCAGCCGGGGGCATCCGCAGTCGGAAAATTGTAGGTGCCGATCATGCCGTCGCAGTAGTTTTCGAGGCCTTCGGCACATTCTTCGCAATGCCTGCAGCTGTCGACAATGCAACCGACGCCGACCAGATCACCCGGAGCGAAGCCGCTGACCTGTTGGCCTACGGCGGTGACTCGACCGACGATCTCGTGACCGGGCACACACGGATATTGTGTGCCCTCCCATTCGGCCCGCACCTGGTGCAGGTCAGAGTGGCAGATACCGCAATAGGCAATCTCGATCTGCACGTCTTCCGGGCCGGGATCGCGACGGGTGATGCGCAGAGGTTCAAGCGGTTTGTCGCCCGCATGGGCGCCATAAGCGAAGACTTGCATGGTGGCTCTCCTGTAATGGTTTGACACATTCTCCCGGTCGATTCGCCTCTGCCCTAGTGCATTCCTCTTGAATGCTTGCCTGATCCTCTGAGGTTGCAGGGCGGTATATAGGAAACCTCTGCTGGGCGGACTAGAGTTCGAGCAACAGGAGCGACCCGACATGATCCCTACCCCCGCGCGCCACGAATCACCTTTGGCGTTGAACATTGACCCGCGCGTGAGTGTGCCGGGTGACTTCGCCACGTCCGTACCCGGCCTGTCGCTGTTTCGCCGCGATCAGCCGGCGCCACCGAGCGTGTGTATGATCGAGCCGAGCCTGATTCTGGTGGGCCGTGGGGAAAAGCGCTTGTGGGTCGGCGGTGAGGGTTACCGCTACGATCCCTCAAGGTTTCTGGTCACCTCGCTGGATCTGCCCGCCAATTCCGAAGTGATGCTTGCCAGCCCCGAACAGCCCTGTGTCGGGCTGGTGCTGAAACTGGATGTCGGCATGCTCGCCGAGATCCTCAGCAAAGGTGGCTTGCCCGCGAAACGGCAGCCGTCGATGAACACCGGCGCTGGTATTGGAAGCCTGTCGTGCGCGCTGGAAGGCGCGCTCGAGCGCCTGCTGGCACTGCTCGACGAGCCTGAAGCGATCCCGGTGCTGGCGCCGCTGATCCTGCGGGAAATCCACTATCGGCTGCTCCATACCGATCAAGGCGCGCGGCTGCGGCAGATCACGGCCGTCGATGGCCAGGGTTATCGCATCGCCAAAGCCATCGACTGGCTTAAGGTCAACTACAGCGCGGCGTTGCGCATCGATGAGCTGGCGGCGCGGGTGCAGATGAGCGCACCGACCTTTCACCACCACTTCCGCCAACTCACCGGCATGAGCCCGCTGCAGTACCAGAAATGGCTGCGCTTGAACGAGGCGCGCCGGCTGATGTTGATGGAGCGTCTGGACGTTTCGCGAGCGGCGTTTGCGGTCGGCTATGAAAGTCCCTCGCAGTTCAGCCGCGAATACGCACGCCTGTACGGCACCGCACCCAGTCGTGACATCGCGCTGCTGCGTGGCGACCCCTTCGCCGCAGAAGCGCTGGGCAATACGGCCAGTTGAGCAAAAGAACACGCTTTACCGGTGAGGCGCCTCGCAGCGTTTCACCGTTTATAAAAATGCACGTCAACCGATGATCGAGCGGGTGAACCATGGAACTACGAATCAACCAGAAAACCTATCAGGTCGATGCCGACGCCGATACGCCCCTGCTGTGGGTGATCCGCGATGACCTGGGCATGACCGGCACCAAGTACGGCTGTGGACTGGCGCAGTGCGGTGCCTGCTCCGTGCTGGTGGACGGCAACGTGGTGCGCTCGTGCGTCACGCCGGTGGCCGGTGTGGTCGGCCGCGAGGTCACCACCATTGAGGCGATCGAGGCCGATGACGTCGGCAAACGCGTGGTCTCGACCTGGGTTGATCTGCAGGTCGCCCAGTGCGGCTACTGCCAGTCCGGCCAGGTGATGGCTGCCACGGCGCTGCTCAAGCAAAACCCAAAACCGAGTGACGCGCAGATCGAAGCGGCGATGGTCAACTTGTGCCGCTGCGGCACGTACAACGCCATTCATGCCGCCGTGCATGAGCTGGCCGGCAAGGGAGACGCCTGATGAACGTGCGTATCGATCCTGCTCAGGAAGCATCAGCACTGGCCCTGCATGAACCGATCAACGTGTCGCGCAGACGTTTCCTGGCCGGCACCGCCGTCGGCGCACTGGTGCTCGGTTTCGGCCTGCCGCTGGGTGCGACTCGTGTGCAAGCGGCAGTGGCGGCCGCAACTGCCGAGCGCGGCACGCAGGTTCCGGCGTTTCTGGAAATTCGCCCGGACAACCGCGTGCGCCTGCTCTGCCCGTTCATGGAAGGCGGGCAAGGTACGTTCACCGCGATGGCGCAGATCGTCGGTGAAGAACTGGATGCCGACCCGGCGACGTTCCTGGTCGAAGCCGCGCCGCCCGGCGAAGCCTATGTAGTGATGGAAAACGGTATGCGCATCACCGGCGGCAGCATGTCGGTGCGCATGAGTTACCCGGTGATGCGCCGCCTCGGCGCCCTCGCCCGCGCCATGCTGCTGCAGGCCGGTGCGCAGCAGCTTGGGGTGCCGGTCAGCGAACTGACTACCGAACCCGGCAAAGTCGTGCACACCAGTTCGGGCCGCTCGCTGGCCTACGGCGAACTGGCCGAGCACGCCATGGATCTGCCGGTTCCCGATCCGGCCTCGGTGCAACTGCGTGATTCGAGCCAGTTCCGCTGGATCGGCAAACCGGTGAAGCGCGTCGATGCCTACGACAAGTCCACCGGCAAGGCGCTGTACAGCATCGATCTGAAGGTCGACGACATGCTCCACGCCGCCGTTCAGCATGCCCCGCGTTTGGGCATGACCGTGGGCAACTTGCGCAACGAAGAACAGGTCAAGGCGATGAAAGGCGTGCATTCCGTGCATCGCCTGCCGGGGGCCGTGGCGGTGGTCGCCGAGCGTTGGTGGCACGCCAAACGTGCAGTGGAAGCAATACAGGTCGACTGGCAGGAACCCACGGCCGACAGCCAGGTACGCTCGATGCCCGCGGATTTTTCCAGCGACGCCTGGCTCAAGCGCCTGGCTGACGACAAAGGCCCGGCCAGGGATGATGAAAATGAGGGCGACGTGGCTGCAGTTCTGGCCAGCGCCAAGACCCGGATTGACGCCACTTACCACAACCAGTACCTGAACCACGGCCAGTTGGAGCCGCCGTCGGCGCTGGCCCGATTCAATCCCGACGGTTCGCTGGAGGTATGGCTGCCGAATCAGGCGCCGGACATGTTCCGAGCGGACATCGCCAAACGCACCGGGCTGGACCCGTCGCGCATCACCTTGCATTCGCCATTGCTCGGGGGCTTCTTCGGTCGGCATTTCCTCTACGACGCCGCCAGTCCCTACCCTCAGGCGATCGAGTTATCGAAAGCGGTTGGCCGCCCGGTGAAACTGATCTGGAGCCGCGAGGAAGAGTTCCTGCGCGATGTGCTGCGTCCGGTGGCGGCGGTGAATTTCCGCGCCGCGCTGGACAATGACGGCTGGCCGCTGGCAATCGAAGCAATCAGCGCCACCGAAGGCCCGACCGAGGCGCTGGCCGGCAAACAGGGTGAAAAACTCGACCCGACGGCGCTTGAAGGCTTGTCGGGCAAGTCCTATGCGATCCCCAACAAGCGCATCGCGCAGATTTACGCCAAAGGCCCGGCGATGCTGGGTTACTGGCGTTCGGTGGGCAATTCGCTCAACGACTTCTTCTATGAGTCGTTCCTTGACGAACTGGCCGACAAGGGCGGCAAGGACCCGTTCGAACTGCGCCTGCATCTACTGCGCGACAACCCGCGACTGACCACGTTGCTGCAAGCAGTGGGCGAGCTGTCGGGTGGCTGGAAGCGTGGGCCGTTCACCGCGGCGGACGGCAGCAAACGTGCGCGAGGCGTGGCGATGGCGTCGCCGTTCGGTA
The DNA here is from genome assembly GCF_044753325.1 of Pseudomonas sp. NPDC088414. Lineage (NCBI taxonomy): Bacteria > Pseudomonadati > Pseudomonadota > Gammaproteobacteria > Pseudomonadales > Pseudomonadaceae > Pseudomonas > Pseudomonas sp. NPDC088414. The sequence goes on along the minus strand of NZ_JBIVMY010000002.1, from coordinate 408,069 downwards.
CCCAGACGGCAGTGATCGCCGAAGTCTCCATCGAGAACGGTCAGGTCAAGGTGCACGACATCTGGCAGGCGATCGACCCCGGCAGCATCGTCAATCCGGCGATTGTCGAAGCGCAGGTCAATGGCGCGGTGGCGCTGGGCCTCTCGCAGACGCTGGTGGAGGAAGCTGTGTGGATTGATGGCAAGCCGCGCGCGCGCAATTACGACTTGTATCCGATTCTGCCACCTTCACGGATGGCCCGGGTCCACGTGCGTGTGGTCGAGAGCGGGGAAAAAATGGGCGGCATCGGTGAACCACCGTTGCCCGCTGTCGCGCCCGCCGTCGCCAATGCGGTGGCAACGCTGACCGGGCAACGGGTGCGCAGCCTGCCCATGAGCCGACACACCTTCAGTTGATCAGCGCCGGAGCGTCCATGAATAACCGCCGATTCGCAAGAACCGCTGGCTGGCTGGCAGTGCCGTGCCTGGTCGCGGCAGGCCTGCTGGCCTGGTATGTCACCCGCGAGCCTGTCTCGCACCTTGAACACAACCAATCCGCCGTGGCCGATATCGACCCGGCGCTGGTTGCGCGTGGCGAATACGTCGCCCGACTCAGCGATTGCGTGGCGTGCCACAGCGTGCCGGGCGGTGCGCCGTTCGCCGGCGGCCTGGAAATGGCCACACCGCTGGGCGCGATCCACGCGACCAACATCACCCCGGAGCCGGAAACCGGCATCGGTCGCTACAGCCTGGCGGACTTCGACCGTGCGGTGCGCCACGGCGTGGCACCCGACAGCCGTCGTCTGTACCCGGCGATGCCCTACCCGTCCTACGCCAAGCTCAGTGACGACGATGTGCGAGCGCTGTACGCGTTCTTCATGAAAGGCGTGGCACCGGTCAAGCAGGCGAATATCCCGAGTGCGATTCCTTTCCCGTTGAACCTGCGCTGGCCGATTGCGTTGTGGAACGGTGTGTTTGCCGATACCGAGCCTTACGTGGCCAAACCGTCGCAGGATGCCGTGTGGAATCGCGGCGCGTATCTCGTTCAAGGCGCAGGACACTGCGGCAGTTGCCATACGCCGCGCGGTCTGGCGTTCAACGAGAAAGCCCTGGATGAATCCGCCACGCCGTACCTCGCCGGCGCCTTGCTCGATGGCTGGTACGCGCCAAGCCTGCGTGATGATCACAACACTGGTCTGGGTCGCTGGAGCGAGCCGCAGATCGTGCAATTCCTCAAGACCGGGCGCAACAAACACGCGGTGGTTTACGGCTCGATGACCGAGGCGTTCAACAACTCCACGCAATTCATGAGCGATGACGATCTGACCGCGATTGCCCGTTATCTCAAGTCATTGCCGGGGGACCGTCAGCGCGACGGCCAGCCATGGCAGTACCAGGCGGTTTCGGCAACGGAACGTCTGGACGCACCCGGTGCTCATACCTACGTCACGCGCTGTGCTTCGTGCCACGGTTTGGACGGCAAGGGCCAATCCGAATGGATGCCGCCGCTGGCCGGCGCCACTTCGGCACTGGCCAAGGAAAGTGCCTCGGCGATCAACATCACCCTCAACGGTTCGCAACGAGTGGTGGCAGCCGGAGTGCCGGACGCCTACCGCATGCCGGCCTTCCGCGAGCAGTTGTCGGATCAAGAGATCGCCGAAGTGCTGAGCTTCATGCGCAGCACCTGGGGCAATCAGGGCGGTGCCGTTGAAGCGCAGGCCGTCAGCAAGCTGCGTGAACGCACGGGTCCGGCCAGCAGCAGCCCGATCATTCTGCAAATGCGTTAGAGGAACGTTTGATGGAAAGCATCGACTTGCTGGTCCTGCGCACTGCCCGGGACTGGCTCGCCGCCGGAGAGCAAGTATTGCTCGCCACGGTGGCGCGCACATGGGGCTCTTCGCCGCGCCCGACAGGCTCGATGATGGCCTTGCGCAACGACGGGCGCGTGATCGGCAGCGTGTCCGGCGGCTGCATCGAGGACGACCTGATCGATCGCTACACCACCGCCCATGGCGGTAGCGGCCTCAAGGACAGTGCGCCCGAGGTGGTGCGCTACGGCGTCAGCGCCGACGAGGCACATCGTTTCGGTTTGCCCTGTGGCGGCACGCTGGAGTTGATTCTGGAATTCAACCCATCGTGGCAGGTGCTGGACGAACTGCTGGTGCAACTGGATGCCGGGCAACTGGTGCGCCGCTGCCTGGCACTGGACAGCGGTCGCGTCACGCTGGACGCCACGGCAACTCCTGAGCAATTCAGTTTCGACGGCCAACAGATGCTCAATACCTTGGGGCCGGGGTATCGGCTGCTGATGATCGGTGCCGGCGCGCTGGCCGAGTACCTGGCGACCATGGCGCTGTTCAACGGCTTCAAGGTCGCGGTGTGCGATCCGCGTGCCGAATACATCGAAACCTGGGCGGTGAACGGCGTGGAGCGGATTATCGGCATGCCCGATGACGTGGTGCGCGACTTCGCGGTCGATCTGCGCACCTGCATCGTCGCCTTGAGTCATGATCCGCGACTCGACGATCTGGCACTGCTCGAAGCCCTGCACAGCCCGGCGTTTTACATTGGCGCCATCGGTTCGCGGCGCAACAGTCAGCTGCGCCGCGAACGTCTGATCGAGCATTTTGGTGAGACCCAGGCGTCACTCGAACGGCTGCACGGGCCGATCGGCATCTACATTGGCAGCAAGACACCGGCGGAGATCGCGGTCAGCGTGATGGCCGAGATTCTGGCCGCGAAGAATGGCGCCCACCTGCCGAAGGCGTTTTCGATTGCCAGCGCCAAGGCGCAGGTAGCCTGACTGGCTGGAACAATAGCGATCTGCAAGGCCTTTCGCGGCTTACGCGTAATCCCCCAGCCGCATCGACAACTCGATGTCATCCGCAAATGGCACCGACAGGTAACCGTTGTGTGGCGCACGCACATGGGCCAGATATTCCGGGCAATAGTTGGTGTTGTCCGCCACCACCAGCGCGCCCGGCTTCAGGTGTTTTTCCACTAGGCTCAACACGTCGCCGTACAACGCCTTGGCCCCATCGAGCAGGAGCAAGTCGACTGACGGCGGCAGGTTGCTGGCGAGCGTGACGAGCGCATCGCCTTCGCGGATTTCCACCAGGTCACTGACGCCGCCCTCGATGAAGTGATGGCGCGCCAGGGCGATTTTCGACGGTTCGAATTCGCTGCCGATCAGTACGCCGCCACCGTTGTCGCGCAGTGCCGCCGCCAGGTGCAGAGTGGACAGGCCGAACGAGGTGCCGAACTCGACAATCGCTTTGGCCCTGGTATTGCGCGCCAGCATGTACAGCAGTTTGCCGGTGTCGCGCGAGACCGGCAGCCACAGGTCCTTGAGCATGGCGTAGAGTTGCAGGTACTCGGTCTTGCTGTGCATCAGGCGCTCGCGCTCCGCGCCCGACACCGTTTCCAGCACCGGGCTGGTGGCGGCGCTGGCCTGGCCGTAGAGGCGTTCGATCAGGCTGGCCAATGGTTCAGAAGTCAGGGTGGTCATGATTGCTTTCCGTCAATGGAGGATTAAGATGCGAGTGATTCGTCGCATTTAAATGATGCGAGTGATTCACTCGATCCGCTATTCGCGTTTCCCCCGAGGCCCGAGCCACCCATGAGCAATCGTCAGACCGCCCGTATTTCCTCGCGTAAACAGCCGCAGCAGGCACGCTCGGCTGACTTGGTCGCGGCGATTCTGCAGGCGGCTATTCAGGTTTTGACCGAACATGGCGCGACCCGATTCACCACCGCACGGGTCGCGGAAAAGGCTGGCGTGAGCATCGGCTCGCTGTACCAGTACTTCCCCAACAAGGCGGCGATCCTGTTTCGTTTACAGAGCGATGAGTGGTTGCACACCACGCAAATGCTGCGGCGAATTCTGGAAGATCAGCAACAGCCGCCACTGACGCGCCTGCGCACACTGGTGCAGGCGTTCATTCGTTCGGAGTGCGAGGAAGCGCAGATGCGCGGTGCGTTGAATGACGCGGCGCCGCTGTATCGCGATGCGCCCGAGGCCCACGAAGTGCATGCTGCAGGACGGCAGATCTTCGCCACGTTCATCCTGCATTTGCTGCCGGAATCCGATGAGCCAACCCGCGTCGCGGCCTGCGATCTGATCCTGACCACGCTCAGTTCGGTGGGCAAAGACTTTTCCGGCACTGCGCGCAGCGACCTGGAGATCACGGCCTTCGCCGATCGGCTGGCGGACATGTTCAGCGCCTACGTAATGACGCTGAATCAACCTTCAATGTGAGTCAGCGACTACGCTGGGTAACGGCGAACCGTATCCGGTCGACAAACCTCCCGCCAGGTTTCACCATGGCCCCTTTCCCTGAAATGACAGCGAGGCGTCGTAATGAGCCAATCCACCATCCGCGCGTTGATCCTTGATGACTATGCTGAAAACAGCTTTCGCGAAGCGCAGATCGAGCGCCCGGTACCGCAAGCCAACGAAGTATTGGTGCGCATCATCGCCAGTGGCGTAAACCCCATCGACTACAAGATCCGCACCGGCAACGCGCCGTACGCGATGCCGGAACTGCCGGCGATTCTCGGTACTGACATGGCCGGGGTGATCGAAGCGGTCGGCGCCGATGTTACCCATCTGGCGGTGGGCGATGAGGTGTTCGGCATGGTCGGTGGCGTGCGCGGCTTGCCCGGTTCGCTGGCCGAGTACCTGGCGGTGGATGCGGATCTGGTGGCACGCAAGCCGAAAAATCTCGACTTCCGTGAGGCCGCTGCGGTGCCACTGGTGTTCCTCACCGCGTGGGAAGGTCTGGTCGACCGCGCGCATGTCAAGGCCGGCCAGAAGGTGCTGGTGCACGGCGGCGCGGGTGGTGTCGGCCACATGGCGGTGCAAATTGCCGCCGCGCTGGGCGCTGAAGTGTTCGCCACGGTCTCGCCGGGCAAACGTTCGATTGTCGAAGGCTACGGCGCCACGGCCATCGACTACCAGAGCGTGCCGGTGGAGCAGTACGTGAATCAGTTCACCGACGGCAAGGGTTTTGACGTGATCTACGACACCGTCGGCGGCCAGAGTCTGGATGACTCGTTCGCGGCGATCCGGCTCTACGGCCACGTCACCAGTTGCGCGGCGTTCGGCACCCACAATCTGGCCACCGGGTCGCTGCGCAGTGCCACGCTGTCGGGGATTTTCGTCCTGCTGCCGATGCTCACCGGTGTCGGGCGCAAGCACCACGCGGAAATCCTCGGTTACGCCACGCGGCTGATCGAAGAAGGCAAGGTCAAGCCGTTGATGCATGCCGATCGCTTCAATCTCAGCCAGGCGCGCCAGGCGCATGACGCGGTGCAACAAGGCAAGGCGATTGGCAAGGTGGTGATCGACGTCGCCTGAAGCGCAAAAACTCCGGCGAAAAAAAGCCCCGCAACCGAATGAGGTGCGGGGCAAAGGATTGGTTGGTTGCGGCCAACCAAAGGAGCTCGGTTAAAACGGTTTGTGCAGCCGGGTCAGATGCAGTCCTGGGCAGCGCGTTCAAAGCTTGAAGGCAGGAAGTTGGAGGCCAGCAAGTGGCGCTCGTAGATGAACACCTTGCCGCCGTTGCCGGCCCTGTAGGCCTCGAGTACGTTGTCGGCCGACACTTTGCTCGGCACCACGATCCGGTAGCTGCGCTGGGTCTGCGAGACGGTCGGGTTCAGCGCGCTCTTCTGCAGCTTCGGCACCACGCAGTCGGCGTATTGCGCCGGGGTCTTGCTGGTGTGCAAGGTCAGCGTCGGGTCGTTCGGTGCGGAGGCGCAACCGGCGAGCAGCAAGGAAGCAACGGCCAGGGTCGGGGCAAACAAAGCACGCATCGGGGTAATCCTGAAAATAAAGGTTCGGTTCAACTGGCAGCGATTCAGCGTCACGGCGCCGCCGCTGCCCTTTTGGTTTTGAGTGTTCAGCTGGAAGCCACCAGTGCCTTGAGCGAGGCATCGAACTGCTTCAAGGCACTGAGTTGCAGGTCACGTTGTTGCTCGATCTGCGCGGCAATCTCGTGCGCCGCTTTGTCGTGTACCCAGGCCGACGGAATCTGTTTCTCCACCGCGCCTTCGGCCTTGCCGATGTACTGCAGGTCGGCATCGTAGAAACGCGCAATGAAGTGCGCTTCGTACAGGCTGTTCTGCTGTGTCAGCAGGCGGTTGAAGGTATCCAGTTTCACCACGATGTCCGGATGCGCCAGAATCAGCGTATCGAGGTTGTCGTAAACGGTCACCGACACGAACTGACGCTGCAACGAGCTGAGCAACCAGTCGATCGCCAGTTCCGGGTCGGAGCTGCTGACAAACGCGGCACGGATTCGCGAATCCAGTGCATCCTTGGCCCCGTGCAGCGCCATATCGTGGTAACGCGTCAGGTATTGCAGGTTTTCCCGGGTGTCTTCGCTGTACAACACACCCACGCTCTGCGAATGCTGCAAAGTCGCGCTGCTGCCGGCGCTGGGCTGAAGATGACAGGCACAAGCGTCTTCGGCGTAAGACGGTGCCGTGGCTACCATGCCGCTCATCAGCAGAGCGGTCAGCGCCAGTCGGGTCAGTGTCTTCATCGCGCAATTTCCTTGAGCTGGGTGTTCAATGAAGGCAATTTTCCGCCTATTGCCTGCAAAGCTGAACTTGCGTTTCGTGATGGTCACTATTACTTCTAGCGATAGTTACCGACGATAAAGTTTGATGCACGCTCATCCCTAATGACTAAAACAACAGTGAGGAAGCCGATTTGAGAACCTTTGACCTGATCCGCGACGCCGTTTTGTCCGACTTTCGCGAGCGGGTGGCCGAATACCTGGTGCAGTACGAAAACGTGTTGCTGGACAAGGACATCACCGACGCGCAGCTCAAACGCGATACCGCCAATCAGTTGCGTGGCTATCTGCGCGGGTTGAACACCACCCGGGTGCTGGGCATGGCTTATTGGGAAGAACTGGATCGGCGGGTCGTCGACACCTGGCTCGCGCCGCAGCGATGACCGACTAGACTTGCCGGGCTGCCAATGTCCCGTCAGTCGAACCGGAGGTGTCCCCATGAGCAACAGCGAACCCGCAACTTTCAACGGCTGGGCCGCCACCGCCGCCGGCGCCCCGTTGGAGCGCTACAGCTACGATCCCGGCCCCTTGGGCGAAGAGGACGTTGAGGTCGCCGTGGAATACTGCGGTGTATGCCACTCCGATCAGTCGCTGATCGATAACGATTGGGGCATCAGCCGCTACCCGTTCGTGCCGGGCCACGAGGTGGTTGGCAAAATCGTGCGCATGGGCCCGCAGGTGCGCGGCCTCGAACTCGGCCAGCGCGTCGGCATCGGCTGGTACAAGGGCAGCTGCATGCACTGCTCGTCCTGCATCAGCGGCTCGCAACAACTGTGCGGCACTGCGCAACCGACCATCATCGGCAGCAACGGCGGTTTCGCCGATCGGGTGCGTTCGCACTGGGCGTGGGCGATTGCGGTGCCCGCCAATCTTGATCCGGCGATGGTCGGCCCGCTGTTCTGCGCCGGTTCCACCGTGTTCAACCCGCTGCTGCAGTTTGGCGTCAAACCCACCGACCGTGTCGGCGTTGTCGGCATCGGCGGCCTCGGTCATCTGGCGCTGCGCTTTCTCAATGCGTGGGGTTGTGAGGTCACCGCGTTTACTTCTTCACTGAACAAGCAGGACGAAGCCAGGCGTCTGGGCGCGCACAACGTCGTGGCCTCGACCGACAGCAGTGCGCTGAAAGCGATTGCCGGCACCCTGGACTTTTTGCTGATCAGCGCCAACGCCGACCTCGACTGGACAGCGATGCTCGCCACCCTGCGCGGCAATGGCCGGCTGCATTTCGTCGGCATCGTGCCCAGCGCGATTCCGGTGCATGTGTTCGATCTGATCCCGCAGCAGAAATCCCTGTCCGCCTCCCCGGTCGGCTCGCCCGGCACCATGGCGACCATGCTCGAATTCTGCGCCCGGCATCAGATTCTGCCGCAGGTCGAGATGTTTCCCATGAGCAAGGTCAACGAGGCGGTCGATCATCTGCGTAGTGGCAAGGCGCGCTACCGCGTGGTGCTGGACGCCAGCCAGTGACGATTGCGTGCGGCGTCTGCCTGCGCAGATGCCGCACCTCCTGCCAAAACGCCCCCAAACGCTTACAATCGCCCGTCTAACCGACCTTCAGACAGGCTCCCCAAGAAATGCCGCTCGACCCACCAACGATGCTGACCATCTCGATCGCTCTCGCAGCTGCTGCCGCGCTGTACCTGGCGGTCGAGTGGCGCAGCATTCGTGAGCCTTCGCTGCTGTTCTGGAGCGCCGGTTTCGCCACGATCACCATCGGCTCTACCCTGGCCTTGCTGCGCAGCAACGGTTTTCTGCTGATCGGCATCTGGTTCGCCAACGGCTTGCTGGTGACCGCGCACTTTCTGTTTCTGCTGGGGGTGGCGCGCTTTACGCAGATCCGCCTGTCACCGGCCTGGTACCTGATCTTCATCTGCTGGCTGGTGATGCTGTTGCTGCCGGACGGGCCGCTGTGGTCGAAAGTCATGCTGGCTGCCAACTCGCTGCTGGTCGCCGCCACGACGCTCAAGGCCAGTCTGCTGTTGCGCCCGCATGGCAAGTCGCTGAGCGTCGGCGCGGTGCAACTGCGCTACGTGTTGCTCGGTCACGGGCTGTTCTATGTGGCCAAGGCCCTGACCGTGATGATCCCGGGCACCCTGATCGACCTGGCCGCGTTCCGTGGCGAAATCATCCAGATCTCGCTGGTCGAGGGCGCGATGGCAATCATGCTGATCGCGCTGTCGATGACCGGCACCGAACGCTATCGGCGCGAAGAGCAGATCGCCCGACTGGCCGCCCGTGATCCGCTGACTGCCCTCTTCAACCGTCGCGCCCTTGAAGTGCGCGCCCCGCGCCTGCTGCGGGAGGTCTGTTCAGAGCAACCCGGAGCGCTGCTGCTGATCGATATCGACAATTTCAAACTGGTCAACGACCACTACGGCCACACGGCCGGCGACCGTTTGCTGGTGGCGTTGAGCGAGATGATCCGCGCCGAGTCTCCCGAGGGTGGGCTGGCCGCGCGTTTGGGCGGTGACGAATTTGTCATTCTGCTGAGCAACGCGCCCAGTGAACAGATCGTCAGACTGGGCGACACCCTGCGCGATCAGTTTCAGCGCATTGCGATCCAGACATTTCCCACTGCCGAGCCGGTGACGCTAAGCATCGGCGCCACCCTGTTCAACAAGCCGCCGGCCAGTCTGGCGGCGCTGATCGAACAAGGCGATGCCGCACTCTACGAATCCAAGCGCGGCGGCCGCAATCGCCTGCGCCTGACCGGGCTCACCACTTCAGGATGATCAGACCCATGAGCCGTTCCGAAACTCCCCTGCAAGACCTCGCCGCCCCCGAAGGCGTCTGCTACGGCTGTGGCGGCCGCAACCCCCATGGCTTGCACGTCAAAAGCTACTGGCACGAGGACGGCGTGCACGTTATGGCCGATCATCTGCCGGACGACAAATACTGCGGCTGGCCGGACCTGGTGTACGGCGGCCTGCTGGCGATGCTGGTCGACTGCCATTCAAACTGGACCGCGATGGCTTACCACTATCGCCACGAACAACGCGAACCAGGCAGCCTGCCGCGCATCGACTGCGTCACCGGCAACCTCGGCCTCAAGTTCATAAAACCCACGCCGATGGGCGTCACCCTGACCTTGCGCGCCAGGGTCGAGGGCGAGGTCGGGCGCAAGACCCGGGTGATCTGCGAGGTGTACGCCGGGGATGTGCTGACGGCAATTGGCGATTCAGTGTTCGTACGCGTCGACACCGGGCAACTGGCGGATGCAGCGCACGGCCGCTGACTCTCCCCTCCCCTGTAGGAGCTGCCGCAGGCTGCGATCTTTTGATTCTGCTTTTGAGGTTCAAAATCAAAAGATCGCAGCCTGCGGCAGCTCCTACAGGTGCGACACTTGAGCAAACCCGGCTAGGCGCATCTGCCCCGAAATCGTCGAGGCTATAGCAGACCGCACTTCCAGGAGTCTTTACCCAGTGTCCGAACTGCCGACCCACTTCGCCTACACCCGACGTTTCAACGCCGTGCTCGCTTACATCGACGCCCATCTCGAGGGCGACCTGTCGGTGAGCACGTTGAGTCAGGTGGCGAACTTTTCGGCGTTTCACTTCCATCGGCAATTCAGCGCGTTCGTTGGCGTGCCGGTGTCGCGCTACGTGCAATTGATGCGCTTGCGCAAGGCAGCCCATCGGCTGGCCGCGCAGCCGGATCATTCGATACTGGACGCCGCGTCTGAAGCCGGTTTCGAGAGCCCGGAAGCCTTCAGCCGCGCATTTCGGCGCGACTTCGGCATGACGCCGAGCGCCTTCAGGAAGCAACCGAACTGGCAGATCTGGAATGCGGTATTCGCCATCCCTCACTTTTCCAGGAGCGTCATCATGCAAACCAGAATCGTCGATTTCCCCAGCGTACGGGTCGCCGCGCTTGAGCACTGCGGCGCGCCGGCGCAGGTTCAACAAAGCGTGCAGACATTCATTGCCTGGCGCATGCATAGCGGGCAGTCGCCCGTGGCCACGAGTCGAACCTTCGGCATTCCCTACAACAACCCCGACACCACAGCGGCGGCGGATTTTCGCTTCGCCATCTGTGGCGAGATTGATGAGCCGGTGGCACCCAATACGTTCGGCGTGGGGGAACTGGTGATTCCCGGGGGGCGTTGCGTGGTGGTGCGGCATGTGGGTTCACCGGATCACATTGGCGAAACCATCTATCCCGTCTACCGTGACTGGCTGCCGGCCAGCGGTGAGGAATTACGTGATCATCCGCTGTTTTTCCATTACCTGAGCGTCTATCCCGAGACCCCACAGGATCAGTGGCAGACAGACGTCTACGTACCTCTGCAATCGTAAGATTCACTTACATGTTTTTCCGCTTGTGGTGCGCAATGCCAACCCCTTATAAGAGCGACTCTCACTCGCGAATTTAAGGATGCACCCATGAGCAATGCCTGGAACGAAGGGTATTTCACCGATGAGGGTTACACCTATTCGTACAGCCGGGAAATCAACCCGGTGTTCCAGCGTTTTTGTTTGTTGTTGCGCGGTTTTGCCACCCTCGAAAGCGCGGGTGGCTACCACTGCGAACTCGGCTTTGGCCAGGGTGTCTCGATCAACATCCACGCCGCCGCCAACCCGGGCAACTACGTCGGCACCGACTTCACGCCGTCACAGGCCGCGCATGCCATGGCGCTGGCGAACGACTGGAACAGCCAGGCCCGCCTGTATGACGACAGCTTCGAGCAACTGCTGGCCCGCGATGATCTGCCGGCGTTCGACAGCATCAGCCTGCATGGCATCTGGTCCTGGGTCAGCCGCGACAATCAGCAACTGATCGTCGAGTTCGCCCGTCGCCACCTCAAGCCCGGAGGCATGTTGTACGTCAGCTACAACTGTTTCCCGGGCTGGTCGCCGTCGGCGCCACTGCGCAATCTGTTCAGCCTGCACAATCGCTTTGCCAGCCAGGCCTCGACCAGCCCGGCCAAACGCATCGATGCTGCGATGGAGTTTTCCGAAACGCTGTTGGCAGCCAATCCGAAGTACGCCAGAACGGCGCCGGCCCTGGGTGCCCAGTTGCAGAGCATCAAGGGCCAGAACCGTCAGTACGTGGCCCATGAGTATTTCAATCGCAACTGGGACTGCATGTATTTCATCGACGTGGTCGATGCCATGACCGCAGCCAAACTCGACTACGCCACCACGGCCGTACCGCTGGACACTGTGGCTGCGCTGAATCTGAGTGCAGAAGGCATGGACTTTCTGCAAGGTATCGAGCACCCGATCATGCGCGAACAGGCGCGCGACTACTTTATCAATCAGAACTTCCGCCGGGATCTGTACGTACGCGGCGCCAATCGGCTGTCTGCCGCCGAGCAGCGCGATGGCCTGCTGAGAAGCCGTTTTGTCCTGTTGCAAGCCATTGAAAGCATTCCCGACACAGTCACAGGTCCTGCGGGCGCCGCTTCGCTGCAAGCGGAGATTTACCGCCCGGTACTCGCAGCGCTCGCCGCCAATGCCTACACCCCGAAAACCTTGCAGCAATTGTCGATGGCCGTCGGCGCCGTTGCTTATGACGACCTGGTGCAAGCTGTCACCGTGCTGATCGGCATGGGCGTCGCCGCCCCGTGCCAGAGTGAATCCGCCGAAAGGCAGGTGCAGGAACGTTGTGACACCCTCAACCTGCAACTGTGCAAGCGCGCCCTGTTCAACAGCAACATTCAGGTACTGGCCAGCCCGGTCACCGGCGGTGGCGTGCCGATCAGCCGCGTACAGCAGCTGTTCCTGATTTCGATCAAGCAAGGCATGACCGACCCGCAAGACTGGGCGCAGTTGGCGTGGGCCGTCATCGGTGATCAGGGCGAAGTGCTGCACAAGGGCGACCAGCCGCTGCTCACGGCCGAAGAAAATCTTGCCGAGATGACCGAACAGGCCCGGGCGTTTGCCCAGACACCGCTGGACATTCTTATGGCGCTGAAGATCGCTTGATCCTGATATATGCCGGACGACTGGCCGCGATCGAAAGCGGCCAGTCGTCTGCCTGTATGGCCCTGACTGCCGCCTCCTGAGCCATCCTGCCCCCGCCTGCCACGCAGCGCCCCGTTAAAAAAGCAAAATTGCCATGTGTTTCCATCGTTCCTTCTTGCGTCGCACTGTTCATTGCCCGTTCCTGTCTGCCTGGAGTTTCTTCGATGCCGTCGCCCAAATCCCTGCCCTCTGCCCTGCTGGGCCTGGCCCTCGCCTGCCCGGTCATGGCCGAGGAACCCAAAAGCATGGAGCTGGGACAGGTGCTGATTTCGGCTGAAGAACAAAGTGGCGCCGACGCCTCTGTGGCCGAGGCCCAATCGCGTCTGGCGCAGGTGCCCGGCGGCAGCAACCTGGTCGACATGCGCCAGCCGTTGCAGGGCCGTGTGGCGAGCAATCAGGATGTGCTGGCGTATCAGCCGGGGGTTTACGCGCAGTCGGCGGGCAACGAAGGGGTGAAGATTTCGATCCGGGGTTCGGGGATCAACCGCGCACCGGGCGCGCACGCTTCGGGGTTGTACACGATGCTCGACGGCCTGCCGCTGACCGGCCCCGGCGGCACGCCCTACGAATTGCTCGAACCGCTGTGGCTTGACCATGTGGAGGTGCTGCGCGGCGCCAACGGCTTTGATCGCGGTGCACTGGCGCTGGGTGGCGCCATCGATTACGTCAGCCACACCGGCTACGACGCGCCGAAATTGCAGGTGCGCTATGCCACCGGCAGCCATGGTTATCAGCAGCGTCAGGTGAGTTCCGGGCAGGTGCTGGGCGACTTCGATTACTACGTGTCGCTGACCGACTCGAACGCCGACGGCTATCAGGATCACACCGCCAGCGAGAGCAAAGGCGTGATCGCCAACTTCGGCTATCGCTTCAATCCGAACCTGGAAACCCGCTTCTATATCCGCTATCGCGAGACCGACAACGACCTCGCCGGCCGCGTAACCAAACACTCGATCGAGCACGACCCACGGGCGGCCAACCCGGCCTACGTGGCGCGCGATGACAGCCGCAAACAACCGGGCAGCACCTTCATCGGCAACAAGACCACCTACTACATCGACGACGATTCGAGCATTCAGACCGGCCTGGTCTATCACGACTACCCGATGGACCTGCGCGAAGGCCCGAACCGTCTGAAAGTGGCCTACACCGACGTCAGCGGCACGTTCGACTACAAGCGCCGCGACACCCTGTTCGGCATGGAAAGCCGCAGCACCGTGGGCCTGCGCACCACCAAGCACCTGCCCAATGACGGCGCCAGTGAATTCGTGCGCATCCCGTCCGGCAACACCGCTGCCTACGCGCCGGGCACGCGCATGCGCAACTTCACCTATCAGGGTTCGGACACCGTTCTGCACGTGGGCAACGACCTGGAAATCGCCGACGACCTGTGGTTGACCACCGGCCTCGCCGCCATTTACACCCGCCGCGAAAGTGCCGTCACCTACCCGCAGGGCGGCGGCAAGACCAGTCTGAACGACTGGGACTACGCGCCGCGTCTGGGCCTGCGCTATCAGGTCACACCGGACCTGCAACTGTTCGGCAACCTCAGCCGTTCGGTCGAGGCACCGCACCCGTGGTCGCTGATCTACAGCTCGAACATCCGCTTCCCGGCCGGCAACGGCGCGGCGACCGGTACCCAGAGCGATCCGATCAAACTGCAGAACCAGACCGCGACCACCCTCGAACTCGGCGGCCGCGGCGACAGCGCGCTCGGCCAGTGGAGCCTGGCGTGGTACTACGCCCAGGTGCGCCACGAATTGCTGTCGGTACTGCCGGACGCCAACGCCGTCACCCCGTACGAACTCAATGCCAGCCCTACCGTGCACCAAGGCGTGGAAGCCAGTTTGCAAAGCACACTGTGGTCGGCTCCCGACGGACGTAAATTGAGCCTGCGCCAGGCCTACACCTTCAGCGACTTCCACTACCGCGACGACCAGCGTTTCGGCGACAACCGCCTGCCCGGCCTGCCGATGCACTACTACCAGGGCGAACTGCGCCACGACTGGCCGCAAGGCTTCTTCGCGGCGTTCAACACGCAACTGGTGTCCAAAGTCGCCGTGGATTACGCCAACAGCTACTACGCCGATCCCTACGCACTGTTCGGCGCCACCGTCGGCTACAACGCGCCGAAAAACGACTGGCAGACCTGGCTCGACCTGCGCAACCTGACCAACAAGCGCTACGCCGCGACGGTCACGCCGGGGTATGACGACAAGGGCCAGGACGCGGCGCGGTCTACGCCGGGTGAAGGGTTGGGGGTTTATGTCGGGGTGTCGTGGAGTTTGCTCTGACGGCATGTCCTGACCAGACAAACGCAGCGGGTTCAAAACGGCCCCTGCGTCATCACCCGCGTCTCGATGATGCTGCGCAGCGCCGCGACCCGCTTCTGATACAGCTCAGTCAAGCAACCGCCCTTCGCGCCACAGGCCTTGCGGCTTTTCAGGAAAGCCTGCTGTTCGCCGATCAGCGCGTCGCGCCCGCCCATCGGCAGCAGGCGTTTGTCGAGGCTGAACAGCTCGCCCATGGTCACGTCCAGATCGTTCAGCGTGCGGTTGGCGCAGACGGCTTTTTCGTCCGCTGTCCGGGCTTTGGCGCAGTCGAAACTGGCGGCGCAGGCCGAATCGGCGGCCAGGCATAATCCGGCGCCGACTAGCGCGCCAATCACCGATGAAATTTCTCGAACTCGTGTCATGTCGTCGTATCCAACGTTGTAAGCCAATGGAGGTATGAAAAATGAAAAACACTGACGACTGCAAGCCTGCAACCCCTCATAACGCGCCTCCGCTCGACGCTGCGGGCAAACCGGTGGATGTGGTTCGCCGCGATCTGCAGGACAGTGACGACGACACCAAAGCAGTAGACGAGGTGTTGACGCCGACCTCGATCCGCACCAAAGAACAAGAGGCCGAGGAACTCAAGCGCAAGACCGATGCGATCGAACGCAAGGTTGCCGACGGCAATTGACTCGCCAGCCACAGGGCAGCGCTGACGAGATATGCCGGGCGGAAGGATTGCTTATTGCCAATCAATCCATCCGGCTTTGCGCTGGCCTTGGCCTTTCTCCCCCTGGAAATATCCTCGTCCGCTCAACGGTTTGTCGCCCTTGAGCGGATACGTCCTGCGAGCCGTCAATCTCTCGCCCACAACCGTTCGGCGCTTTCTCTGGCAAGGCCGCAAATTCGCATCTAGGGTTGCATCGCTGGCGATATGCCAGCCATCCAGCGAATGTCGAATCGGCACTCGCCCGTAGCGGCACCGGAAAAGCAATCAGGGATGGTTTTTGTGCTTGCGGTTCTCCTGCGCTCTTGCCGAGCGCGCTACTGATCCCTGCGTTTCGTTGTGTTCTATCAAGGACAGAAAGATGAACAACGTATCGGTCAATTCTCTGCATCTGCCACTCAGGCAGGCCACACGCGACGCTCCCGACATCCCGCCCGGCGGATTCGGCTGAGAACGCTGGCGCCGGCCCGGGCGTATTGACGCCTGCACTGCGCGCACTGAAACCCGCACTCGATCAGATCCCGACGGATCAGGTAACCCGCTCGTCGAGACAGCGCCTGCCGCTGTTCTTGCTGGTCGCGGCTGCCTGGCTGTCAGGTACGGCGCCCCTTGTCCGCAAGGGGCGGTTTTGCAGCACCGATGAGGAACCTCGCTATGTCCCGTTCAACGGCCAGCATCCCGCCTTACGGGGTCGCCATTCAAAGCGCGATCAAGCAAGGCGATGTGCAGCACATGAAAACGCTGTTGCAGCAACGCGACACCAGCAAACCTGAAGCGCCAGACCTGAAAGACGCGTACGAAAAACGGGCCAGGGAAGTTTCCAGGCACGAAAAGTCCTGAAGCCATCAATCACATTGCAACGGAGGCAAACAACATGTCCGGTTCTACTGAAAATGTCGGCCTGTTCCCGGTGAGCTATCGCATCGGCACCGGCGCACCCGGCGCGCAGTCGCTGGCCCTGCACCTGCTGGTCTCGACACCCGATACGAAAGTCAACGGCACCGCGGCGATCACCCAGGCGACCAATCCGCCACTCGACGTGCACTCCGACGTCTGGGGCGAGTACACCTACCTCACCGTGATGTCGCCCGGCGTCAGTAAAATCCTCGTGACCGCCCAAGGCAATCACGGCGGCCCAGGCGCCAACTCCATCATCAATTTCGATGTGCGCCTGGTGGTGGGCACCGACTGGCGCGAAGGTGTCGCCAACTATCGCTACTTCGATGGGCAACGCTGGCATGAGGTCAACAACGCCCCGGCGCATCTGGTGGAGTCGATACCTTCACCGTTCAATCCCGGCCCGGTGATCAACCCGCATCCACCGATCCTGCCGCTGTATGCCGCGCCGATCCAGAGCGCCATTGCCAGCGGTGATCTGGCGCAGATGAAGAACCTGGCCAGGCTCGCCGAACAGCAGCTGGAGCAACTGCCGAAATTGCGCGACGCACTGGACACCGCGAAGAAAGAGGTCAGCCGGCTGCAGAACCACTGAGTCAGGCCACTTGATCCGCCATTCACTTAGGGAGTAGCACCATGTCGATTGGACTTTTTCACACCCGTCTCAGCATCAGCAATGCATTGCCCGGCGCACCGGTTCTGAACCTTGATCTGCTGGTCGATACCGTGAACAAACGTGTCAGCGGGATTGCCAGCGTGTTTCAGGCCACCTGGCCGACGGTCAATTTCCGGACTCAGGTCTGGGGCAGTTTTTCCGAAACGAAACTGACTGCAAACGTCGAGAACCACATCATCCTCACTCTCGACGGTGGTCCGAGCGGCCCGCTTAGCCAGATTGCGCAGACCTTCCACCTCAGAGGCATTCTGGGCGGCGACTGGGCCAGCGGCTTTGTCGATTATCGCTACGAAGAACAGGGCCAGTGGCACGACGTCAAGCACGTCGCAGTGCATCAGGCGCCCAGCGAGCAACCGCACCCCACGCCGCATCCGCAGCCACTGTACGCCGTGGCCGTGCAGCAGGCGCAGACCGGCGGCAATCTGGCGCAACTCAAAACCGTGGTGCAACAGGCCGAGCAACAGGTGGCGCACGAGGGCGCCTTGCGCAGTGCCCTTGAGCATCTGAAGGCGGAAATTGCGCGTCTGGAAACGCGCTAACCGACAGACCCCGGGCGCGATTGCAAAGGATCTCGCCCGGGGCTTGTTCAACTGCGGTCAATCCCTTCGTCGCGCGCACCGGATTGTGCGCAAGGATTTCCCATGTCAGACGTGCGCCCTGCCCGTTACCTCAGCGACACCGATCTCAAACGCTACGTGCCAGTGCATGTGGTCTGGGAGATCACCCTGGCCTGCGACTTGAAATGCCTGCATTGCGGCTCCCGCGCAGGGCATCGCCGGCCTGACGAACTCAACACCCGCGAATGCCTCGACGTCATCGATTCGCTGGCCGCGCTTGGCACCCGCGAGATCACCCTGATCGGCGGCGAAGCCTATCTGCGCAAGGACTGGACACAACTGATCAAGGCCATTCACGACCACGGCATGTACTGCGCAATCCAGACCGGCGGGCGCAACCTGACGCCGGCGAAAATGCAGGCAGCGGTCGATGCCGGGCTAGACGGCGTGGGCATTTCCCTCGATGGTCTCGCGCCGCTGCATGACGCGGTGCGCAACGTCCCCGGCTCGTTCGACAAGGCCGTGGACACCTTGCGCCGGGCCAAGGCTGCGGGGCTGGCGGTGAGCGTCAACACCCAGATCGGCGCGGCCACCCTGCCCGACTTGCCGGCGCTGATGGACACGATCATCGAACTCGGCGCCACCCACTGGCAGATCCAGATCACCGTCGCCATGGGCAACGCGGTGGACCATCCGGAACTGCTGCTGCAACCCTATCAACTGCTGGACGTGATGCCGCTGCTCGCGCGGCTGTATCGCGAAGGCGTCGACCGTGGCTTGCTGATGAACGTCGGCAACAACATCGGCTATTACGGCCCGTATGAGCATTTATGGCGCGGCTTCGGCGACGAGCGCGTGCACTGGACCGGTTGCGCCGCCGGCCAGACCGTTCTGGCGCTGGAGGCCGACGGCACGGTCAAGGGCTGCCCGTCATTGGCGACCGTCGGTTTCTCCGGGGGCAACGTGCGCAACATGAGCCTGCACGACATCTGGCACTACAGCGAAGGTATGCATTTCGGTCGCCTGCGCTCGGTGGATGACATGTGGGGTTACTGCCGGGGCTGTTACTACAACGATGTCTGTCGCGGCGGCTGCACCTGGACTTCGCACTCACTGCTCGGCAAACCCGGCAACAACCCTTACTGCCATTACCGCACCCTGGAGTTGCACAAGCGCGGGCTGCGCGAGCGCATCGTCAAGGTCGAGGACGCGGCGCAGAAGTCGTTTGCCGTGGGCCGTTTCGATCTGATCACCGAACGCATCGACACCGGCGAAAAAGTCAGCAGCGTCAGCGACAGCGGTCAGGTGATCAAACTGGCGTGGATCAATCAGGGCCAGCAATCGCCGGAACAAGGCCGGATCGCCCCGCAACTGAGCCTGTGCCGCAGCTGCTTGCAGTACATCTATCCGCACGAGGTGATCTGTCCGCATTGCGCCGCCGATGTCGCCGCCGCCGAAGCCGAACACCAGACCATTCGCGTGCGGCAGCAGGCGATCATGAACACGCTGACCGGGCTGTTGGGCATCGCGCCCAGTCACTTGAACTGAGCGCTTGCTGCCCCTGCAGTCGATATTTTCCAACTCTGTCCCGGGTTTTCCTGCCCGGGGCAACTCTCCCCCCGCCCTGCAAGCCGCGGTTTTACTGGCTTTGTCCTTTCTGCTTCAGCAATTTGTATTCACATCCCAGCTTAATAATATTTTACCGATACCCCCCTCCTGCCTAGTCTGACCGCAAGCAAAACGGACCAGCCTGAAGCGATCCGAATCCACTTGCCTTGCCAGGAAGGATGTAGAAATGACCACTGAAATAATAAAAACAGACACGCTTGTCGTGGGGGCCGGACAGGCGGGTGTGGCGATGAGCGAGCACCTGAGCAAACTCGGTGTGCCGCACCTGGTGCTGGAGCGCAGTCGCATTGCCGAACGCTGGCGCACCGGGCGCTGGGACTCGTTGGTAGCCAACGGTCCGGCGTGGCACGACCGCTTTCCGGGGCTGGAATTCGATGATGTCGATCCCGATGGTTTCGCCCCCAAGGAGCGAGTCGCCGACTACTTCGAAGCCTATGCGAAGAAATTCAACGCGCCGATCCGCACCGGGGTCGAGGTCAAAAGCGTAATACGCAATGTCGGTCGTCCGGGCTTCACCGTCGAGACCTCCGAAGGCGTGATCGAAGCCAGCCGCGTGGTCGCGGCGACCGGGCCGTTCCAGCGTCCGGTGATCCCGCCGATCGCGCCCCAAGAGCCGCGTCTGTTGCAGATCCACTCCGCTGACTATCGCAATCCGCAGCAATTGCCCGCAGGCGCAGTGCTGGTGGTTGGCGCCGGTTCGTCAGGCGTGCAGATCGCCGATGAACTGCAGCGCTCCGGCAAGCAGGTGTACCTGTCGGTCGGCGCTCACGACCGTCCGCCGCGAGCCTATCGCAACCGTGATTTCTGCTGGTGGCTGGGGGTGCTCGGCGAGTGGGATCAGGCAGCGATGAAACCCGGCCGCGAGCACGTGACCATCGCGGTCAGCGGCGCGCATGGCGGGCGCACCATCGACTTCCGTGGTCTGGCCCATCGCGGCATGACCCTGGTTGGCGTCACCGAGTCGTTCAATAACGGCGTGGTGACCTTCAAGCAGGACCTGGTGGACAACCTCAAACGTGGCGATGACAACTACCTCGCCCTGCTGGATGCCGCCGATGCCTACATCGAGCGCAACGGTCTGGATCTGCCCGAAGAGCCCGAGGCACGCGAAACCTACCCGGATCCCGACTGCGTGAAAAATCCGCTGCTCGATCTCGATCTGGCCAAGGCTGGGATCACTTCGATCATCTGGGCCACCGGGTTCGCCGTGGATTATTCCTGGCTGCAGGTCGCAGCGTTTGACGACAAGGGCAAACCGCAGCATCAGCGCGGCGTGTCCAGCGAGCCGGGGGTGTATTTCCTCGGGCTGCCATGGCAGTCGCGGCGCGGTTCGTCGTTCATCTGGGGCGTGTGGCATGACGCCAAGCACGTAGCCGACCACATCGCCACCCAGCGCAAATACCTTGACTACAAGGATGCCGAGCAGCGTGAAGCGGCCCTGCATTCGAGCGCCAACACCAAAGCCGCCGACACCGTCGACGCTTGATTGCCCACTTTCGCGGCGGTGCCCGGTGCGCCGCTGATTACCCAGTCTGGAGCTGTACATGAGCAAGCCAACCCACACCCGCATCCGTATGTTCAACACCAAGGACACCTACCCGAACCAGACCCTGGACAACGATCTGTGCCAAGCCGTGCGCGCCGGCAACACCGTGTATGTCCGGGGTCAGGTCGGCACCGATTTCGACGGCAATCTGGTGGGCCTCGGTGATCCGCGTGCGCAGGCCGAACAGGCCATGCGCAACGTCAAGCAACTGCTCGAAGAGGCCGGCAGCGACATGAGCCACATCGTCAAGACCACCACTTACCTGATCGACCCGCGCTACCGCGAGCCGGTGTACCAGGAAGTCGGCAAGTGGCTCAAAGGCGTGTTCCCGATTTCCACCGGGCTGGTGGTGTCGGCACTGGGGCAGCCGCAGTGGCTGATGGAGATTGATGTGGTGGCGGTGATTCCCGAGTAATCAGGCAGACCGAGTCGCAGCCATCGCTGGCAAGCCAGCTCCCACAGGTATTTGAGGTGCCTTCAAGTTTTGTGAGCAACCCAATTACTGTGGGAGCTGGCTTGCCAGCGATGAGGCCCGCAAGGACAACAAATTCCTCGAAAGGAGTTAGACCATGACCTTTTCAATCGCAGCCCGTTGCCCCGAAACCGGCCAGTTCGGTGTCGCCATCAGTTCCTCCAGCATCGCCGTCGGCGCACGGTGCCCGTGGCTGCTGCCGGGGGTTGGCGCGGTGTCGAGCCAGAACATCACCCTGCCGTCCCTCGGCCCGGAAGTCCTCGCGCTGATGGAGCAAGGCCACGCGCCCGACGCGGCGCTGGACCAGGTGCTGACCCGCAACGGCTACAGCCAGTACCGGCAGATCACCGCGATCAACCACCTCGGCCAGACCGCGCATTTCAGCGGCGCACAAACCCTCGGCGTGCACAACGCGGTCTGCGGCGAGCAATGCGTGGCCGCTGGCAACATGCTCGCCGGGCGTGCGGTGATCGAGGCGATGGTCAAGGCCTTTGAAGACGGCGAAGGCCAATTGGCCGACCGCTTGCTCAAGGCCCTGCACGCCGCACAAGCCCTCGGTGGCGAGGCTGGTCCCGTGCATTCGGCAGCCGTGGTCGTGGTCGGCGAGCAGACCTGGCCGATCGTCAATTTGCGGGTCGATTGGGCCGATGAAGACCCGATCGGCCAACTGCAAAAGCTCTGGGACGCCTATCAGCCGCAGTTGCAGGACTATATCGATCGCGCCCTCGATCCGGCCAAGGCGCCGGGCTATGGCGTTGCCGGAGATGACCGATGAGCAACAGCGTCGCGTTGCTCAAGACGCTGGTGGGGTTCGACACCACCAGCCGTGAATCCAACCTGCAATTGATCGAGTTCGTGCGCGACTATCTCGCCGAATTCGATGTGCCATGCGAGTTGATCTACAACGCCGAGCGCAGCAAGGCCAATCTGTTCGCGACGATTGGCCCGGCCGAGCAACCGGGCATCGTACTCTCGGGGCACACCGATGTGGTGCCGGTCGACGGCCAACCGTGGACGGTGGCGCCATTCGAACTCAGCGAGCACGATGGCAAGCTGTTCGGGCGTGGCACCGCCGACATGAAGGGCTACATCGCCTGCGTGCTGGCCTTGGTGCCGGCGCTGGTCGCTGCAGACCTGCGCATGCCGGTGCACATCGCCCTGTCCTACGACGAAGAAGTCGGCTGCCTCGGGGTGCGCTCGTTGCTCGCGGAGCTGGAGCAGCGCCCGGTCAAACCGCTGCTGTGCATCATCGGTGAACCCACCGAACTGAAACCGGTGCTCGGCCACAAAGGCAAACTGGCGATGCGCTGCGATGTGCACGGGCATCCGTGCCATTCGGCCTACGCGCCGCTGGGGGTCAACGCCATCGAGTACGCCGCCGAGCTGATCGGCGAGCTGGGGCGCATCGGCCAGCAACTGAAGGCGCCCGAGCATCACGACGCGCGTTTCGACCCGCCCTACAGCACGGTGCAGACCGGGGTGATCAGCGGCGGCAAGGCCTTGAACATCGTGCCCGCCGATTGCCGCTTCGACTTCGAAATCCGCGCCCTGCCCTCGCAGGATCCAACCCAAGTCGCACAACAGTTGCAGGCTTACGCCGAGCAGCAAGTGCTGCCGCGCATGCGGGCGGTGAGCGAGCACAGCGCGATTCGTTTCAGTGAGCTGTCGGCTTATCCCGGCCTGGCCACCGATGCGCAGAGTCAGGCGGCGGAGCTGATTGCAGCGTTCTGCGGCTCACAGGAATTCGGCACCGTGGCGTTCGGCACCGAGGGCGGGCTGTTCGATGCGGCGGGCATTCCCACCGTGGTCTGCGGTCCCGGCAGCATGGACCAGGGGCACAAGCCCGATGAGTTCGTCAGTCGTGCGCAACTCGATGCCTGCGATGCGATGCTGCAGCGGATGCTGGCCTTTATCCGCGCTTGAAACACGGCTCGACGCACGTTCAGGCGTACAGTCGAGCCAACTCCTCCCGGCAATGATCGACGAACAACTGCACCGGTTTGGTCAGTTGCACCCGGCGCAGCCAGGCTGCCGACAAACCCGAGCCGGTCACGGTTTCTGCCAGCGGCACGCACACCACTTTCTGCCCGTCGTAGGTGTATTCGCCGAACGGCCGGGTCACCAGAATCGAAAAGCCGAAACCACGCCCGACCATGCCGCGCACCATCTCGATCGACGGTGAGCTGAAGACGATGTGCGGGGTCAGTCCGCGTTCTTCGAAGATGCTCACGAAGTAGGTGCGGCTGGGCACTACGTCGAGCAGGATCATCGGTTCCAGCACCAGATCGTGCAGCGAGACTTTCGCCTGTTGCGCAAAACGATGATCGGCGGGTAGCAAGGCGTAAGGCTGCTGCGGCGGCATCAGCGAAGTGGTTTCGATGGTGCTGTCGAGGTCGTGCTCGAAGAGCATCGCCAGATCGATGCTGCCGGCGGTCAGCGCCTGCACCAGTTCCTGCTGTTCGCCATCGCGAATACGGATTTCCACGCCCGGCCAGCGCTGCTTGAAACCGGCGATCAGGCGCGGCAGGTACAGCGGCGCGACCGTTTCGAAACAGCCGATATCGATCTGCCCCGAGACCACGTCGTTGTCCGCCAGCGCGTTCTGCTCGAACTCATGCGCCACTCGCAGCAATTCCAGCGCCTTGCGATAGAAGCGCGAACCACTGGGCGTCAGCGACACGCCTTGGGCGTGATGGCGGATGAACAGCTGCACACCGAAGCTTTCTTCCAGATGCTTGATCGCGGTGGAGACGGACGGCTGGGCGATATAGAGCTTGCGCGAGGCTTCGGCGACGCTGCCGCAGTCGGCGGTGGTGACGAAGTATTTGAGCTGGCGCAGGTTGTAGGCGGCCATGGAAAACCTCTGCAAGTGAGACAACGCTTTTGTGGTGAGGAGATCTATCTGTTGTCAGGACATTTATCTGTAGTCAGGAGGCTCTGTGGTGAGGGGATTTATCCCCGATGGGGCGCGAAGCGGCCCCTGTTTCTAAAGTCAAAAGAGGGGCCGCTTCGCAGCCCATCGGGGATAAATCCCCTCACCACAAAACTGTGTAAATCCAGGACAGAGTGAAGCCTGAACATACCGGAGCTACGCATTACACGCGGCATATATTTTTTAAGGTCTGAAGCAACAAACTTACTAATTTATCTATCCCGGGCCTTTGCACATGATCGCTTCAACAAGAAATGCGCCGTCCGTGTCGGCGCTTACCGAAGTACGTCCACGTACTCATCCTTGCCTTGGAGTTCGTCATGTCCACCTCTGCAACAACGTCCGCCCCGCTCATTGAAAAACACACGATAGGATACGTGCCCCCCGAAGATCGCCACGGAAAGGTCAGGGATCTGTTCACGCTGTGGTTCGGCGGCAACATCGCGCCGTTGCCCATTGTCACCGGCGCGCTGGGCGTGCAGTTGTTCCACCTGAATCTGGTCTGGGGCATTGTCGCGATTCTGGTCGGTCACCTGGTCGGTGGCGTGCTGATGGCGCTGCACTCGGCGCAAGGTCCGCAGATGGGCATTCCGCAGATGATCCAGAGCCGCGCGCAGTTCGGTTCGCTCGGCGCGCTGCTGGTGGTGCTGATTGCCGGGGTCATGTACATCGGCTTCTTCGCCTCCAACATCGTGCTGGCCGGCAAGTCGCTGCACGGCGTGATCGACAGCGTGCCGGTGCCGGTCGGCATCGTCATCGGTGCCCTCGGTTCGGGGATCATCGGCATCATCGGCTACCGCTTCATCCACGTGCTCAACCGCATCGGCACCTGGGTGCTGGGGATCGGCATCGTCGTCGGTTTCGGCTACATCTTCACCCACATTCAGACCGATGACTTCCTCACCCGTGGCAGCTTCAACCTCTCCGGCTGGCTCGCCACTGTGTCGCTGGCGGCGCTGTGGCAGATCGCGTTTGCGCCGTACGTGTCCGACTATTCGCGTTACCTGCCGGCCGATGTCAAAGTCTCGTCGACTTTCTGGACCACGTATCTGGGTTCGGCGCTGGGCTCGAGTTTGGCGTTCATCTTCGGTGCCGTCGCCGTGCTCGCGACACCCGTGGGCATGGACACCATGGACGCGGTCAAGCTCGCCACCGGCTCGATCGGGCCGCTGATGCTGGTGCTGTTCCTGCTCAGCGTGATCAGCCACAACGCCCTCAACCTGTACGGCGCGGTGCTGTCGCTGATCACGTTGGTGCAGACCTTCGCCTACCGCTGGATCCCCACCGCGAAAAGTCGCGCGGTGATCTCGATCATCGTCCTGCTGGCCTGCTGCTTTGCCGCCGTCGGCGCGTCGAAGGACTTCATCGGCCACTTCGTCGACATGGTGCTGGTGCTGTTGGTGGTTTTGGTGCCGTGGACGGCGATCAACCTGATCGACTTCTATGCCATCCACAAGGGCCAGTACGACATCCAATCGATCTTCCAGGTCGATGGCGGCATCTACGGGCGCTACAACCCGCAGGCATTGCTGGCCTACGCGATCGGCATCGCGGTGCAGATTCCGTTCATGAATACCCCGCTGTACGTCGGTCCGGTGTCGGCGCACATCAACGGCGCGGACCTGTCGTGGCTGGTGGGGCTGCTGGTGACCTCGCCGTTGTACTTCTGGCTGGCCAATCGTGACAGCGCCTATCGGCGGCGGATGATGGGCGGCAAATTGGTGGGCAGTCTCTGAGATTGACTCGCTGTAAACACAAGGCCCGCCACTGTGCGGGCCTTGTGCATTGCAGTGTGGTATTTCTTGTGGCTGGACAGTCAGCCACAACACAGGGAATCCCATGCTGCGAATACTGGGCAAGGCGTCATCGATCAACGTGCGCAAAGTGCTGTGGACCTGCGCCGAACTGCAGATCCCGTTCGAGCGTGAGGACTGGGGCTCGGGCTTCAAACCCACCGACACGGCGGAGTTTCTCGCGCTCAATCCCTGCGCCATGGTGCCGGTGGTTCAGGATGGCGATTTCACCCTGTGGGAATCGAACACGATCATTCGTTATCTGGCAGGCGCCTATGGCGGCGCCGACCTCTATCCCGCCGAGCCACGAGTTCGCGCGCGGGTCGATCAGTGGATCGACTGGCAGGCGTCGGAGCTGAACCGGTCGTGGTCGTATGCGTTCATGTCGCTGGTGCGCCGGTCGCCGGATCATCAGGACAGCGCCGCGTTGCTCAACGGCGTCGAGCAATGGTCGAAGACCATGGGCATCCTCGATCAGCAGTTGGAAAAGACGGGCGCTTACGTCAGTGGCGAGCAGTTTTCCCTCGCCGATATCCCCATCGGGCTGTCGGTCAATCGCTGGTTCGAAACGCCGCTCGCGCATCCGGACTATCCCGCCGTCAGGGCGTATTACCAGCGTCTGAGTCAACGCGAAGGCTTTCGCCTGTACGGCAGAAACGGTACGCCATAACGAAAAAACCTCTGGTTCCGGATAACGGAACCAGAGGTTTTTTATTGACCTGAAACGTAGATCAGGCCGGAACACCGAGAATGATGTGCGAAGCCTTGATCACCGCCGTGGCGCTCACACCTTTGGCCAGACCCAGCTCGGCAACGGCATCACGGGTGATGATCGAATAGACCTTCGAACCGCCTGCCAGCTCGATCACCACTTCAGCATTGACCGCACCGTCGGTGACGCTCAGCACTTTCCCTTCCAGGCAGTTGCGCGCCGACAGGCGAATGTCGCTGGATTCGGTCATCAGCATCACCCACGGTGCCTTGACCAGCGCCACGGCTTCCTTGCCAACGGCGATGCCGAGGTTCTTGATGCTTTCCATGGTCACGACAGCAACCAGTTGCTCGCCCCCGGCCAGGGTCAGAACCACTTCGGCGTTGACCGCGCCAGCTTGAACCTGACTGACTTTGCCTTTGAATACGTTGCGTGCGCTGACTTTCATGACGGGCTTCCTTTTTTTTGACTTTGGAGTTAGGAAAAACGGCCTGCATCATCGGAGTAAGCGCTATGTAGAAACAACTACAGCGCTGCGCTCTGTTGTCACACTTCAGATCTGCCGAACAACGATAGATCAGATCAACAGATCTTCATAAAACGCGCCGAACGGTCGATGCGGGTGGGCGATCTGGATTTCCAGGATCCATACACCGGCGTTCGGCGTCTGGTCGAAATCGCCGAGATTGCCGCCGCGATGGATCGCGTGAGGGAAATCGCTGACGCGGTGGCCCTTGATGTCGAGATTGAGTTTCCAGCCCATGGCTTCAGCCTGATCGCTGGCATAGCGGTACAGTTCGACACCGCTCACGCCTTGGCGCCACAGCGCCTCGACCCGCTTGAACAGCTCCCTGGATGCCGCCGCGCAGGCGATCATTTCCGGATCGGAGCCGGTGGTGAAGGTTTCGCCGGCATCGCCTTCGTGCCCCTGCCAGACCACGCCCATGTCGATGAAGAAAATATCGTTTTCACCCAGCACCGGATCGCCTTCGGAACGTTCCTTGAATGCCTTCAGCGTGTTGGCGCCAAAGCGGATCAGCAACGGATGCCAGATGCGATCCATGCCCAGTCCGGCAAGGATCTGCTTGCCCAGTTCCTGGGCTTCGGATTCACGCATGCCCGGCTTGATCACCTTGGCAATGGCATCAACGGCGTTCCAGGTCAGTTCCTGCGCATGACGCATCGTCTCCAGCACAAACCGTTCTCCGACGGCTTCTTTACCGCTCAAGGCTGCACTCATTTGCTTGTTCCTCATGGCTACGCTGTATAGTTTTTTATATTGCGAAACGCCGATCAAGATACAGCCATGACACAACGTGTCAATTACTCTTCTGCACGCACCACGCCGCGCTCCTCCAGCAAACGCACGAACATGCTCAAGCTGCGCGACACCGTGCCTCGGCGCCACACCAGCCACGTAGTCAGATAACGAAAATCCGCCGCCAGCGGCCACACGCTCACGGTTGCGCTGCCGGGCATGCTCTGCAGCATCTTGCGCGGCATCAGCGCCAGCCCGGCACCGGCGCTGACGCAGGCGAGCATGCCGTGATACGACTCCATCTCGAAAATCTTCCCCGGCACCGCAGCGTCGGTGCTGAACCATTTTTCGAAGTGATGACGATAGGAGCAGTTGGAGCGGAACGCATAGATGTTCTCGCCGTTCACATCCGCCGCGCGCTGCACCGGAGCGTGATTGAGTGGCGCGATGATGACCATTTCTTCTTCAAACGCCGGCACGCCTTCCAGCGTCGGGTGCAGCACCGGGCCATCGACGAAGGCGGCCGCCAGGCGCCCGGCGAGGACGCCGTCGATCATCGTCCCGGACGGGCCGGTGGACAGGTCCAGATCGACCTTGGGATGCAACTGGTTGTACGCCGCCAGCAGTTCGGGGATACGCACTGCCGCGGTGCTTTCCAGCGATCCCAGGGGGAATGCGCCCTGCGGTTCTTCGCCAGCGACGGTGGCCCGCGCCTCCTGCACCAGATCGAGAATGCGCCGCGCGTACTCGAGAAAACTCCAGCCGGCGGGCGACAGGCGCAACCGGCTTTTCTCGCGAATGAACAGGTCGACGCCCAGATCCTGCTCCAGTTGCTTGATCCGCGTGGTCAGGTTCGACGGCACGCGATGGATCTGCGCCGCGGCGGCGCTGATGCTGCCGTGCTCGGCGACGGCTTTGAAGATTTCCAGCTGCACCAGATCCACAGTCATTCTCCAATCGTGAAAGAAACGATCTTTATTATTCAGTTTCCAGAAAACAAACGCCACCCTACTCTAGACCCATCCACTGAACACGCAGGACGACGCCATGAGCCAGATTTCCAGCCAGACCCACGCCATCTCGATCAACCCCACTACCGGCGAGCAGGTCGGTCACTACGCCTTTGAATCGGCACAAGCTCTCGACGCAGCGCTGACCCGCGCCGCATTCGGTTTCTCGAAGTGGAAGCGCAAGCCACTGCAGGATCGCTCCCGCGCCCTGACCGCCCTCGCCGGCGCTCTGCGCGACAGCGCCGAAGCCATGGCGACCATGATCACCCTGGAAATGGGCAAGCCGATCGCCCAGGCCCGTGGCGAAATCGAAAAATGCGCCAAGCTCTGCGAGTGGTACGCCGAAAACGGTCCGGCCATGCTCAGCGCCGAAGCGACCCAGGTCGAAGGCGGCAAGGCGCGCATCGAATACCGACCACTCGGGCCGATCCTCGCGGTGATGCCGTGGAACTTCCCGATCTGGCAAGTGCTGCGCGGCGCGGTTCCGGCGCTGATTGCCGGCAACACCTACGTGCTCAAGCACGCGCCAAACGTGATGGGCAGCGCCTACCTGCTGCGCGACGCCTTCAAGAACGCCGGTTTCGCTGACGGCGTGTTTGAAGTGATCAACGTCACCCCTGAAGGTGTTTCCACCGCCATCGCAGACCCGCGCATCGCCGCCGTGACCCTGACCGGCAGCGTGCGCGCCGGCATGGCCATCGGCGCTCAGGCCGGTGCCGCACTGAAGAAATGCGTGCTGGAGCTGGGTGGTTCCGACCCGTTCATCGTGCTCAACGATGCGGATCTGGATGAGGCCGTGCAGGCTGCCGTCATCGGTCGCTACCAGAACTCCGGCCAGGTTTGCGCAGCGGCCAAGCGTCTGATCATCGAAGAAGGCGTGGTCGAGGAATTCACCCGCAAATTCGTCGAGGCCACGCGCAAGCTGAAGGTCGGCGACCCTTTGTCCGCTGACACTTACATCGGCCCGATGGCGCGTTTCGACCTGCGTGACGAACTCGACCAGCAAGTGCGCGATACCCTTGAAGAAGGCGCGACCCTGCTGTTGGGCGGTGGCAAAGCCGAAGGTCCGGGCAACTACTACGAACCAACCGTGCTGGCCGACGTGACCGACCGCATGACCTCGTTCAAACAGGAACTGTTCGGCCCGGTGGCCTCGATCATCACCGCCCGCGATTGCGCCCACGCCATCGCCCTGGCCAACGACAGCGACTTCGGCCTGACCGCGACGATCTACACCGCCAACGTGCAACTGGCGCAGCAACTGACTAGCGAACTGGAAACCGGTGGCGTGTTCATCAATGGCTATTCGGCCAGTGACCCGCGCGTGACCTTCGGCGGCGTGAAGAAAAGCGGTTTCGGCCGCGAGCTGTCGCACTTCGGCGTGCGCGAGTTCTGCAACGCACAGACCGTGTGGCTGGACCGCAAATAACCCGGGACAACATCGTCCCCTGTAGGAGCTGCGGCACGCTGCGATCTTTTGATTTTGATTTTGCAGATCAGGATCAAAAGATCGCAGCCTCGTTTCACTCGACAGCTCCTACAGGGTGTTACGCCACTGCAACGCGCAAACGGAGTGGCTGGATCGCAAGTAACCCGAGACATCACCGCCCCCCTGTAGGAGCTGCGGCACGCTGCGATCTTTTGATTTTGATTTTGCAGATCAGGATCAAAAGATCGCAGCCTCGTTTCACTCGACAGCTCCTACAGGGTGTTAAGCAGCACAGTTGCCTTCGGGGCTTACAGATATTTCAGCCAAGCGATGTCACGGCGCCGCGATTTCAGTGCGGAAAACCAGCGTACCGCCGGGTACAGTGCCAGCGCCAACAGCAGCGACACCAGCCAGATTGCAGCTACTGAATCGAAGCCGAAATAGCTACCGTAGTTAAGGCCGAACAGCGTCACGGCAATCAGATACAGCACCTTCAGCACGTACAGATGCAGCAGATAGAAGAACATCGGTGCCGAACCGAAAACCGTCAGCCAGCGAATCCAGCGGCGCGTCTGCAACCGTTCAAATACCAGCAACAACAGCAATCCGATGCTCACCGTCAGGGTGATGAACAGCAGCGATGGCGGGTACTTGGTGATGTTGAAAAAACCCATCAGCGTTTGCACGGTCGTGTCTTCAACGGCCCAAGGTTTTTCGCCATAAGCGTTGAGCAGTCGCAGGCCCACGAAGCCCAGCAGACCGGCGATACCGCCCAGCAACAAACCTTGCTGACGGCTCCAGGTATCAGCCACGCGGGAGAACCACGGGCCCAACGCATAACCCAGACCGATCACGCCGATCCACGGCAACAGCGGATACGAAGTGCGCAAGCGCAGACTGTCACCGGCCTCGATCCAGCCCCGATCATGCAGAATCGCCCATGGCACATGCAGTGCCGACTCCGGCGCGAAATGCAGTCCATCCAGCAGATTATGCCCGGCAATGATCGCCAGACTCAGCGCCAACAACAGCCAGCGCGGCAACCAGACCAGCAGCGACAAGGCGATCATGCTCAAGCCAATCGCCCAGATCACCTGCAGATAGATCACGCTCGGCGGCAACTGAAACGTCCATGCAAAATTCACCAAGGTGAATTCCAGCACCACCAGAAACAGCCCTCGCTTGAACAGGAAGGCACTGACATCGGCCTTGCCCGCGTACTTCTCGCCGAACAACCACGCGGACAATCCAGTCAGCAACACGAACACCGGTGCGCACAGATGCGCCAACGTTCGACTGAAAAACAACGCCGGCTCGGTGTTGGCGATGTCCATCGGGTCGGACACCTGACGGTGCAACAGGAACGTCTCGCGCACGTGATCCAGCAGCATGAACAGGATCACCAGACCTCTTAACGCATCAATGGACAGCAAGCGGCCGGTCGGCGGCGGGTTGGAGCGGGTACACGCAATCGTCATGGACATTTCGCCATCGAGTCTATGAATCGGGCGCGCACAACTACACGTCCCGCCAAAAATTGGCGTTACTCTATAACATAAAATGTCGATTCCCAAGCCAAACGCCATTTGCCCAATCACGCCAGGCTTCTATAGTGATCAGACGCCCCCTGCCCTTTGCGCCTGCTGTCGAGCGTTGCCCATGACCTCAACCGAACACCTGATCATCTGCGAGCATTGCGATTGCGTGTACGAAAAAGTCGTGCTCGGCAAACACCAGAAAACACTTTGCGTACGTTGCGGCGGCGTGCTGCAGCGCTATAACGGTTTGACCGTCGAGCAGCGGCTGGCCTTGAGTTTCACCGCGGCGATGCTGTGGCTGTTCGCCAATTTCTATCCGGTGATGAGCATCAGCATGAAGGGTCTGAAGAACAGCGCGACGCTGTGGGATTCGGTGCTGGCACTGAGTCAGGGGCCGATCACGTTCATGGCGATGGTCGCAGCGATCTCGATCATCATCGCCCCGGCGTTTCAACTGGTGCTGTTGATCTGGGTGCTGAGTTTCGCCCTGTCGTCGCGCCGGGCACCGGGCTTCAAGCTGTGCATGCGCTGGCTGGAAACGCTGCGCCCGTGGAGCATGCTCGAGGTGTGTCTGCTGGGGGCGATGGTGGCGGTGTTCAAACTGGCCGGGCTGCTCGATGTGCTGCCGGGGATCGGCCTGTTCGCCCTGGCGGTGCTGAGCCTGATGATGATCCGCATTGCCGGCCGCGACATTCGTGACCTGTGGGACATTCTATGAAGCGACCCGCGACCGCCAGCGAACTGAACCTGTGCCTGTGTCACAGCTGCGGGCTGGCCTGCGACATGACCGACGAGCCGCACCAGTGCCCGCGTTGCGAAGCACCGCTGCATCGGCGCAAAACCAATTCCCTGACGCGCACCTGGGCCTATCTGTTCGCCGCGCTGGCGTTCTACGTGCCGGCCAATCTGCTGCCGGTGATGAACACGGTGATGCTCGGCAACGGCGCCGACAGCACGATCATGAGCGGCGTGCTGGAGTTCTGGGAGGGCGGCGCGTGGGACATCGCGCTGATCATTTTCATCGCCAGCATCGCGGTGCCCGGGATCAAATTCGTCGCCCTGTCGCTGCTGCTGATCACCGTGCAGCGGGGCAGCGACTGGGCGCGCCGTGAGCGTTCGAAGCTGTACCGTTTCGTCGAGTTGATCGGCTACTGGTCGATGCTCGACGTGCTGGTGGTCGCACTGGTCGCGGCGCTGGTGAAGTTCCAGGCGCTGGGCGATATCGAACCACGCCCGGGCATCCTGTTTTTCGGCATGGTGGTAGTGTTCACCATGCTCTCGGCGATGAGTTTCGACCCACGGCTGATCTGGGACAACGCCGCGGACGACGAACCGCTCAGCGACGTACCACCTCAAGCAGCACCTGCAACGGATGGCGCAGCGCCCGATCCGACTGGCGCTTGACCTGACTGCGGCACGAATAGCCGGTGGCCAGTGCTTCGCCCTGCTCCGCCGGTGCTTCGACTTGCCGCGCCCACGATTGCTCGTAGATCACCGCCGAGGTTTCGCGGTTGCGCGCCTCATGGCCGTAGGTGCCGGACATGCCGCAGCAGCCGGTGGCCTGCGTCGCCAGTTTCAACCCGGCCCGTTCGAACACTTGTTCCCACTGGCGAGTGGCAGCCGGCGCATTGGTTTTCTCGGTGCAATGCGCCAGGAGCCTGAATGCATTTGCCGATTGGTTATTCACCTGCTCCGGCATCACCTTGAGCAACCATTCCTGCACCAGCGCCACTTCCGGGCATTGGTCCATGCCGGGCACTTTCAGGTATTCCTGGCGATAGACCAGCGTCATCGCCGGATCCAGCCCCAGCAGCGGCACGCCAACGTCGGCCAGCTCGCGCAGTTGCCGGGCATTGCGCAACGCCGCGCGGTTGAACGCTGACAGAAAGCCCTGTACATGCAACGGCTTGCCGTTGGCACTGAATGGCGCCAGATACACCTGATAGCCCAGCCGCGAAATCAGCTCGGCCAGATCCGCCAGCAGCGGCGCTTCGAAATAACGGGTGAACGCATCCTGCACCAGCACCACACTGCGCTCGCGCTGGGCCTGAGTCAGCGCCGACAGCGTGGAAACCGTCGCCGGCCGCACATTCCAGCGGCGCATGGCGGCATGGAAATCGAAGCGGCTGAGCAACGGCACATCGACCATTCCACCGAGACGCTCCAACTGTTTGCGCACGAATGTTGCGCCCATCAAACCGTTGTACAGCGCCGGAACTCGCGCCATGTACGGGATGCTGTACTCCAGCGAAGCAATCAGATAATCCCGCGCCGGGCGCAGATAACGGCTGTGATACAGCTCAAGGAAGCGCGATCGGAATTCCGGCACGTTGACCTTGACCGGGCACTGCCCCGCGCAGGACTTGCACGCCAGACAGCCGGCCATGGCGTCATACACCTCGTGGGAAAAGTCTGCGCCCTGCGCGCGGCTGTTGCGCCAGCGCGTCCACAGGTTGCGGAAAAACGCCGGACGGAGGATCGCATCGGACAGCACATCCACCCCTGCCTCGCCCTGCAAACGCAGCCATTCACGGATCAGCGACGCACGGCCCTTGGGCGATTGCGCACGCTCGCGGGTGGCTTTCCACGACGGGCACATGGCGTCGTCGGGATCGAAGTTATAGCAGGCGCCGTTGCCGTTGCAATGCATGGCCGCGCCGTAGCTTTGCCAGACCTTTTCATCGATCTGCCGATCGAGTTGGCCGCGCAGGGTCACTTCGTCGATTTTCAGCAACGCCGCGCCGGTGTTAGCCGGGGTGGCGATCTTGCCCGGGTTGAACTGGTTGCACGGGTCGAACGCGGCTTTCAGCGCTTGCAACGCCGGGTACAGCTCACCGAAAAACGCCGGCGCGTATTCCGAGCGCAGGCCTTTGCCGTGTTCACCCCACAACAGGCCGCCGTAGCGCTGGGTCAGCGCGGCGACGCCATCGGACACCGGACGCACCAGCGCCGCTTGCTGCGGATCCTTCATGTCGAGAATCGGCCGCACGTGCAGCACGCCGGCATCGACGTGGCCGAACATGCCGTACTGCAAACCGTGGCTGTCGAGCAGTTCGCGCAGTTCGGCGATGTACTCGGCCAGGTGCTGCGGCGGCACCGCGGTGTCTTCGACAAACGGCTGCGGCCGCGCTTCGCCGGCAACGTTGCCGAGCAGGCCGACTGCGCGCTTGCGCATGCCATAGACCTTGTTCACCGCCGCCTGACCGACCGCCAGCGTATGGCCGAGACGTTCGACCGTGGTGTCGCTGCTCAAGTGTTCGAGGAAAGCTTCGACCCGGCGTTGCAGATCTTCAGCATCGTCACCGCAAAACTCCACCAGGTTGATCCCCAGTGTCGGCCGTTCGGCACTTTCCGGGAAATACTCGGCGACGCCGTGCCAGACGATGTCCTGCATCGCCAGCAGCAACACCTTGGAGTCCACGGTTTCTATCGACAACGGCTTGAGCGCCATCAGCGCCCGGGCATCGCGCAACGCATCCATGAACCCGGCGTAGCGGATGTTCACCAGCATCGTGTGCTTGGGGATCGGCAGCACGTTGAGCTTCGCCTCCACCACAAACCCCAGCGAGCCTTCAGCGCCGCAGAGCACGCTGTTGAGGTTGAAACGATCATCGGCCTCGCGCAGGTGCGCCAGGTCGTAGCCGGTCAGGCAGCGATTGAGATCAGGGAAGCGTTGCTTGATCAGTTCGCCCTGCTCATCAATGATCTGCCGCGCACAGCGATAGACTTCACCGACCCGATCTTCACGGGCACACAGCGCTGTCAGATCTTCTTCCGCCAGCGCTGCGCCGTGCAGGCGTTCGCCGCCGCGCAGGACCATGTCGAGTTCCAGTACATGGTCGCGGGTCTTGCCGTAGGTGCAACTGCCCTGGCCACTGGCGTCGGTGTTGATCATGCCGCCAACGGTGGCGCGGTTGGAGGTCGACAGCTCCGGGGCGAAGAACAGCCCGGCGGACTTCAGTGCGGCGTTGAGCTGATCCTTGACCACCCCGGCCTGCACCCGCACCCAGCGCTGCTCGACGTTGATTTCCAGAATGCGGTTCATGTGCCGCGACAGGTCGACTACGATGCCGTCAGTCAGCGACTGACCGTTGGTGCCGGTGCCACCGCCACGCGGCGTGATCACCACCTGCTGATAGGCCGGCTCGGCAATCAGTCGTGCGACTCGCGCCACATCCTCCGCATCCACCGGAAACACCGCCGCTTGCGGCAGACGCTGGTAGATCGAGTTGTCGGTGGCAAGCACTACGCGGCTGGCGTAATCGGCGCTGATCTCGCCACGAAAACCGCTGGCCTTCAAGGCTTTGAGGAATTGCTGGTAATCGGCGGTCAATGCCGGGGCGGGTTTCAGCTGGGCAATCATCGGTGAGGAAATCTCGGTCAAAATCGGGTCGTGTGGCGGTGAACAGTTGTGCGCAATGAATGATTGCGTCACGCTCCCGCCATCTCATGGTGCTTATGTTCATTGCTTGGCGCCGTCGGGACAAACGTAAAATCGACCCGCAATCCATGACTAAAACGAATGAATCCGCGAACCCTCACCCCTTCCATGTCGTTATTGCTGGCCTTCGAGGCCGCCGCACGCCATGAAAGCTACACCCGCGCCGCCCACGAACTGTCGCTGACGCAGAGCGCGGTCAGCCGTCAGGTGCAGATTCTGGAAAAGATGCTTGGCATGCGCCTGTTCAGCCGCGAAGGCCGGCAAGTGGTGCTCACCGATGTCGGGCGCATGTATCAGCGCGAACTGGCCGAAGCCCTCGGGCAGATCCGCAGCGCGACCCTGCAGGCCATGGCGTTCGGTTCCGGCATTCACAGTTTGCGTCTGGCGACGCTGCCAACTTTCGGCTCGAAATGGCTGCTGCCGCGACTCAAGGACTTCTACACCGCGCACCCGGGCATGACCGTGCACTTGCATTCGCGCATCGAAGCGATCGACTTCGACACCAGCGAAATCGACGCGGCAATCTGTGTCGGTGCGGGGGACTGGCCCGGTCTGAGCGCCTTGCCGCTGCACACTGAAGAGTTGGTGGTGATTGCCAGTGCGCAGTTGTCACAGACCGAACGCGACGAAGCCGAACAGCATATCGCCGGGCAGTTACTGCTCAACGTCAGCAGCAATGCCCAGGCCTGGGCGGAATGGTTCACGCATCATGGCTTGCCGCACCGCAGCATGCGCATCGGGCCGAGCTTTGAAATGACCTCGCACCTGATTCAGGCGGTGCGGGCGAATATTGGCGTGGGGCTGGTGCCACGGATTCTGGTGGAGGATGAATTGCTTAACGGCGAGCTGCTGCAACTGGGGGAGCCGATCACCAGCCGGCGCAGCTATTACCTGGTGTATCCGCCGCGCAATGAGGCGCTGCCGTCACTGAAAGCGTTCAGGGACTGGTTGGTGGATACGCTCTGACTGGAGATCTCACAATGCCAAACATAACGAAACGCCGCTCGATGAGCGGCGTTCAGTCAGTCCCGATACTGGCGCTTCAGCGGTGGCGGCGCACTCGGCCCTTTGACCAGGGGCTTGGCTAACAGCTTGCCGTCCGGACCATAAAAGAGGCGCCTGACGCTGGGCGGCATGGGAGTAGGCTCTTTTGCGCTCATGATGAAACCTCTTCGACAGAACTGAATTCGACCCACTGAACTTTCGAGGAATCTATCACTAATAGTTCGCCGCCAAAAGGCAACGCCACGCCGTCCGCCCCCAGCCAGCCTGGATTCAGCATGATGAATTGTCCCTCCAGCGGGCCGGAAGGCCACTCGCGGGCCAGCCAAACAATCGTCTTTCATCCGTCAAATGCAGCGTTACCAGGCGATTGTGCCGGGCAAAAGTGCTGTACCACTCGCTGGGGTAAGAGTTTTTATTGGTTACATTTTTACTTCGTAACCATTTGTGCAGTTTGTCATTCGAAGCCAGAGCACACGACAACAAACCGAGTCCCATTGAAACCATGAACGCCCATATCGCCTGGGCCTTGCCATCCCATTTCCCTACAGAAAAGCCCTTCGAGCCTATCCATAAGCCAATAGCCCCGATCCCCAACACCACCCCATGAATCACAAACGTAAAGATCAACGCCTGCACAATCTGCCCGAACGTATCAGGCCGCTTGAATGAAGTGAGCGTGTAGAAAATCCAGGTAGAAACGAATCCGGGAATCAGATACTGCAACAACGGGATAACTTCCTTGACCAGATCATCCATGATCCGTGGCTCCTTGAAAGACTTGCCGGCCTGATAAGTGACCGGCAATCAAAGCCTAGCGCACGCTGGAATACGCCTCGTGCCGATCTGTCACAGCGCATTTCGCAAAGCAAAAAAAAAGCAGAAACCATTGATCCGGTTTCTGCTTTTTATGCAGCTGGCTTTTGCATCTGAGGCTGGGCTTTACAGGCAGTCACGCACCGATTTGCGCAACGACCCGGACTTGGCCCATGGCGGTCCCTGATACAGGGAAACGCGGCTGCCGTCCTTGTATTTGATGATGTCGAGAATCTCGTCGGCGGTGACGAGGCTCGGTGCCTTGATCCGGTAGCCGTTGGAAATGGAGGTCTGCGTGGTCTTCGGAATGTCCTGCTGCCACAACGGCAACAAGCACGCGGCATAGTCTTTAGGCGCTTTGGTGGTGGTCTTGCTGAGGTTTGGCTCGCCCGGTACCAGCGATGCTGGCAATGAGCAACCCGCCAGCAATGCCAACGCCAAACTCCCGATCCATATCCGCATGGTGTTTCCCTGATCTGAAAAAAAGCGAATGTAACGTGTAACCGGTTGTACATCCATCCCGACGCCCCGCTACAAGGGCATTTGGACAAATATTTACATCCATTCACCCGGTGACAGACGAGTTGCACATCGGCGATGAAAAATGCGGCTACTCTGTTTTACCGAGAATGACCGGAGGTGATCATGCGGCTCAATGAATACGAACACGAACTTCAGCGCGACCTGCAAGCCGTTGCATCGGATTTGAGATGGTCGGCGGTCGACCTCAAGCGCATCGCCGAACAACTGCGCAAAAGCGGCAATGAAGCGGATGCCCAGGCGGTACTCAGGTCCTGCGAGGTGCTGCAAAGTGATGAAGAACGATTGCAGTCCTATGCCAAGGAAGTGAAAACGCGCTCCATCAGCCGAAGCAAGGTTCACTGATAGCGACCCTGCCCTCAACAAGAGCCCCGGCAATTACCGGGGCTCATTCGTTACATCTGCTTCAACTCGCAGTGTGACTTCGAGCCCGCGCCAAGCGTTGTCTGTAACTTGGCAACGCAGCGGCATAGGCCAGCGCTTCTTCTCTGCTACCAAACGACGCAAGCCGATCGCCTTGGGTACAAACCCGCCATGGGCCGTTGTTTACACTGAGTACGTCGTAGCCGTTCATGTGCATCTTGTTCAGGACAGGAATGCTCATGGGGACCTCCTTTTTGCTGACAGTGGATTCAGCTCTGCTTTTTTACCTTACACCCTGTTGCCGGCGATGTGCCGACCGGATGTCGCGGATAGCCATGTGCCAAGGCTCTGGCACTTTCAACCTTGCCAAACACTCAAAACCCCGACGGAACCTCTGAATCCGGTCCCGGCTCGAATATTGCAGTTTTATTTCATTTATGTGACACGCAGTAAACAGGTAACAGATGAAAGTACGCGCAACCGTTATTTGCGAGCAGGATCGACACGTTCTCCTGGTGCGCAAACCCCGCTGTCGCTGGACCTTGCCCGGCGGCAAGGTCGAGCCTGGGGAAACCAAAGCCGGGGCGGCGACGCGCGAGCTGCAGGAAGAAACGGCACTGGATGCCGAGCAGATGTTGTATCTGATGGAACTGCACAGCGGCAGCACCCAGCATCATGTCTACGAGGCGTCGGTGCTGGATCTTGAGCAGTTACGCCCGCAAAACGAGATCATCGAATGCATCTGGCATCCGCTGGACGCGGTGCAGAATCTGCCCACCAGCGACGCGACGTTACGCATCGTGCAGGCGTTTCAGCGGCGTTTGTGAGGTATCAGCCGGCGAATGCCCGGCGCCCGGCGCTCATTTCCGTGCGCAATTCACCGATGAAGTTGGAAATATCGCGGATGGTCACCAGGTGTTCCGGTGAGACGCCATTGAGCAACAACTCGACTCGCCCGGAGTCAGGCTCATAAACCTTGATCCGCAGCAATCCCTGCTCCACTTGTGTGCATTCGCATTCAAGCGACGGAAAGCCGGATTCGACAATCCGGCAGATGTCGGCAATGGCTAGCATGGGCGCATGCCTCGCAGGCGATGAGTCGGTCGACCGATTCAGCATAGATGAGCGATCAATAATCTGCCGCCCCGACGACTGCCAACCCGATCACATTTCCAGCGCGGCCTCAGTGCGCGTCATGATCCCAGATCCAGTTCCACATCCCCGGTAATTGCACCGGCTGCGAACTCTGCTGAACGGTGCGCGCCAGCGCCGCTTTCTGCAGTGCCGCTTGATCATCGTAAAACGGCTTGTCCGCCAGCCTCACGCCCGTGGCGGCAGCACTGTCGAGGAGAATCTGCAGGTATTCGCGGGTATGCCGCGCGGTATAGCGATTGAGGTCATGAAACGTCACCACCACCGGAATCACCCCGTCCACGGTGGGAAATTCGCCGAGGGCAATGCGCTCGCGCACCTCCGATAGCTGGCGCAGCATGTTCGCCCGACGTCGTGGACTGGCGTTGAAGCCCCAGATCTTGCCGTCGTTGGCGCTCAGATCGGTCAACAACACATGCAAGCCATGTTGCTGATAGGCGGCGAAGGTGCGCTTGTCGTAATTCCAGAATGGCGGGCGCAGCAGGATCGGTGCTGCTCCGGTGATCGCGGCGATATCCGCGGTGCCGTTGCGCAACGACTGCTCCAGTTCTTGCGGATCGAGCGAGCGATGATTGGTGTGCCAATGGGTGGCGGTGTGGAACCCGAGGATGTGCCCTTCGGCGTGCTCCCGCCGCATGATGCCGCGGCCGATTTCACTGTTGCCGGCGCGAGGTGCGCGGGTCTGGACGAAGAACACCGCTTTGATGGCCGGTTGCACCGGGTTGACCTTGAGGCTGTCGAGCACGGTCGCCGACGGATTCCACAAACTCGACGCACTTGGGCCATCGTCGAAGGTCAGCAGAAAGCGCACCGGCGCCTGGGCCTTGAGCCGGGTTTCGGTTTGCGCGGTCATCTCGATCGGCGCGGCAATGCAGCCGGCCAGCCCGAATGCGATGGCCGCTGCACAGAGAAGATTGAACGCGTATTTCATGTTTTGCCTTGCGCCTGACCGTTGCGGCCCTGTTGTCGACTGGCAAAACTCCCTCGCCCTGATCCATCCCTGCGCCCGGCTTCGCGAGCCAGATCTGGACAGGGTACACAGGCTTTGGTTCCGGCGCTCGCTCAGTCAGCCAGTGCCTGTTGAAACGAGGTATCGATAACCCCGGCGGTGGCCAGCGGCGCCGGCAGTGCCTTGACCTTGAACAGGAAGTCCGCGGTGCCCTGCAAGTCGGTCGCCGCCTGCTGATCCACCGGCCCGACAGTCATGTGCGCCTGGCGCAACCAGTGTCGCGACACCTGCTGATCGAGATTGGCTTTCTTCGCCCACAGATCCGCGTATTCGTCGGTGTGGCTGTCGACCCAGGCCCGCGCCTGTTTCAGACGCCCGAGAAAATCGGCAATCGCTGCACGCTTGCTGTCGATCGACGGCGCCGACGCGGCAATCGCGCTGAGGCCCGGCATCAGGTTTTTCGCCGTGAGAATCGGCCGCGCACCGGAGAACACGATTTGCTGGGAGATGTACGGTTCCCACACCGGGAAAGCGTCGATGCTGCCCTGCGGCAATGCCGCCGCCGCATCAATCGGCATCAACTTGACGAAGTCGACGTAGTTTTCCGGCAGACCGCCCTGCTCCAGGGCGCGCAAGGTCAGCTGCTGGCTCCAGGCGCCGGGCCAGTAGGCGACTTTCTTGCCCTTCAGATCAGCGATGGTTTTCACCGGCGAATCTTTCGGCACCAGCAAGGCGATAGTGTCCGGGTTCTGCCGCGACACACCGATCAGTTTCACCGGTGCCTGTTTGGCGGCGAGAAACAGAAAACCCGAATCGCCGAGAAAGCCCAGATCCAGCGAACCGGTCTGCAACGCCTCGGCCAGTGGCGCGGCGGCCTGGAAGTGCTTCCAGTCGACGCTGTAAGGCGCGTCTTTCAGCACGCCAGAGGCTTCGACCGAGGCGCGGATGTTGTAGTAGTTCTGGTCACCGACATGCAGGACCAACGGCTCGGTAGCGTAGGCAAACGGAGCGGCGAACAAGGCGGTGATCAGTGTGCTGCGGAGCAAACGGGAGAGCTTCATGGCGGGTCCTGCGACGGGATTTTGCATAGACCATAACGCTGTTGATTGGCGGTTTTTAAATTCGATTAATGCATAAGTTAAGCGCTCCGCATGCGCACTGTCCGCTGCGCAACAGTGCGATACCACAGTGTTGCCCAAGCAACAGTTGAAAGGCGCGAAAACCGGCGAAAACCTCGTAAACATGGGTCGAGAAGAACATGGCACAGAGCCTGCAATATTCCATTCATGCAGGACGCAGCCGATAAAAATATATTTTTGGACATAACAACCAGTGCCTCTGCCGGAGCGTCGCCATGACATCGTTTTCACCCTTATCCCGCCTCAAAACACTGCTGGTCGCCAGCGCCATGGCGCTGAGTCTGCAACCGCTGGCTCAGGCCGCCGAAGCGCCGCCTGCGGAAGTCCATCTGGATTACGCCTACTACTCACCCGTGAGCCTGGTACTCAAGCATTTCGGCTTCCTCGAAAAAGCCCTGCCGCAGACCAAAGTCAGTTGGGTGCTGAGCCAGGGCAGTAACCGTTCACTGGAATATCTGAACAGCGGTGGCGTCGATTTCGCCTCCAGCGCCAGCCTCGCTGCGGTGCTGAGCCGGGCCAACGGCAGCCCGATCAAATCGGTGTACGTCTACAGTCGCGCCGAATGGACTGCGCTGGTGGTGCGCAAGGATTCGCCGTACCAGAGCGTCGCCGACCTCAAGGGCAAGAAAATCGCCGCCACCAAAGGCACCGACCCGTACCTGTTCACCCTGCGCAGTCTGCAACAGGCCGGGCTGAAGAAAGACGACGTGGAACTGGTGCACCTGCAACACCCGGACGGCCGCACCGCGCTGGAAAAAGGCGATGTCGACGCCTGGGCCGGACTCGATCCGCACATGGCCGCCAGTCAGGTACAGGCCGGTTCGCGTCTGCTGTATCGCAACCCGGCATTCAACAGCTACGGCGTGGTCAGCGTCACCGAGCAGTACGCCAAAGAGCATCCGCAAACCATCGACACGGTGATCAAAGCCTACGAGCAGGCGCGGCAATGGGCGCTGAAAAATCCCGACGAGTTCGCCGCGTTGCTGGCCAAGGAATCCGGTCTGCCGCTGGACGTGGCCAAACTGCAGCTGTCGCGCACCGATCTGAGCAGCCCGCAACTGACCGCCAACGACGTGCAGGCGTCCAAGGCTGCGGCACCGATTCTGGTGTCCGAGGAACTGGTGCGGCGTGGAGTAAATGTCGATCAGGTCATCGATCAGTTGCTCGACAGTGGTGTGCAGCAAGCCGTCGCCCGCCAGTAACCGACCAGACTCACCGCCCATCCCTGTTTGACGCGGATGAGCGGTGAGCGGAGCCCCCGCATGACCATTCGCAGTAATGACTTGCCCGCACTTCCCCAGAGTGTGTCGAGACCTCGTCCTTCAACCCTCAATCCGACATGGCGACG
This sequence comes from Pseudomonas sp. NPDC088414, assembly GCF_044753325.1. NCBI lineage: Bacteria > Pseudomonadati > Pseudomonadota > Gammaproteobacteria > Pseudomonadales > Pseudomonadaceae > Pseudomonas > Pseudomonas sp. NPDC088414. The sequence continues at coordinate 364,342 of NZ_JBIVMY010000002.1, read as the reverse complement.
GCGCCTTAAAGGCCTGGCCCTGCCGCTGCTGATCGTGGTCGCCCTGGAGTTCATCGTGCGCCTCGGCTGGCTGCCGTCCTATCAGATGCCCGCCCCGAGCGAGATCGCCCTGACCCTCACCGACCTCGCCGAAGGCGCACTGTGGAAACACATCGGCGCCAGCCTGCTGCGGGTGTTGCTCGGATTTGCCATCGGCGCGAGCCTGGCGCTGGTGTTCGCTGCCTGGGTCGGTTTGAGCCGCGAGGCCGAGGCGTATCTGGAGCCGACGTTCGCCGCCCTGCGCTCAATTCCGAGTCTGGCCTGGGTGCCGCTGTTGCTGCTGTGGCTGGGCATCGATGAAACCTCGAAGATCGTGCTGATCGCCATTGGCGCGTTCTTCCCGGTCTACGTCAATGTGGTCGCGGCGATACGCAATATCGACCGCAAACTGGTGGAGGTCGGGCGCATCTATGGCTTCAGCCGCTGGCAACTGGTGCAGCGGATTCTACTGCCCGCCGCCCTGCCCGGCCTGTTCACCGGGTTACGCAGCGGCATGAGTCTGGCGTGGATGTTTCTGGTGGCCGCCGAGCTGATCGCCGCGACCAAGGGCCTGGGTTATCTGCTCAGCGACGGCCGCGAAACCTCGCGCCCGGACATCGTGCTGGCGGCAATCATCGTGCTCGCCGTGCTCGGCAAACTCAGCGACGGTTTGCTCGCGGTACTTGAGCGCCGCTGGCTGGCCTGGCGCGACACGTTCACCGGTCAGGAGGCGCAGGATTGATTGGCCTGAACCAACTATGCTGAAAGCGTCCACCCAGAGATTCGGCGCATGTGCGGAAGACTCTCGCAGTACCGCGGCATTCACGACTTTGTCGCGGTGCTGAGCATTCCCGATGCGCTGATCAATCACGTCGGCGACGCCACGCTGGAACGCTACAACGCAGCACCCACCACGTCACTCGCGGTCCTTCATCAACATGATCAACGCCTGTATGCCGACAACCTGCGCTGGGGCTGGCGCCCGCACTGGGCCAAGGACCGCGCGGCGCCGATCAATGCCCGCGTGGAAAAGGTCGCGCATGGGCCATTCTTCCGGACGATCTGGCGGCATCGGCTGATCGTACCGGTCGACAACTGGTTCGAATGGGTCGACGGCCCGGATAAAACCCGCCAGCCGTGGCTGATCCGTCGGGCCGATCACGGGCCGGTTTTCTGTGCGGCCATCGGGCAGCTTCCGACACCCGGCAGCGATGCTCGGGAGGACGATGGATTCGTGATCATCACCGCCGACAGCGTCGGAGGCATGCTCGATATCCATGATCGCCGACCCGTGGTTTTTCGCGCTGACATGGCTGCCGAGTGGCTTGATCCGGCAACGCCTGCGGAGCGCGCCGAACAGATGCTGCTGTTCGAAGGGGAACCCAGCGTCGCCTTCACCTGGCACAAAGTCGGCAAAGCCGTCGGCAACTCCCGCAATCAGGGCGCCGGGCTGATTGAGCCAATCACCTAAAAATCCCGCGCCCTCACCCGTTAACCCCTGTAGGAGCTGCCGCAGGCTGCGATCTTTTGATTTTGCTTTCAAAAAAAGATCAAAAGATCGTCCGAACGCGGCCCGAGCCTTCGGCAGCTCCTACAGGTGATTTCAGGTGAATACAGGTGACACTCGATCTTTACAGGTGCTGTTTCATTGTTGAGACAACCGGAAAAAAACAGTCGTTTGAGCGAACTAACCGCCTGTCTGACATTTCAACCGTCATACATACATTTAGATGCGCTACGGATAGCATGCGCGCCGCATTTCCAATTGGCATACCAGTTGACCAAAGAGTCAGCAAAACCAGGAATCCCCTACAACTTTAACAAGCCTTGCAGAGAACTAAGTTGCGCGACGATTTTGCAATCAAACAGGCCAACGGCCTGGAGTGTATCTATCTGTCCATGACAGAACGCTTTCAACTCGACTGTTTTATCGGCCACTACATCAAGACCCGAAACCTGCGTTCAGTTCCAGACATCGAACGCATCCTGCGCACCACCCTCCAGAGCTATCCCGGCCACCCGCCGGTGATGGTCAACGAGCTCAATGCATGGATCGACAGGACCCTGGGCTATCGGGCGTCACACCCGGACTTCCCGCAGCTGGAAGACCTCTGAAACAACAAAAAGCCCCGCAATCGCGGGGCTTTTTGTATGTCGCCATCAGAATTTCACATCCGGCCCGGTGAGTTCCTTGTCATCGTCGTGCTTCCACGTCTGCTCCTTGCGTTTCTCGCGCTCGATTTCTTCTTCGCTGGGCTCGTCTACTTCTTCGTCTTCATCGGGACGCTTTTGCTCGGACGTCATGTGCACCTCGCCTTGTCGAAAATAGTCATCCAACAAGCGTAGAACAGTTTTTCCCCGGCAACTTACAGCCACCACCGCAACAAAAAGAAAAACGCCATGCTCAAGAGCATGCTGAGCAAGGTATTGCGGGTGTACAGCACCAGGCCGATCGCCACCAGCGAACTCAGCAAGTACGGATTATCCCACTGCAGATTCAGCTGTTTATCCGGCATGAACACGATCGGTCCGCAGATCGCGGTCAACATGCCCGGCACGGCAAAACCGAGAAACTGTCGTGCGTTGCTGCTCAAGCGTAGCGGCAGGCGCGGTTCGAGAAACACGTAGCGGTTGAGAAACACCAGAAGCCCCATGCCGAAAATCACTGCCCAGACCATCATGTGCGCCCCCGATACAGCTTGTTGCAGACAAATCCTGCGGTCATCCCGGCCAGCCCTGACAACACCAGCGCCGAGCCCCACTGCCAATAACTGAACAGCACCGAGCAGAACAGCGAAACCGCCACACACACCACGGTCGGCACATTGCGCACCACCGGGGTGATCAGCGCGATAAACGTCGCGGCAATCGAAAAATCCAGGCCCAGATGCTCAAGCCCCGGAATGCTGCTGCCCAGCACGATGCCGGCCAAGGTGAACAGGTTCCAGGCGATATAGAACGTCAGACCGACGCCCAAGGCGTACCAGCGATTGAACTGCTGGCGATCATGCTGGCTGGTCAGGGCGAACAGTTCATCGGTGAGCAAAAAGCCCAGGCCGATACGCCAGCGCCCGGGCAACGGTGAAATCACTGAACGCATGCTCATCCCGTACAACAAGTGCTGCGAAGTCAGCAGCAGCGTGGTCAACAGAATCGAGAAAATCCCGGCACCGCCCTTGAGCATGCCGATCGCCACCAGTTGCGCGGCCCCTGCGAACACGATGCTCGACAGGCCCTGCCCCTGTAACGGCGTGAGGTTGGCTTCGATCGCCATGGAGCCGGCCAGCAGCCCCCACGGCGCCGTCGCCAGTGATAACGGCATGATCGCCGCAGCACCGTGAAGAAACGCACGGCGCGGCATAAGTGAGTCAGACATAACGCTCTTCAACCGAGGAAACGGTCGCAGACTCTGCCAGCAAGTGCCCCTTCGTGGCTTGAACAATCTTGCGCACTTGCGCCAAATCACCGCGCCCTGGCGTTGCTGTCGGCGTACCATGGAGGCCTTCACAACCGCGTCAGGGAGACGACATGCTGTACCGAATCGCAGCCGACGGGCTGGTGCTGTTCCACCTGTCATTCATTCTGTTCGTGCTGTTCGGCGGGCTGCTGGTACTCAGGTGGCCACGCCTGATGTGGCTGCACTTGCCAGCGGCTGCCTGGGGCGTGGCGGTCGAGGTGTTGCACCTGACCTGTCCGCTGACTTACTGGGAAAACCTGATGCGTCACGCCGCCGGGCAGACCGAATACGCCGGCGGCTTTATCGAGCACTACATCTGGCCGATCATCTATCCCGCCGGGCTGACGCCGCAAATTCAATTGGCGCTGGGCAGCGTGGTGCTGGTGATCAACCTGCTGGTCTACGGGCGCCTGCTGCGACGGTGGAAACTGCGCCGCGCCAGCCGTATCCCGTTCTAACGCGCGGCGGGTTTCAACGCTTGAAGCCAGGCGGGGTCCAGGCGCTTCTGGTCGAGGTCCAGACCGAGCGCCTGCATCCGCTCCCGGTGCGCTTCGACTTCACGGTGCAATTGCGCGTGATCGCTGGAATTACCGTCCAGTTCATGCATCTGGGTCAGCCCCAGATGATAGAAACGCAGCACCTTCATCGCGGTCGGATCGTTCTGCTCGACTGCTGCGGTCACTTGGTGCATCACGTTGGTCACGCTCATCAGGCTGCGCTTGAGCCGCCAGCTGTAAACCGCCGGGGCCATCCACGGCTGCTGCCAGAACTGCCCGCGCATCAGCGCCGCCGTCAGCAGAAACGCGACAAACACTCCGCCGACATTGAACCGCAGGTTATCGCCGCCGGGTTCGCCGAACAGCGCCACCGCCGCCGTCGAAAGCGCCATCGCCAGCACCAGGAACAGCACCGCGATGATGATCGTGCTGCGGCGGGTCTGCTGGCGAAACGTTGCTGGGTCCATCGGCTGGATCTCGAACATCAGGCATGACTTCCTTGAGCGATAAAAAGGGCAACGGAAAAAACTCGCTGCGCATTATCGCCTCTCTCCGCGATTTAGCTATGCTGGGGGCCCTTTTCATCTCTTCAGCGTCCAACGGGGACATGGCGGTACAGCGCAGATCGTGCCATCTTCATTCATGGATACACACTATTCGGATGCCATTTGCCTGCCATTGGAATGACATCGTTTTAAGGATCATTGCATGACCCAACGACACGTAATCAACGCCTCGGTCAGCCCGAAAGGCAGCCTGGAAACCCTTTCTCAACGTGAAGTTCAGCAACTGAGCGAAGCCGGATCCGGCAGCACCTACACCCTGTTCCGCCAGTGCGCCCTGGCCATCCTCAATACCGGCGCCCATGTCGACAACGCGAAAACCATTCTGGAAGCCTACAAGGACTTCGAAATCCGCATTCACCAGCAGGATCGCGGCGTGCGCCTCGAGCTGCTGAACGCCCCGGCCGACGCTTTCGTCGACGGCGAAATGATCGCCAGCACCCGCGAGATGCTGTTCAGCGCCCTGCGTGACATCGTCTACACCGAAAACGAACTCGACAGCCAACGCATCGACCTCAGCACCTCGCAAGGCATCAGCGACTACGTCTTCCACCTGCTGCGCAACGCGCGCACCCTGCGTCCGGGTGTGGAGCCGAAAATCGTCGTGTGCTGGGGCGGCCACTCGATCAACACCGAAGAATACAAATACACCAAGAAAGTCGGCCACGAACTGGGCCTGCGCAGCCTCGATATCTGCACCGGTTGCGGCCCCGGCGTGATGAAAGGCCCGATGAAGGGCGCGACCATCGCCCACGCCAAGCAGCGCATCCATGGCGGGCGCTACCTCGGCCTGACCGAGCCGGGGATCATCGCCGCCGAAGCGCCGAACCCGATCGTCAACGAACTGGTGATCCTGCCGGACATCGAAAAACGTCTGGAAGCGTTCGTGCGTGTCGGCCACGGCATCATCATCTTCCCGGGTGGCGCCGGTACCGCCGAAGAATTCCTGTACCTGCTGGGCATCCTGATGCACCCGGACAACGCCGGCCTGCCGTTCCCGGTGATCCTGACCGGGCCGAAACATGCCGCGCCGTATCTGGAACAACTCGACGCGTTCGTCACCGCCACCCTCGGCGATGCGGCGAAGCAGCACTACGAGATCATCATCGACGACCCGGCCGAAGTCGCGCGGCAGATGACTGCCGGCCTCAAAGCGGTGAAGCAGTTCCGCCGCGAGCGTAACGACGCGTTCCACTTCAACTGGCTGCTGAAGATCGACGAAAGCTTCCAGCGCCCGTTCGATCCGACCCACGAAAACATGGCCAACCTCAAACTGCACCGCGACCAGCCGCCCCACGAACTGGCCGCCAACCTGCGCCGCGCGTTCTCCGGGATCGTCGCCGGCAACGTCAAGGACAAGGGCATCCGTTTGATCGAAGAACACGGGCCGTATCAGATCCGCGGTGACGCGGCGATCATGCAACCGCTCGACGCACTGCTCAAAGCCTTCGTCGCCCAGCACCGGATGAAACTGCCGGGCGGCGCGGCGTATGTGCCGTGCTATCGCGTAGTGGCATAACCCTCAAGCCACCACCCCCCACACCACAAACCAATGTGGGAGCGAGCTTGCTCGCGAAGGCATTCGGTCAGTGACATTAATGCTGACTGACACTGCGCTTTCGCGAGCAGGCTCGCCCCCACAATTGTTTTGAGGTCAACCCGATGCTGCCGTTCAGCCTTGGTTTCTGACACAAAAGCCCCTCACATTCCTCACGACAGCCACCCCCGGCCCGTACTAAGCTTCGCGCTCAATTTTTCAGGGACGATTCATGAAACGGATTGCCGCGTGTCTGCTGTCACTCCTGGCCCTGGCGGCCAATGCGGCGGACCTGCAACTGCTCACCGACAATCACCCGCCCCTGCATTTTCAACAAGGCGATCAACTGGTGGGTTATGGCGTGGATGTGGTGCGCGCGCTGGCCGAACAGACCGGTGACCGGATCGTGCTGCAACAAGTACCGTTGCTGCGTGCCCTGCGCACCGCCAGCGAGACCCCGAATACGGGCGTTTTCACGGTTTTGCGCACCGACGAGCGCGATGATCGTTACCAATGGGTCGGGCCGCTGATCGAAGTCGAAACCGCCCTCTACGGCCATGCATACAGCCAGCCACCGGTACGCTCACTGCAAGAGGCGGATCAGGCCGGGCGCATCAGCGTGCCGCGCAAATGGCTGGTCTACAGCTACCTTCAGCAGCAAAACCTGAAAAACCTCGACGGTGTCGAAACCCCTGAGCAGATGATGCGCCTGTTCAGTCTGGGCCGAACCGACTTCGTGGTCTCCGACACCCTGTCCACCGCCGCCCTGGCCCGCACCCAGGGCATGGAACCGGGACGCTTGCAGTATCAGATGTCGTTGATGAAACAGGACACCTACATCGCCTTTTCGCTGCAGACCGATCCGGTTCAGGTCAAACGCTGGCAACAGGCGCTGGAAACCTTGCGCGCCGACGGGCGCCTGGAGCAGATTCGCCAGCGCTGGCTGATGAATGCACTGCCGAGATAATCATTGGCTGAACTGGCCCCATCGCTGGCAAGCCAGCTCCCACAGTGGTTTGTGTTGTTCACGGATTTTGTGATCCATGCAAACCCCTATTGAAGCTGGCTTGCCAGCTACCCCAGTTTTCTGTGTTGTTCACAGATTTTGTGATCCATGCAAAACCCTATTGGGGCTGGCTTGCCAGCTAACACAGCTTTCTGTGTTGTTCGCAGATTTTGTGATCCATGCAAAACCCTGTGGGAGCTGGCTTGCCAGCGATGGGGCCAGTCACAACAACATCAATCAAGCAGACGCGCCGCCAGCATCTTCGCCTGCAACGCCACATCGGTCACCGCCGTGCTCTCCCACCACATCCCGCGCAGCGGTGGCCCCATCGCGAACAATCGGCTGCCGGCCTGCCCTTCAGCGTCCAGCACCGCACCGTCCACCGCCGCCGCAATCCCCAGCGCCAACGGCCCCGGACGCACCAGCCCACGCGCCAGCAACTGCTGCGGCAGCGGGCGCGCGACGCGGCGCCAGTCGTACTCGATGCCACTGGAATTGATCAGCGCTGCACCTTGCACCACACAGGTTTGCGCCTCGCCGCGACGCCGAATTCGAATGCTCACACCCTCGCCCGTCATCGGCTCAAGCCCTTTGAACGACGCCGCCTGAATCCGCAACCGTCCTTCGTTGTGCAAGCGCTCAACCAATGCTGCACTCAGCGGCGGCGACCGGTGATGGTGACTCTCCCACCACGGCCGCACATGCCGTACGAATTGTCGACGCTGCACGTCAGTCGCCTGACTCCACAACCGTCCGATATGCGCCCGCACGGTGTCCAGCGGCGCTTGCCAATCGATGCCCTGAGCGATCGCCTCGCGGCAATGCCTGCGCAGTTCGCGCAACAATTGTCGCGGTGTGCGGATGCTCTGATTCTCGGCGAGGAAATCCACCCATGCCGGCGGTTGGCGCCGCACATGGGGCAACAGCCCATGACGGGAAAACACTTCGATCGCCCCGCGATGCCCTGCCTGCTCCAGCGAAACCACCGCATCGACCATGGTCAGGCCGGAGCCGATGATCAGCACGGTCGATTGCGGATCGAGCTGGCGCATGGCAGCGACATCCCACGGGTCGAGCGCTGCGGCGTTCAGGCCGCTGGACTCTTTCTGCGGCGTGCGGGCGGCGGGGAACATGCCCGTGGCGAGCACGGCGTAGGCACCGCGCAGAGTCTGCCCATTACTCAAACTCAGTTGCACCGAATCGGCCTCGCTTTGCAGATCGACGACTTCGGCGCAGATATGCTCGACGCTCGACCCCCGCTGCGCACCGACGATTCGCGCCTCGGCCAGACGCTGCTGCACATACACGCCGAACAGCCCGCGTGGCGGGAACAGTTCGCTGACCGGCACATTCTGCTCGGCAGATTCCGGCCAGCCACCGGCGGCAATGTGCGCGGTCAGCCATTGCGTCAGGTCATCGGGGTTGTCCGGGTCGACACTCATGCGCGCCGCATTGCCGTTGAGCGTGTGGCCAAGCTCGACGGCGCTGTAGGCTTCACCGCGACCGAGCTCGGCGCGCGGTTCGATGATCTGGATCCGGCGCTGGCCGGGCAGTCGCAGCAATTGCACGGCCAGCATCGTGCCACTGAGGCCACCGCCGATGATCAGGATGTCTGCGTTCTGATTCATTTCAAATCACCACATTACGCACAAACCGCACCGCGACCGTTCCGTCGTTGCGATAGCCGTGCGGCTGGTTGCTGGCAAACATGAAAAACTCGCCAGTGGAAATGGTATTGGTCACATCGCCGACCGTCAGCGTCAGGCAACCTTCGAACACATAAATCTGTTCACTCCAGCCATCGGCATCCGGTTGTGAGGGATAGATTTCGCCCGGCTGCAGGCACCATTCCCATTGCTCGACCTCGCGGGTGGCGGTGGCCTTGGACAACAGCACCGCTTTACTCCCCGGAATGACGCCGGCCCAGGCCACCTCGTTGATGCGGCTGGTATCGCGTGCGTCGGGGGCCTGGATCAGGTCGCTGAAGGCCACGTCGAGCGCTTCGGCAACGCGATCAAGGGTGGTCAGGCTGACATTCTTTTCCCCAGCCTCGATCGCCACCAGCATGCGCCGACTGACGCCGGACTTTTCCGCCAGCGCGGTCTGGCTCATGTCGGCAGCGTGGCGCAGGCGCCGGACGTTGTGGCTGACGTGTTGCAGGACGGACGCCCGTTGGCTGGAATCTTTGTGCACTATATTGCTCACTCGGTGGGGTTGGGCAGTATACTGCGCAACGTTGGGCGCATTGTGCGTCCTGCCTTTTATAGTGCGCAAGGTCATGACGTCAGTGAACGAATCTTCCACCTCTCTCCGCTTTTCCCGCTTCAGCAAGGCCGAGTGCGTGCTGGTGCTGATCACCATGGTCTGGGGCGGCACGTTCCTGCTGGTGCAACACGCGATGACCGTCAGCGGCCCGATGTTTTTTGTCGGCCTGCGCTTTGCCGCTGCGGCGTGCATCGTCGCGCTGTTCTCCTGGCGTCACTTGCGTGAACTCACGTTATTTGAACTCAAGGCCGGATCCTTCATCGGTGTGGCAATCATGCTCGGTTACGGCCTGCAGACGGTGGGCCTGCAAACGATCCCGAGCAGCCAGTCGGCATTCATCACCGCGCTGTACGTGCCCTTCGTGCCGTTGCTGCAATGGCTGGTGCTGGGCCGTCGTCCGGGGTTGATGCCAAGCATCGGCATCATGCTGGCGTTTACCGGGTTGATGCTGTTGTCCGGGCCTTCCGGGGCTTCGCTGAATTTCAGCCCCGGAGAAATCGCCACGCTGATCAGCGCCATCGCGATTGCCGGCGAGATCATTCTGATCAGCACCTACGCCGGTCAGGTCGATGTGCGTCGGGTGACCGTGGTGCAACTGGCGGCGACCTCGGTGCTGTCGTTCCTGCTGGTGGTGCCGACAGGTGAAGCACTCCCGGATTTTTCCTGGACCTTGCTGGTGACTGCTCTGGGCCTCGGCGCGGCGAGTGCGGCGATTCAGGTGGCGATGAATTGGGCGCAGAAAAGCGTTTCGCCGACCCGCGCGACCTTGATCTATGCCGGTGAACCGGTCTGGGCCGGCATCGTCGGGCGGATTGCCGGGGAGCGTCTGCCGGCGATTGCCTTGGTTGGCGCCGGGTTGATTGTGGCGGCGGTGATTGTCAGCGAGTTGAAGACCAAGGGTAAGGTTGACGAAGTGGACGCTGAGCTGGAGCGGGAGACCCAAGGTTAATCCGCAATATCTCGAGAGCCTGAACCATAGCCATCGCGAGCAGGCTCACTCCTACAATTGAAATACGTTTCCCCTGTAGGAGTGAGCCTGCTCGCGATGAGGCCATCCCAGGCAACATCCATCTACCTGAAACAATGCCAAACAGAAAATTCCAGACTACTTTGTAGGATTCTGAGACATCCTGGCGTTTGGTAATCAGGGAGCTGGCACGTATGATGCTTCACAAACTTCCGCAGATTAGAAGCCTATGTCCCTGATAGTTCTACTGCTTCTGCCATTCATTGGCAGCTGTCTGGCAGCGGTGCTGCCACACAACGCGCGTAATACCGAATCCCTGTTGGCAGGTCTGGTCGCTCTGATCGGCACCGTGCAGGTCGCGCTGTTGTACCCGCAAATCGCCCACGGCGGGGTGATCCGCGAAGAATTCATGTGGCTGCCCAGCCTCGGTTTGAACTTCGTCCTGCGCATGGACGGCTTCGCCTGGCTGTTCTCGCTGCTGGTGCTGGGCATCGGCGCGCTGGTCTCTTTGTATGCGCGTTATTACATGTCGCCGGACGATCCGGTGCCGCGCTTCTTCGCCTTTTTCCTGGCGTTCATGGGCGCCATGCTCGGGCTGGTGATCTCCGGCAACCTGATCCAGATCGTGTTCTTCTGGGAGCTGACCAGCCTCTTCTCGTTCCTGCTGATCGGCTACTGGCACCACCGCGCCGATGCCCGGCGTGGCGCCTATATGGCGCTGATGGTCACCGGTGCCGGGGGACTATGCCTGCTGGCGGGGGTCATGATCCTCGGCCATGTCGTCGGCAGCTATGACCTGGACAAGGTCCTGGCCGCCGGCGATCAGATTCGCGCACATGCCCTCTACCCTATCCTGCTCCCCCTCATCCTCATCGGCGCCCTCAGCAAAAGCGCGCAGTTCCCCTTCCATTTCTGGCTGCCGCACGCCATGGCGGCGCCCACTCCGGTTTCGGCTTATCTGCACTCGGCGACCATGGTCAAGGCTGGAGTGTTTCTGCTTGCGCGTCTGTGGCCGTCATTGTCCGGCAGTGAAGAATGGTTCTACATCGTCAGCGGCGCCGGTGCGTGTACGTTGTTGCTCGGCGCCTATTGCGCAATGTTCCAGAACGACCTCAAGGGCCTGCTGGCCTACTCGACCATCAGCCATCTGGGCTTGATCACCTTGCTGCTGGGCCTGAACAGCCCGCTGGCGGCGGTCGCGGCGGTGTTCCACATCCTCAATCATGCGACCTTCAAGGCTTCGCTGTTCATGGCCGCCGGGATCATCGACCACGAAAGCGGCACCCGCGACATCCGCAAGCTCAGCGGCCTGATCAAACTGATTCCGTTCACCGCCACATTGGCGATGGTTGCCAGTGCGTCGATGGCTGGCGTGCCGTTGCTCAACGGCTTCCTGTCGAAAGAAATGTTTTTCGCCGAAACCGTGTTCATCAACGCCACCGCGTGGGTTGAAGCGGCGTTGCCGATTGTCGCGACCATCGCCGGGACCTTCAGCGTCGCCTACTCGCTGCGCTTCACCGTCGACGTGTTCTTCGGCCCGACCGCCACCGATCTGCCGCACACCCCGCACGAACCACCGCGCTGGATGCGTGCGCCGGTCGAGCTGCTGGTGTTCACCTGCCTGGTCGTCGGGATCTTCCCGGCCCAAGTGGTCGGTCCGCTGCTCGCGGCCGCCGCGCTGCCGGTGGTGGGCGGAACCTTGCCCGAATATAGCCTGGCGATCTGGCACGGTCTGAACGCGCCGATGATCATGAGCCTGATCGCCATGTCCGGCGGCATCGTGGTCTATCTGCTGCTGCGCAATCAGCTCAAGCGGGGCCGCTTCAAATACCCGCCGCTGGTGGGCCGCTTCAACGGCAAGCGCCTGTTCGAGCGCAGTCTGGTGCTGATGATGCGCATGGCCCGTCGGGTCGAACGCCGCCTCGGCACCCGCCGCCTGCAGATGCAACTGTTCCTGATGGTGTTGGCGGCGGTGCTCGCCGGCCTGATCCCGATGTTGCACAGCAGCCTGAGCTGGGGCGACCGGCCGAAGATTCCGGGTTCGATCGTGTTCGTCACCCTGTGGCTGCTGGCAATCGCCTGCGCCCTCGGCGCCGCCTGGCAGGCCAAGTATCACCGTCTCGCCGCCCTGACCATGGTCAGCGTCTGCGGGCTGATGACCTGCGTGACCTTCGTCTGGTTCTCGGCACCGGATCTGGCCCTGACGCAACTGGCGGTCGAAGTGGTGACCACGGTGCTGATCCTGCTCGGCCTGCGCTGGCTGCCACGGCGGATCGAAGAAGTCTCGCCACTGCCGTCGAGCCTGCGCAAGGCCCGGGTACGCCGCTTGCGCGACTTGCTGCTGTCGATTGCCGTCGGTGCCGGCATGGCGCTGTTGTCCTACGCGATGCTGACGCGGCAGACGCCCAACGACATTTCCTCGTTCTACCTCAGTCGCGCCATGCCCGAGGGCGGTGGCAGCAACGTGGTCAACGTGATGCTGGTGGACTTCCGCGGCTTCGACACCCTTGGTGAAATCACCGTGCTGGTGGCCGTGGCGCTGACCGTGTTCGCCCTGCTGCGCCGCTTCCGCCCGCCGAAAGAAAGCCTGCAACTGCCGGCTCAGCAACGCCTGCTCGCACCGGACGTGGTCACCGATCTGGTCAACCCGCGCAGCGCCAGCGACACCGCGCTCGGCTTCATGATGGTGCCGGCAGTGCTGGTGCGCCTGTTGCTGCCGATTGCGCTGGTGGTGTCGTGCTACCTGTTCATGCGCGGTCACAACCAGCCGGGCGGCGGCTTCGTCGCCGGACTGGTGATGTCGGTGGCGTTCATCCTGCAATACATGGTCGCCGGTACGCAGTGGGTTGAGGCGCAAATGAGCCTGCGGCCGTTGCGCTGGATGGGCACCGGGCTGCTGTTCGCCACCGCCACCGGTCTTGGGGCGATGGCGGTTGGTTATCCGTTCCTGACCACCCACACCTGGCATTTCGCCTTGCCGCTGCTGGGCGAGATCCATATCGCCAGCGCGCTGTTCTTCGATATCGGCGTGTACGCCGTGGTGGTCGGTTCGACGTTGCTGATCCTGACCGCCCTCGCCCACCAATCGGTGCGGGGTCACAAGACCGCGTCACTGCCCAAGGCCGTCGCCAGCAAAGGAGCCGTCTGATGGAAGAAGTCATCGCAATCGCCATCGGCGTGCTCGCCGCGTCCGGCGTGTGGCTGGTGCTGCGGCCACGGACGTTCCAGGTGGTCATGGGCCTGTGCCTGCTGTCCTACGCGGTCAACCTGTTCATCTTCAGCATGGGCAGCCTGTTCATCGGTAAAGAGCCGGTGATCAAGGACGGCGTGACCCAGGATTTACTGCACTACACCGATCCGCTGCCGCAGGCACTGGTGCTGACGGCGATCGTCATCAGCTTCGCCATGACTGCGCTGTTCCTGGTGGTGCTGCTGGCGTCGCGGGGCCTGACCGGCACCGACCACGTCGACGGCCGGGAGCCCAAGGAATGATGGCGATGACTCACCTGATCGCCGCACCGATCCTGCTGCCGCTGCTGACCGCCGCCATCATGCTGATGCTTGGCGAAAAGCACCGACCGTTGAAGGCGAAAATCAATCTGTTCTCCAGCCTCATCGGCCTGTTCATTTCGGTGATGCTGCTGCAGTGGACGCAAACCACCGGCGTGCCCGGTTCCATCGGCGTGTATCTGCCGGGCAACTGGCAGGCGCCGTTCGGCATCGTGCTGGTGGTTGATCGCCTGTCGGCCTTGATGCTGGTGTTGACCGGGATCATCGGCGTCAGTGCCCTGCTGTTCGCCATGGCGCGCTGGGACGGCGCGGGATCGAGCTTCCACGCGTTGTTCCAGATTCAGCTGATGGGCCTGTATGGCGCGTTCCTCACCGCCGACCTGTTCAACCTGTTCGTGTTCTTCGAAGTGCTGCTCGCCGCCTCTTATGGCCTGTTGCTGCACGGTTCGGGTCGGGCGCGGGTATCGTCGGGGCTGCATTACATCTCGATCAACCTGCTGGCCTCGTCGCTGTTCCTGATTGGCGCGGCGCTGATCTATGGCGTCACCGGCACGCTGAACATGGCTGATCTGGCGCTGAAGATTCCGCTGGTGCCGGAAGCCGACCGTGGCTTGCTGCATGCTGGCGCGGGGATTCTTGCGGTGGCGTTTCTGGCGAAGGCCGGCATGTGGCCGCTGAACTTCTGGCTGGTGCCGGCCTACTCCTCGGCCAGCGCGCCGGTGGCGGCGATGTTCGCGATCATGACCAAGGTCGGCGTCTACACCCTGCTGCGTCTGTGGACGCTGCTGTTCTCCGGGCAGGCCGGGGCTTCGGCGTTCTTCGGTGGCGACTGGCTGATCTACGGCGGTATGGCGACCATCGCCTGCGCGGCGCTGGCGATTCTCGCCGCGCAACGCCTGGAGCGCATGGCCAGCCTGAGTATTCTGGTGTCGGCTGGGATTCTGTTGTCGGCGGTAGGTTTCGCCCAGCCGAACCTGATCGGCGCGGCGCTGTTCTATCTGGTCAGCTCGACCCTGGCACTGAGTGCGCTGTTCCTGCTGGCGGAGTTGATCGAGCGTTCGCGTTCGGCCAACGAAATCCCGCTGGAGGATGAAAGCGAGTTGCTGCCGCGTCCGCAGGAATCGCTGCAACCGCCCAAAGGCATCAACCTCGATGACGAGCAGAAAGCCGTGGTCGGTCAGGTCATTCCGTGGACTATGGCGTTTCTCGGCCTGAGCTTCATTGCCTGTGCGCTGCTGATCATCGGCATGCCACCGCTGTCCGGATTCATCGGCAAGCTCAACCTGATCGGTGCGCTGCTTAATCCGCTGGGGCTGGGCGGCGAGGCGCCGATCTCCAACGCGGCCTGGGCGCTGCTGACGCTGCTGATCCTCTCCGGACTGGCTTCGCTGATGGCATTTGCGCGCATGGGCGTCCAGCGTTTCTGGACGCCCGAGGAACGCCCGTCGCCGCTGCTGCGCAAGCTTGAATGCGCGCCGATCTTCCTGTTGCTGGGGCTGAGCATCGCGCTGACCTTCAAGGCCGAACCGCTGCTGCGTTACACCCAGGCCACCGCCGACGCGCTGAACAACCCGCAGCAATACGTGATGGCGGTGCTCGGCACCCGCGCCGTGCCAAGCCCTGAAGCCAAGGCGGCGATGCTGGAGGTGCAGCCATGAAGCGCGTGTTTCCGGCACCGTTGCTGTCACTGGCGTTGTGGGTTTTGTGGCTGACGCTGAACCTGTCCGTCAGCCCGGGCAACCTGCTGCTCGGCGCGATACTCGGCTTCGCCGCACCATTGATGATGCGCAAGCTGCGCCCGAAACAGGTGCGCATCCGCCGCCCGCTGACGATTTTGCGCCTGTTCGTAATGGTGGGCCGTGATGTGGTGATGTCCAATCTGATCGTCGCCTGGGGCGTGCTCAATGCCGGTCGCCGGCCGCCGCGCTCAGGCTTCGTCAAAGTGCCGCTGGACCTGCGCGACGCCAACGGTCTGGCCGCGCTGGCGATGATCTGCACCGTGGTGCCCGGCACCGTGTGGTCGGAGCTGGCGCTGGATCGCAGCATTCTGCTGCTGCACGTTTGGGATCTGGATGACGAGGCGCACTTCATCCACCACTTCAAGACTGCCTACGAGCAGCCGTTGATGGAGATTTTCGAATGAGCCCGCTGCTGTCGAACGCGATTCTGCTGACGCTGTTCCTGTTCTCGCTGGCAATGATCCTGACCCTGATTCGCCTGTTCAAGGGGCCGTCGGCACAGGATCGAGTGCTGGCGCTGGATTACCTGTACATCGTCGCCATGCTGATGATGCTGACCCTGGGCATTCGTTATTCCAGTGACACTTATTTCGAGGCGGCGCTGCTGATCGCGCTGTTCGGCTTCGTCGGCTCGTTTGCCCTGGCGAAATTCCTGCTGCGTGGCGAGGTGATCGAATGAATGCGCAATTGTCGCTGTGGGTGGAGATTCCGGTGGCGATCCTTCTGGTGCTCAGCGGGGTGTTTGCGCTGATTGGCGCGACCGGATTGCTGCGCATGAAGGATTACTTCCAGCGCATGCACCCGCCGGCGCTGGCCTCGACAATCGGCGCGTGGTGCGTGGCACTGGCGTCGATCATCTGTTTCTCGGCACTCAAGTCGGGGCCGGTGATGCATGCCTGGCTGATTCCGATCCTGTTGGCGATCACCGTACCGGTGACCACGTTACTGCTGGCGCGGGCAGCGCTATTCCGCAAGCGCATGGCCGGGGATGATGTGCCGGCTGAGGTGAGCAGTCGCAGGACCGAGAGCGGTAGCTGAAGTTTTATGTTGTCTGCAATGACGCCATCGCGAGCAGGCTCACTCCTACAGGGGAACGCATTCCAAATGTAGGAGTGAGCCTGCTCGCGATAGCAATCTCCAGATCACCTCAAACCTCAGACCCACGCCACCGCCAACAACCCCGCCCCCAGCACCAGACACAACGGCGAATACACCCAGGTATCCAGCCGCGCAAACCGCGACCCTTTCACTTCCTTGAAAAACCCCACCAGATTCGAATCGCCGATCGCCCGGGCAAACATCAGCAACGCAATCGCGCTGATCACCCATTGCAATGCCTTGTGATGCACCGCCGGCATGCCCCAGCCGACGCGCATGCACACCAGCGCGGCGATCACCAATAATGCTGCCGCCACCAACAAAGTGATCCAGCCTGACGGTTTGAACGCCGGTCGCACCGTCACCACCAGTCCTTGCACCGGCACTTGCGGTACCGCCGCCACCGCCGCCCATTGCCCACCCAGCGCCCAATACACGTGTACCAGGGCGATTGCCGCAAATATCGTCACCAGCCATTGAGCCAACACAAAGGTCATGGTCGAGAATCCTTTCGAGGGATTTGAACAAAACATCCTAGTTGGCATTTTTTGAAGTGCACGACCGATCAGCGGTACGGTAAAGTGCCGCCCCATGAAATTCACCCGTTCCGATCGCTCACTGCTGGCCTGGATGCTTTATTGCTGCGTCCTGTTCAACGTGTTCGCCTGCAGCATCGGTCACGGACAAATGGTCGGGATGCAGCTCAACGGTATCGGCGGCCAGTTCTGTACAGTCGACCCGGCCACGCAAGCGCCGCTGACCAGCAATCCCAGTGAAGAACAATTGCCGACCCTGTCCAAGGCGTTCGGCTGCCCGTTGTGCTCGGTCGGCGGCGGCATGGGCCCGGCGTTCAACTCCAGCCTGACCCTCGCGGTTCTGCCCGAGCAACACAGCCCGCCGCTGGCACCCATCGTCAGCGCCGACCTCCCTGCCCGCTTCACCTGGCCTTCGGCCAACCCTCGCGCCCCACCGCTCGCCTGAGTGTCTTTGCCTTTTTGATTTTTCAGCTCACTGCGCCAACGCGCGGCGTTTGCCTGTGCGCTGATTCCCAGACAAGCATTCAGGATTCAACGATGAAACATATTCCTCTGCTGGCGAGCCTGTGCGGCTGCCTGTCCCTTAACGCCTGGGCGCAATCCACCGTGGATCTGGCGCCAATCACCATCGACGGCGAATCCACCAGCGAGCCGGGCCTGAGCCTCGATCAATCCAGCGGCATGGCTTCGCGCCTCGGCCTTAGCGTGCGCGACACACCGGCCTCGGTGGCCGTCGCCAATCGCAACGACATCGAACGCCACGGCGCACAGAACTTCCAGGACGCCGCCAACACCCTGCCCGGGGTCAATGCCAGCGCGCCGCCAGGCTTTGGCGGATTCGTCTCCTATCGCGGTTTCACCAGCAGCCAGATCACCCAGATGTTCAACGGCGTCACCGTCTCCGGCGGCCTCGCCCGACCGGTGGATGCGTGGATCTATGATCGGGTCGAACTGGTGGGCGGTCCGTCATCGCTGATCAACGGCGCAGGCTCGGTCGGCGGCTCGCTGAACTATGTGACCAAACTGGCGACCCGCGACGAACAAGCCGCCGAAGGTCGCGTCAGCTACGGCAGTTACGACACCACCGAAACCGCGTTCGGCCTCAACCATGCGCTGACCGACCCGGGGGCCGACGTGCAGCACTACGCGCGCCTCGATGTCAGCCACAACACCAGCAACGGCTACATCGACCGCCAGGAACGCGATGCCTGGAGCGTGGCGTTCTCGTTGCTCAGCGACCTCACGCCGGACCTGTCGCACACCCTGGCCCTGGAATATCAGGACGAACACGAAGACAGCCCGTACTGGGGCACGCCGGTACTCAACCCCAAAGCCGGCGAGTTGAAGATCGACAAACACAACCGCTTCAACAACTACAACGTCGAGGACGGGCGCTACGAACAGCGCACGATCTGGGTGCGTTCGATCATCGATTACCGGATCAACGACAGCACCACTCTGCGCAATACGCTGTATCACCTCGACAGCCAACGCGATTACCGCAACCTCGAGACCTATCAGTACAACGCCGACAACTCGGCGGTTAACCGTTCCACCGCCTATCAAGTGCGGCATCAGGGCGAGCAGAACGGCAACCAGTTCGAACTGCGCCACGACAACACCTTGTTCGGTCTCGACACCACTTGGTCCGGCGGATTCGAGTACAAGGTCAACCAGACCACCAACTCGCCGTTGAACATCAAAGGCGCGAGCACGGTCGATCCGAACAATTACCGACCCGGGCACTTCTACGACATTCCCGGCACCAACCCGGCGCTGATCAGCGACAAGACCAACGAGGTCACCACCAAGGCGCTGTTTGTGGAAAACCGCCTGGCACTGACCGACAAACTGGCGCTGCTCACTGGCCTGCGGTACGACGACATCGACCTCGACGTGACCAACCATCGCACCGTGACGGCCGCCAATCCCAAGCACCTCAAACGCAGCTGGGAGCCGGTCACCGGGCGCGTCGGCCTGACCTACCAGTTCATTCCATCCGCCAACGTCTACGTGCAATACAGCACCGCCGCCGAACAACCGAACGGCACGCAGGACTTCGATGTTTCAACCGGCAAGCAATGGGAAATCGGCAGCAAGTTCGACTACCTGGATGGCCGTGGCTCGGCGACGGTTGCCGCCTACACCATCGAGCGCAAAGACTTTGCTGTGACTGATCCGCTGGACCCGACCAGCAGCATCCCGGTAGGGCAGCAAACTTCGAAAGGCATCGAGATCGCCAGCTCCCTGCGGATCACCGACAAACTGTTGGCCGAAGGCAACTTCGCCTGGGTCGATGCGCAATACGACGACTTCACCGAAAAGAACGCCGCCGGCGCGGTGGTTTCACGCAAGGGCAACACACCGACCAACGTTCCGGACCGGGTGGGCAACCTGTGGCTGACTTACGACTTCTCCCCGCAGTGGCAAGGCGGGGTCGATGCGCGGTATGTGGCGTCGGTGTACGCAGATACGGCGAACACCATGACCGTGCCGTCGTACACGCTGTTCGGCAGCTTTCTCAGCTACAAGGTCGACTCGCACACCACCGTCACCGGCCGGGTGCGTAACCTGACCAACGAGGTGTATGCCGAGTTTGCGCATGTTTCGCCGGCTTACTATCTGGGTACGCCGCGTACTTTTGAATTGGCGGTGCAAACTCGATTCTAAGTCGACACATAACCTGTGGCGAGGGAGCTTGTCGAATCGTCGCACCGTCCCGCTCGGCTGCGGAGCAGTCGCTATCTCGGAAAATGCGGTTTTACTGATTAACCGCGTCAGCCGATTTCAGGGCTGCTTCGCAACCCAGCGGGAGCAAGCTCCCTCGCCACAGAAGCCCATCTCATTTCAGATCAGCGGAGACCTTCTCCGCCACATCCTTCGGCACCCACGCCTGCCACACCTCCGGATGCGCCTTCATGAACGCTTCCGCCGCCTGGCGTGGCGCGGTGTGCTTCTCGCTCATCTCGGCCAACGCCTTGTTCAGCGGCTCGATCGGGAAATCCACCTTGCTGAAGAAATCGGCAATCTGCGGATACTGCTTCTGGAACGGCGTAGACACGCCAATCGACAGCTTCGACGCCAGCGAACGGGTCGGTTTCGGATTGGGGTTATCGGCATCGGTCAGGGTCTTCCACGCTTCGGCATCGAACGGTGGCTCTTCCAGCTGCACCAGTTTGAATTTGCCCAGCAATGGCGTCGGCGACCAGTAATAGAACAGCACCGGTTTGCCCCGACGGATCGAAGAGCTGATTTCGGCATCCAGCGCCGCACCCGAGCCACTGCGGAAATTGGTGTAATCGTCCTGCAGGCCGTAAGCGGTCAGCTTCTGTTTGTTCACCACTTCCGAGGTCCAGCCGATCGGGCTGTTGAGGAACCGACCCTTGCTCGGGTTTTCCGGGTCCTTGAACACGTCCTTGTATTTCTTCAGATCACTGACGCTGCGCAAGTCCGGCGCCAGCGCCTTGATACCTTTGGCCGGGTCGCCCTTGATCACGTATTCCGGCACCCACCAGCCTTCGGTGGCACCCTTGACCGTATCGCCGAGACTGACGACCTTGCCTTCGGCTTCAGCCTTGACCCACACCGGACTGCGCCCGGCCCACTCTTCGCCAATGACCTGAATGTCGTTGTTGGCCAGCGCGGTTTCCAGGGTGATAGTGGTGCCCGGCAGCGTATCGGTCGGCAGGCCATAGCCCTTTTCGACGATGATCCGCAGGACATCGGTGATCAGGCTGCCGCTTTCCCAGTTCAGGTCGGCAAAATGGATGGGCGTTTGCGCCGCCGTCACCGGTTGCGCCGATGTCAGCACACCGAACGTGACCACGCTGGCGGCCAGTAACCGTCGAAATCCTTTCATGCTTTTGCACCTCGTGCTGTTCACAGCAATAGCAGGATGGCCTGGCAGAAGACCGCAAGCCTCTGAATACTCAGTCAACTGACTGTAGCCGAGGTTCCTGCTTTTTCCGGGACCCAATCCCGGCGAGGTTATGTTTCAGACTTTTCCTGCAAGCTTTGCAGCTCGCGTCTGACCATGCTGGCGTATTCCGCAGGCCGCAAGGTGTAGATCTGCGCTGCCACCCAGTTCAGCCACGCGCCCTGCAATTCGGCTTTGGCGTTGAACAGGCGCAAGGCCTCTTCACGCGCGCGATCGAGGTTCTGCGAATGGAAGTCGGCGCGACTCAAATCTCCGATCACTCGCTGGCCTTGAATGTGATCAGTTCGCCCTTGCGCCACTTCGCCGCTTTACCGGTAACGGCTTTCAGGGTCTTGGTCAGGCCTTCCTGCAGTTGCTGATGCGCGGCAAACACCGTCACCACGCTGTGGCCTTCCTTGAACAGGATCGCGTGTCCGTCCGCGGTATCGACAAAGGCATAGTCGCCCAGGCCGTACACCGTCAGTTTGATTTCGCGAAAGCGGATGTCCATCTTGCCGCCTTCGCGGCTGGGCAGCACGGCCGCGCTGAAATGATCGCCGACCTTGAGCTTGAGTCCCGGTTTGTCATCGACCACCAATGCACTTTCGGTGTCGATCTCGGCCACGTAAATACCTTCGGCATTCTGTTCGGTGATGTAAACAAAACGCGATTGAAACAGCTTGACCAGCTTTGCACGCAAATCACCCAACACGAACAAAGCATGCATATCGAGATTACTGACTGCCAAAGAAACATCCCCACATCTGAAAAGTACCCTGCGCCAAAACGCGCACGGCAAAAAAACGGCCAGGCCGATGCTGTTACCGAATGACTTCAGTAAACCTGAGACAAGCAGAACGCCCATTCATCAATGGGTTCGCAAGACTACTGGAAAGTCAGGCGAGAAACCTGCCTCGACGTTCGCCAAACCTTGAAGGAAAAATCTTCATTGAAGCGCAACGAAGACGGACTACAAACTTTAGGGAAAAAACTGACGAAAAAAAGCCCTTTTCCGACATATCGCCGGTAAAAAATTGCTTTAGATAGACACCTGTCGTCAACAGACGCTGGCGATTCTAGAGCAGCGATGCTGCTTCCGACTACCCGAACCGACCTGTAACCGTCGGCTATCTCATGAAAAGGACTTCATATGTGCACTCTGACTCACTTTACCCAGCCTTCCAAACCAGTCATCGACACGCCGTTCGTGCTGCAAGGCACCGATCTGGCTGAACTTGCGGAGCACGGAGCAGGCAGTCACAGACCGCGATTTCAGGTAGTTCCGGCGGGTAACGCGTTCTTTCATATCAAGGAATCTTCCACCGGTCGTGTAAGAGGTTTCCGCGAAGACCATAACGAGGCGTGCGCCCTCGCCCGCTCGCTTGAATCACGAATCGAACTCTTGTCCAACGGCTGCCTCAGATAAAGAGCGAGCGACAGCGCCATTCCGGCACACGCAAAAGGAGTACACGATGGAACTGCCTGCATATGATCTGAAAACCCTGTTCGACCAACTGGGCCTGCCATCGGAAAACGGGGCAATCGACGATTTCATCGAAGCGCATCCGCTGGATGCCAACACCAAGTTGATCGATGCCGCGTTCTGGACACCGCAACAGGCGCAACTTCTGAAGGAGTGGCTGCGCGCCGACGGCGAAGAAGCGGTGATGGTCGATGAATTGAACGTACGCCTGCACGACGGACGTTAATAAATGTCAGTGCAGGCTGTCGCCAGGCTCGGCCATCAGTTGCGCGAGCCAGGCAGCCTTGCACTCCTCCGCCTCGTCGCGACTGGCGAACGCGGTGCCGCGCCGCTCACCATTGAGCAACACCACCCAGCAGACGCTCTGGCCCATCGCGCGCAATCCGGCGGGCACACCACTGCCAATCATCACCGCGACATCGACTCTGCACATACTGACCTCTCGATTTCATTAGCTACCTAACTAATGGCCATGTTAATGACTTCATCGCAGAGGAAACAGCAACCCACGTGCACAGATTCATTGCGCGAGCGGTAACAATCGATCAGCGCGGATTCTCCGGTTTATAACCCAGGCGCAGACCGCCCCAATGCCGGCCCTTGACCATGATCGGCACCGACAAGTCGTGCATCAGCTCCCCGGTGTCACGGGTGTAGGTCTGCAGCAACACCGCCTGTTGATGGCTGCCGCAGCGAATCCCGGTGCGATCGGCGAACTTGCGTTTGGTGCGGTTACCCACCGCGTCGACCTGCGCGTCACCGGTCAACGGCTGACTGAACGCCAGATTGTGCGTCGGCACATAACCCTGCGGCGTGCAGGCGATGGCGAACACCAACCCTTCATGACGCGGCAGCAACGGCTCCTGAATCGTCGGCAATACCTGATCGGTGTAGCGGTCGAAACGGGTCTGAAACTTCGCCGGTTGCGTCCCGGGAATCGGTTGATATTGACGGTCGAACAAATCCTCAAGACTGATCCGCCCCTGCTCGACATCCGCCTCGAACCGCGCCGCAATCTGACTCGCGCCCTCACGCGCCAGGTCATAGACGCGCTGGTGATAGTCATCCAGACCGACTTCGGCCAGACGCTCGCTGATGGTTTCCGCCTGCCCTTCCATCTGCACAGCGGCCTCGGCCAGGCGTCGGGTTTGCTGATCGCTGATCGCCAGATCACTGCGCATCTGCTCGATGGCCTTGAACAGACTGTCGAGCTGCTCGCGATTGGTTTCCGCGCCACGGGCGATTTCACCGACCTGAGTTTCCACCCCGGCCGCCAGCCGCGCGATGTTTTGCAGATGCTGGCCGGTGTTTTCAACTTGTTCGACACCGATCTGCAGATCGCTGGACAACTCGCGGATCTGCTCCACCACTTGCGCCGTGCGCTGCTGAATATCGGCGACCATCTCCCCGACCTCGCCGGTCGCCGAGGCCGTCCGCGCTGCCAGACCGCGCACCTCATCCGCCACCACCGCAAAACCCCGACCATGCTCACCCGCCCGCGCCGCTTCAATTGCCGCGTTGAGGGCCAGCAGATTGGTCTGGCTGGCGATGGACTGAATCACCAGCGTCACCCGTTGAATGTCATCGCTGCGCAGGCTCAGGGCTTCGATCAGCTCACGGCTGGCGTTGGCGCGTTGACTGAGTTGATGCATGCGCGCAATCGAATCCACCAGTTCCGTGCGCCCCGCCGCGCTGCTGTGGTGCGCCTCGCTGGCGGCGTCCAGCGCTTCACGACTGAGCTGCGAAGTGGCGTGTTCGGTGGCGATCATCACTTCGGCGTTGCTGACAATCTGCGCCGCCGCCTCGAGTTGCGATTCCAGTTTGCCCGCCAGTTGCTTGACGGAAAACGCCACACCGGCGGCTGACAGCGCGTTATGACTGGTGGTGTAGGAAAGATCGCGAGTGAGTTCGGAAATCGCGCTGCCGGCATCGACAGGCGCAGCATCAGGGGTGGCCCGCGAGCGCAGGCGTGGCAGCCAGACAATCAGCACTGCCAGCGGCAGGCTGACGTACAGCGACCATTCACCCAGCGTCATGCCGGCGAGCAACAGCATCAGGGCGATGCTTTGCAGGGTCGGAGCGATCCAGCGGTTTTTCGGCAACAGCACTGGTGCGGGCAAAGCCCCAACCAGAGATCCATCTCTCGTCATTTCAACACCCCACGCTTGTTCTCATTGTTGTGACTGCATTAAACGCCACTAGAACGCCATTATCCATGGTCCGTTAGTCGTGGAGTCTGCAGCAGGTCAATGGAACGGCGCGCAAAATATCGCGGACGAGCAAAAGCAAAGATCGCAGCCCCGGCAGCTCGTGGAGGAGCTGCCGAAGGCTGCGATCTTTTCGGGCACCCCCGATTCAGGGGGCAGCCATGGAATCAGGCCTGACGCTGGTGCTTGTCGATCTGCTCGTGACGCTCTTGAGCTTCGATGCAGTACTTGGTGGTCGGGCTGATCAGCAGGCGTTTCAGGCCAATGGCCTCGCCGCTGTCGTCGCACCAGCCAAAACTGTCTTCCTTGATGCGCTCAAGGGCTTGTTCCAGTTGCGGCAGCATGCGCTGGTCGCGATCGATCGCGTTCACCAGCCAGGTGCGCTCTTCTTCAACCGAAGCCGCGTCCGCCGGGTCGGCCGGAGTGTCCAGGCTTTCGATGGCGATACGGTTTTGCTCAATGCGCTCGTGGGTTTCGACTTTCATGTTCTGCAACAGCTCAGTGAAGAAAGCGTGTTGCTCGGCATTCATGTAGTCATCTGCCGGCATGGCCAGCAACTTGTCCTTTGTCATTGATATCTCTATAAAAAAACGTGCATTAAGGCGAAATAGGGAGCGTTCCGGCGAACCGTGTCCGGTCGACGAAAAGGCATCGTTTATTGCAAACGCCACCCGGCACTCAATTTACGAAGGGGCGGCAGTCTAAGGCCCGTTTGAGGCCTCAGCAACTGTAAATACCGGGAATTTGTCCGACAACAGCCGTAAACAGGTCTGACACAGGCTTCATGGCGGTCATCGGAGTGCGTTTATAGCAAGAAATTCAGTCCAACGGCTGTATATAGAAGACAAACGGCTAACCGCTGGCGTCTCATCGCGAATTTTTCTACTCCCGGTGCATCGTTTCAGCCAAGCAGAACCCCAAAAGCCCTCCTAACATCAGCCACAACCCAGCACTTTGTGGCGAGGGAGCTTGCTCCCGCTGGGTCGCGAAGCGGCCTCCATTTTTGGGCCTGCTGCGCAGTCCAGCGGGACGGTGCGACGATTCGACAAGCTCCCTCGCCACAGGTTGAACGATCAGCTCAAAGGATAACTTATGCCCCGCCCCGATCTGCCGGCCAACGACGAGCGCCCCCTCGCCAGCCTCCCGATCAATGCCGAGCGTCTGCTGCAACTGATCACCGACGAATACGACACCCTGCCGCGCCAACTCAAGCGCATCGCCAGCTACATGAGCCAGCAAAGCGACCGGATCATGGTCGATCGCATCAGCGACATCGCCCGGGAATGCGAGGTGCATCCGTCCGCCATCGTACGTTTCTCGCAGCGTTTCGGCTTCAGCGGCTTCAGCGAGATGCAGGCGCTGTTCCGCGCCGCCTACACCCACAAAGCCTCGCCGGTACACAACTACCAACAACGCATCCGCAGCATGATCGCCAACCAGTCGCAGCAGGCCAGCGACGGCGACCTCGCCCGCGAATGCATTGACGCCACCCGCTCCGGCATCGAACGCCTGGGCCGCGAACTCGACGACGTCGCGTTCGAAAAAGCCGTCGACCTGATCGTCAACGCCGACAACATCTATGTCGTCGGCGTGCGCCGCTCCTTCGCCGTCGCCGACTACCTCGTTTACAACTTGCAACACACTCACAAACGCATACACCTGGTTTCCGGACTGGGCGGCAGTTATCGCGAGCAGATGCGCAGCGTGCGTAGCGGTGATTTGGTGATCGCCATCAGCTTCACCCCCTACGCCAAGGAAACCCAGCACTGCCTGCGCTACGCCCGGCAACAACAGGCCAACACCCTGATCCTCACCGACAGCCACCTCTCACCTTTGGCCAAAAACGCCAACAGTCTGCTGCTAGTGAATGAGGGCAGCGCACTGGCGTTTCGTTCGCTGAGTGCGACGTTGTGTTTGTGTCAGGCGTTGTTCGTGGCGGTGGCGTATCGGCTGGAATTGAATGTGGACGAGATTCACGAACAAGCCGGTTTTGACGACTGACATTTGCCTCAGGCTCGGCTAGGTTATGCCTTCCCACCGGTTCGACTGAAGGAACGCGTCATGAAACTGATCGGCATGCTGGACTCCCCCTACGTGCGCCGCGTGGCGATCTCCGCCAAACGCCTCGGCATCGACCTCGAACATGAATCGGTCTCGGTGTTCCGCCACTTCGAGCAATTCCAGCAGATCAACCCGGTGGTCAAGGCACCCACGCTGATCCTCGATGACGGCGTGGTCCTGATGGACTCCACCCTCATCCTCGACTACCTCGAAGCCGCCAGCGGCAAAAGCCTGCTGCCGACTGACCTCCAACAACGCGCCCACGCCCTGCGCCTGATCGGCCTCAGCCTCGCCGCCTGCGAAAAAGCCGTGCAGCTCTATTACGAACGCAACCTGCGCCCGGCTGACATTCAATACCAACCGTGGGTCGAACGCGTCGAAGGCCAACTCGCCGCCGCCTTCACCGCCCTCGAACAGGAACTGGAAAAAACCGGCCTGCCTACCGACGGCACCCTCACCCAGGCCGGCATCAGCCTCGCCGTCGCCTGGAGCTTCACCGACCTCGTCGTCCCCGACCAGATCGACACCCGCCGCTACCCGCACATCGCCCAATACACAGCCTACGCCGAAACCCTCGAAGCGTTCGTCAGCACCCCGATGACCTGACCATGAGCACCACCGACACCGCCGCCCCGGCGTTAAAGGAAATCTTCAACGCCGAGCGCCTGCAACACATCGCCACTGAAATGAGCGCCGTGTACCCGGCGTTCAAGGCCAAGGCGTTTCTCAAGCACGCCAACCAAGGGCTGGCGGAATTGTCGGTGATGCAACGCATGGCCCGCGTCAGCGAAAGCCTGCACGCCGTGCTGCCACTGGACTACGAAGATTCCCTCGAAGTCCTGCGCGAACTCGCCCCCCGCCTCAACAGCGGATTCGTCAGCATGTGCCTGCCGCACTACGTCGCCAGCTACGGCGGCCACGCCTTCGATACCTCCATGCAAGCGCTGAAATACTTCACCACCTTCGGCTCCTCCGAATTCGCCATCCGCCACTTCCTGCGCAGCGACCTCGAACGCTCGCTGGAACTCCTGCACGACTGGACCCAAGACCAAAACTACCACGTCCGCCGCCTCGCCAGCGAAGGCACCCGCCCTCGCCTGCCCTGGTCATTTCGCCTCGAAGCCGTGCAAGCCAACCCGCAACTGACCGCCGGTATCCTCGATCGGTTGAAGACCGACGAGAGTCTGTACGTACGCAAGTCCGTGGCGAACCATCTGAATGACGTAACCAAAGAGCATCCGGAATGGGTGCTGGAAACGATTGAAGGCTGGCCACTGGAGAACAAACACACGGCGTGGATTGCCAAGCATGCGTTGCGCAGCTTGATCAAACAGGGCGATCTGCGCGCGCTGACGGTGATTGGTGCGGGGGCCAAGGCTGAGGTTGAGTTGCTGGATGTGCGGGTTGAACCGGCGGTGGTTCGGTTGGGGGAAGCGATTACGTTATCGTTTACGGTGAAGTCGACGGTGGCGCATGAACAGCGGTTGGTGATTGATTATGCGATTGACTATGTGAAGGCGAACGGCGGGGTTTCGGGGAAGGTATTCAAGTTGAAGACGGTGGTGTTGGCGGGGTTTGGGGAAGTGGTTGTGGGGAGGCGGCAGGTGATTCGGGATTTTACGACGCGGAAGCATTTTTTGGGGCGGCATGGGGTGAGGGTTTTGGTGAATGGGGAGGTTTTGGGGAGTGCTGCGTTTGAGATCGTCGCTGATTGATACTGCTAAGAGATTCCGTTGATATGGCGGGACTCGGGCTGATAGGGAATTACGGATGGGGCTGCTTTCGGCCAAAAGCGGACGCTGATGACAAGTCAGCTTCCGGCCAAAAACCGACGTTCGCAAGCGACCATTGACGGCCAGCAACGGACAGTGGACAGACTGATGGCGAAACAGTAGCGTCAGGTTTTTCTAGGAATCTGAACCCATGTCATCGCCGCTGCACCTCTACAAGTACGAACGCTTTACCGCACAGTCGCTTCAGAACCTGAAGGACCAATTAATCTATTTCGGTTCCCCGCTCGCTTTCAACGACCCTTACGACTGCGCGCTTTCACCGCGCATCAAGGAGCCAACTGACGCCGATGTTGAGAAACTGCGAAGCCATTACTTAGCAAAACCCGAAATCGAAAGTGGCATTCGGCGAGAGTTCGAAAAAGCATCTCCTGCTGTGCTTAGGGATATGCTCCTTCGCATAGGACAGGAAACCTTAGATGACATGATCAAAAGATTTCTGTCACAACGTGGGGTCAGCTGCTTTTCAGAGAAGAAGGACAACTTATTGATGTGGTCCCACTACGGGGATCATTGCAAAGGTTTCTGCCTGGAGTTTTCAACCTTGGCCGATCCATTTCACAAGATTAAGAAGGTTCACTATACACAAGACATGCCCATTCTCGACATCGTTCCGATCCTGTGCGGTGAAGATTCCGACCCTGTCTCCGATCTATATTGTACCAAAGCGATTGATTGGGCTTATGAGCACGAGTGGCGCGCTATTCATAGTCAAGCCGGCACGGCGTATCGGTATCCTTCCGAAGCACTCACCGGCATCTACTTCGGCCCAGACATGCCCCTCACTGCGATTGAGATTATAGCGTTAGTTCTCGCTGGACAAAATGAACACGTCCAGCTCTGGCAAGGTTGTCGTAGCAAGTCTAACTTCTCAGTTGAATTTCAGCCCGTAAAATACATGTCACATCTGGAAGCAAAGCGGCTAGGACTACTGGGGACAGCAGGCACTTAATCGGCCACCAAAACTGCACCCTCGACCCATGTATTTCATGCCCGCCCGGCATAGCAGGCTTCTTTCGGCCAAAAGGAGACCTTGGATGTATCTGGGATACCCGGGCGTTCAGAGCGATGTAAACAGGGTTAGAATATGGTTGAATTTGAGGAGTGAATATGAAAGTTGAATGGAAGGCCAACAAAAAACTGAAGCCGCAAATCATCCTAGATCGCCTAAAGGCCTGCTCATCTATCGACGCCGAAGGTAAAGTGTCTTTCAATGGCTTCGAAATACATGAGCTTGATTCCGTTCTTTTTACGATGATTGATTTTCATAAAACATTTAGTTATCACACCGCTAAGCGATTTTATAACCGAGCCTTGAACTCATGGGTGAAATCCGGGAGCAAATTGGCTGATGATTTTTTGAAAGCATTAAAGATAGAGGTGTTATCTTATAATAAGCAGGTGCCGAAGGAGTACGTGTTAGTAACTTCGATATCGATAGCCACGGGCTTTCCACTGCGAAGGATAGTGCTCGGTGATACGACTCTGGAATGTTACCCAGGCGGGCTTCCAAAAAAATATAAAAATCGAGAAACATATAACGCTCGTTGGAATTTTGAATCTCCATCTCTACCAGATAGTTATTGTCCTGTTGTTGTAAGATTCAAGTCGAAAAATCCTATGGATGGTGTAGAGCATGCGCTACATGAACTGGATTTCATAAGGGGAGTATTTTGTCTAGATATAAACCCTGCGTTTGAAATTGCCATTTCGGTGCGGGCAATTCGAAGAGCGCCTATCAACAAGTTGACTTTAGGGGGAATGCATACGTTACACAACAAGGATGGCAGTCTAAGTGATAGCAATATTTTTTGGTACGACTCTAACTATACTGAGCGAAGATCATTAAATCTGACAGCTGGAAAAAAAACCCAATCGATAAACTTCTTCAGGTTTGTAACAGATAAACTCAAGCATCATAAGGATGCGCACATTATCAAAGACGCCATCGTAAGATTTGTGCGTGCATTTGACGAGACTGATAAAAACTCCTCTGTTCAACGGGGGTGGGCTGCTTTGGAGTCAGTAATGGCTCCAGGTGAAAATAATACGGATTTAGTCGTTGCGCGTTGCTCTTACCTTTATGGAGAACGTGAGTATCATCGACAAATATTAGAGCATGTAAAAGACTACCGTAATCGAAATGTACATATGGGGCAGTCTATCGACGATCCATCCCCTCATTGCTTCCAAATACAAAAATTCTTTCGGCAGGCGGTTATTTTTCACTTGGCTGAAGTGGGCAATTTTTCTGGATTGCAAGATGCTAATAAATTCTTAGACTCGTCAGCTTCGATAGAAGAGTTGATACGACAGCGAGATCTTATAGATAAAGCTATATTATTTATTAGCCCTGAATAAGCTAAATATGAATCGCATCATTCGGTCGACATTATTCATCTATTACTCGACTAATCATAAGCACTATATAAAACTTATGAACATGCTGAGTCGCCCATAGATTTCTAGACGCCTTCAACTGGCTCCTTTTGGCCGTTGGTGGTCAATTGCGAGCATCCGATTGACTACGGCGATCGACTGAATATGATTCAGAAGGAGGCATCGACGCGAAAAGTACCTGAGAGCGACCCGCGCATGACGCTGGTAAAGAATTACAATTGGCGCAAGATAACCTAAATACTCCTCCTCTAATAAACATCAAAGATTAATATTTAAACCATGATCTAGCATCAGTTGCTCTACTGCGACCCTTCCACCCTCAACAGACTCCAACGCTCGCAGAACACTGGCCAACTCATTGCTGTGCTTAATCTGGTCATTTGCTGATGCCATCCTAACAATTTCATTGGCTTGTTTGTAGGTAGGGTCGACTTCCTGCATAACTTGCCTGATGGTGCGACCATATGTATTTGCTTCAGCAAAGCTACGAGAGGTTGAATATATGGTAATTAGCCGATCCAACATCGCTGAAGGAGTGACAAGCCAATCAACTTTTTCCAGCTCGTCAAATGTTGCAAACCTAATTCTCTTTTCTGCTGCGGCAATTAATTCGGGTGGGAGAGCGTCTAGTAAAAAAAACCAATCTAAATCAACAAATAATTTCTGTGGTGCATTTTGTATAAATGTCAAAATCCTTAACTGCTCCGCCTTGGGAAGGGCACTCCATAAACCCAATTTGGCGAGCCGTGCTACGATTATCACTGCGCCGGATATTTCCTCTTCCGTTCGCATACGTTCAACTGTTTGTCTGACGCAATCCTCAAAGAATCTTTCCCACAAGTTAGGGTGGATAATTTTAATTGCCGATAAAGCAAGCACGCACTTATTAAATTTTGCGGATTCTTCTCCCCCAAAGGCGGTTTTTACAAAAACCTTTAGTAAGTTGTTGTAGAGAGACTCTCTTGGCCGTTTCAAAGGCCCGGCCTCGAATAACGTAACAACGTCCTCTAGATTGCTCGGGAAAAATTTAGAATCTACATCACTCAAAACTCGCGCCAGTGCTACCTTTCCTTGCGATGCAGGTCTGGAAAGTATGGAATTTACAGAGTTGAATATATGCAATCTTGCGAGTTCCGCCGACGCGGAGAATACTTGGTTGTCAGAAACCTGTGAGGGATGAGCACATCTATTGCGATCCTCTACCAAGCGAACAATATCTAGATATTCAATAGGAGAAATTAGCTCGAACTTGTCCTTCGCCATCAATGGAAGTTCTTTTTCAAAAGCTAAGGCTCCCGGAAGGTTGTGAGTTTTCTGTATAGTCTCAAATCTCGCAATTTCAACTTGGGCCTCCTTATCTCCGGAAGCTGATAGCTCTCTTATTTTGTCCACCAAATCGAAAGCAACTGCAATCCAACAAGCTACCACTGACGAGCGATACGCACCTGCCTTATAACATTTTACGGCCTCTTCGATATATAGGCGCGAGCGAGGGTCCTCGCAACTCAATATTAACTCATCCAGATCGCTGAGCATTTTTTTCCTTATTTGTTATCTATTAGATGGTAAGTGCACAATTTCTATCCGCTATATATTTTTTTAGCTTTGAGAAAATGCATTCGAAGCTTTTGCTGGTCTGGTCGCAGATATTATTGGTATTCTCTACTGAGAGCAACGGCGTTTGACTATCACCGCAGCCCCGCCAAGGACTTGCTGCGTATGCAAATCCCTTGCTAAGGATAGGTCTGGCCAATGTGTAGAAACGACTTTATGGTGAATGGCCGTTTCTGGCCGGAAGCAGTAGTTCCCGGATGTCCGCTATTAGCCGTTTGCAGCGCTTCGCGACAGGCAGCAAACGGCCAATAGCTGCCGATCATGACATTCTATGCGGCTATGATCCTAAGGACACAGTCCCTATTGGTTAGCATGCAATGGCACACGATTTTGATTACATTCATACATTAGAGGCTCGCAGCGATTCCACGCTGGAGATCCTTGAGAGTGTTTTTCAGCTGGATACCGAACAGATGCATCGAACCATTTGGGGCTCCTATTTGGCGTTACGTGCTGGGCTCGATGCAAAGGGAATCGACTACAAAGAACTTAAGAATGCACTCATCCCGCTGACTAGAAAAAAGATAGAAACGGTTTTTCTCTTCGACTGGACAAAATTCAGCAGTAATTTTTATGGCCACGATGTCATGGACATGCTTTTGCCCAAACTTGATCGAGGAGGCGCTCGGAGCGTCCTGTATGGAGACTGGATAGGAGCAACAGGTTCGTTTGCTCGCATATACGAGGAGTGCTATGGCGAAACGGACTTGAAGGCTCGCTTTCCGAGCGCTTGGCTTAGGGACACTGTGGCTCTTTACTATGTAAATAATTTGACCTCATCGGGCAAACAGGCACTCGTGCAGTCCTTTTCACATCATCCCGCATATATGGGGGCATTGGATCTCACCTATACAACGCTCATGAAAGCCATGATTTCTACAATGTTGATAAGAGCATTCGTTCAGTATAAGAACATCATCATCGATACCCACGACGATGGCCTCGGCCCCCATCACAACGAAGGCTATTTACCTTGGAACTTCAAGACATTCGGATTCGCAGTGAAGAGCATAGAAAGTTCACTATACCGTATGTTCCTATCCTACAAAATCGAGCGACCCGTGCTACAGCATGAGCATGACGTAGCAATGTCTCTAAACTCGCTAACGCCTTACCCCGTACACGTTAAAGACTGCATCTTGGATATAGATGAGAAAAAATTGACTTACCTTCGACAGGATCACGCACCCGCACTAATGCATGCTGGATTAGCCGAAATCACAGCCGAAGAACTGTCTAATAAGATCAATGAAAAGCTACGTGCTGGCTATATTTACAGCATGGGGCGTTCCAAGGAGGATGGCACTTTGAAGTTCAATGTCGTCGTTGAAGAAGTCGGTCGATCACGCATTCTTTGTGGGCTGAAATACTTCCCATCTGAAAAGCGGGTAACCATCCTCACGCTCTTCTGATGTCATTTCCGTAAGACGACTGCACAAACCTCAGAAGCCGAATGCATTAACGCGGCGAAGTAGATCGGATCTATCAGGTGAATTCCCCAAGAATTCGTAGTTACCATACGGCTGCTTCTGGCCGACTCCCGACTGTGGTGACGGGCAGAGGGTGGCCAAAAGCAGTCGTTTGGGAGGGGATTTTATAATTACCCCCTTTTACCTTCAGCGAGCCTTGTAAGCGGGGCTTTCGGCGGACTATCTAGCACTCGCAGCCGGGTATTGCAACAAGCTAGGCAATGCCATTAGTTGGTTGGGTTTATCGTGTGATAATTAACGCGCGCTATTTCAAATACGGATAGTGCTTCCTGAGAAACGACAAGGTCAAATTCGGGGGCCCAATCGGGATTCTGCAATGCCCCAGGTGTGCTCCTATCGAAAATCACGTAATTGACGCCACCTTCTCGCTGCACTGAGCGGAACGAAATGCCATCAAACCTCTGCTTTCCGTAGTATCGAATGAATTCAGCCAACGCTTGGGTCATTACATAATCGGTATCGGTGGCGCGCACAGGGCGGGCGATCAGATCGTGGAGATACTCAAGCATCAACCGATGGTCAGTGCGCTCTCGATAGCCAGGCTGGAACCAGCTGATTTCTTTGTGCTGAAGCGCAGTAAGTGCAGTGAAATCAAAGAACTCCAAATACCGATTGGAGATAAATTTCCCTACCACCACCTTGTCTCCAATCGAAGGCCTTACCTCAGCAATACTTGTCTGGGCGTCTGCGGCCACGTAGAGCAAGGGAACGCCTGCCGGGCTCATCCGGTTGTTCGCCGCGCGATCCTTGGGGGGAGCTCCTAATTCTTTGGACGGATTTTTTTGAAACTCTTGGATTTGCGTATGGGTAGCGGCGATTCGTGCTCGATAAAAACAGGTGTTTTCAGGGATTACCTTGACGACCGCGGTCGTGTCAGCACTTGAATCACTACCGGCCAGTATCGCTTCAGCCATCAGGGATTCAAAAAAACGGCTGGCGTTGGTATTGAAAAACCTACGACCATGAGCTAGCTCGGTTGCTATTTGCGCCCACTCACTCTCGATCCACCACCGTTCCTGCTCTTCGGACTCGAATCGGCTGGATGCTCGGCAATATTCCTGCCCGTGGAAGTAAAAGTGTTCCTCATCTGCATCCGGGTCTATGAGCCGTTCGGCTACCGCGTCGCACACCGCTTCGGATTCACTGCAGATTGCATGACCTATGATTTGACTGAGCGTCATTTCGTAACCTGGGTAAAGCCCATAGTCGATGGCAAAGTGATCTGAAAGTTTGTTCTTGATGGTCTCTGCAATTGTCTTGGAAGTGAGCGCCTCCAGCGTGGACGTTCCACAGGAAGCGCAAACCCGTGGCATCGCACGTTTGGACGGGCGACCTTTGAGCCAAGTGTCACCAATGCACGCCAGGCACACAAACATCGACTCCTCGGCTTCCTCCTCGAGAAGGATCTCATGGAAGATGTCTGCTAATACTGAAACCATCACATCGCCCCGTTCTAGGATTTCGGCTCGGCCAGGATCCTATCATTACCCTACTGGTTGAGCGATCTGCAGTTGCGGGCGGAGGCTAAAACCTGAGCTATGAACCGTCCCTGGCTTAAATAAACGTTTCGAGTGCCTACTCTTTGGCAATTGTGGCCCGTCGTCACCGGCAGAGGTCGGCCAGAAGCTGGCCCTCCGGTATGGTAGCTCCTGCCTCATAACGGGCAGCAGTAACCGGCTAAAAGGCCATGGACACGCTGCCGCCGACTTTGTAATCTCTGTGCGCTTCATATAGCTTTTTCTTTTGGTTTCATCTCGCAGTCTCCACTGCGCCTCTTGCACTGTTTGAGGAATTGTCCATTGACGAGAAAGCTATGATGAGGACGGACATTATTGCCAGCTCATGCCGCCTACTTTTAATTAGCCAAGGAATTTGAGGCATCAGTATGAACAGACCCGCCGCAGCAAGATATATTCTCGGATTAATTTTCGAAGTAGCAATAAGCAAATTAAAAAGACCACATAATGTGTATTCAAAGCTATCAGTAACTGCGCTTATCATAGGCGGAGGAGCTTTAGTCACACCATTCTGGCAACAAGCTCTAGAAGGCGCAGCGGTCACACTTAAACTAAAGACCATCAGCGGGCCAATTCCTTCCATCGTATCCGGTGTAGTATTTCTTGTACTGGCGATCTTGTTTGCTGAAATATCAAGAAGAACAGGCGGATCCACAGCAAGAGAACCATTGGTAGATACAAAGGCAGTCAGCGAACCGATAGTCATCGGCAAGTCAAAGATCTACTGCTATTGTGGCTCGATTGTGGGATTAACCGAAGCCGAGGTCTTAGTTACATCAGAGAACAGATATCTTAAGCTCGGCGGGGTAGACGGAACCTCGGTATCTGGCAGGGTAAGAAGGCTGGCCGCATCGTTTCGAGTAGATGGATCGCTCAGCGCCGACCCGCTTGGAGATTTTATAGATAATTGGAAAAAATCACAGCCGCATTCGGGGCCTTACCAATTAGGAACAACCATTGTGTCACCGCCATTTAATGCCTGTGCTGTCGGCATAAAACATATAATTCATGCCGTAGCCCTTGACAAGCGAGACGACGGCGTCAACCTGATTGATGAGAGGTCAATAAGGAGAATTATTCAAACTACGATAAATGAGTGCGTAAATTCTTCCTGTAAATCAGTATTCATTCCAATTTTTGGATTAGGCAGCGGAAGGATTCTCGCTGACGAAGCGATCTCAAAAACCGTTTTACCTATCATAGAGGCTATCAAGTCCAACAATGTCGCCCTGGATATCTATTTAGGAACGTACAGACTAACTGATGCCGCACAAGCGACAAGCATGATTCTGAAGAGGTCGTAGGTAATAAAACATGCCAAACATAATTATTCCTCACCAAAACGGAATTGTTGGCTATACTTCTGGCGTATTCGATCTTCTGCATGAAGGGCATAGAAACTACCTGCGGGCATGCAAGGAAAGGTGTGACTATTTAGTCGTTGGTGTTGATGAAGATGATATTGTCAAGAAAAACAAAGGTAGCAGTCGACCGTTTGAGAGCGTTGAAACTCGAATAGAATCTTTAAGAAGAGAATCTCTTGGTGATGCTTTCTTCAAAAAATCAAACTCATTTGAAGAGTTATTCAAAGCAAACCATACCCAGAAATATTTCATCTCGGACGAGCGAGTTCTACAAAAAAGTAGATTAGCCCTCATATCTAGCTTGGGCATAGAGCTGGTGATTATTCCCCACACAGTAGGAGTATCAACCAGTCTTATTGCCCAATTCTGCATCCCGAAAACACAGACTTAGGCTAATAATTCCATCTTCCGGACGCCGTACCGGCGACGCTGTTTTTCAACATTAGGCAATGACTGCTACCGACCGAAAGTGGCCCTTCGTTGAGCTCAGCACTGACTCTGCGGCTGTCAAATGTGATTCACTCCAGACAACGCTACTGAAAGCAGGCAAGAGAATTGCCTCCTACCTCTTTCCTACCAACTTCCATACGGAATGCCGTACTTTTCGACATACCGCTTAGCCTTTTCACTTACCGGATAGGCATATCGACCACCGTTCTTCCCTTGTTCCGGCCCCAGAGGCTCTATCTCTCCTTGACCGCGAGAAATCTCAACCGGTTTTCGACATGAATCTCTAACCCATGTTTTGAGCACGCCGCCGGGAGCGAGCCCCACGTAAAGTGACGCCATAAAGCGAGCAGTTTTCTCCGGTGTTTCCGGGCAACGCTGGTGTGTTGACTTCACCATCAGTTGCCTGCCCTCTTCCGGAATTTCGATGAAGCCTTTGTAGGTTTTTTGCTCTGTTATGGATTGCCAGCGGACAAAGATCAGTTTTGGAAGATCGGCGCCTGTCACAGGCATCCCGCTCCCCGACACCGTCCCCCAACCACGGGCAGACTCTGTGCTGATATCGGGCTCTCCACTGGCTGCAGTGCTCTTGCCAGCTCTAAAGAAGACTCTGTTATTGATGTCTTGAACGGAGCTGTCCTCTACCCAGACCTTCATGTAGTTCGGCTGAACGAATACTAATTCCCACCATGGATATTTAGGGTCATTTTCGCCTGCTTCTGGGCCACTGCTTTGGCAGCCGGACAACAATAAAGCGCCCAGCAGTGCAATCGTTGCTTTCATTACAAATGATCCATTCAAGTAGTTGTCACGACTACCAACTTCCATATGGAATGCCGTACTTGTCGATATACCGCTTGGCCTTTTCACTCACAGGATAGGCGTACCGCCCTTCGTTCTTACCTTGACTCGGCCCCAGTGGCTCAATTTCCGCCTGTGCTCGCGCGACCTTAACTGGGTGATGACATGAGTCTCTTACCCAAACCTGCACGACACCGCCGGGAGCCAGGCCGAGATAAACCGATGCCATGAATCTTGCCTGCCGATCAGGAGTTCGCGGGCAGCGCTGATTGACGGACGTCACCATCAACTGCCTGGCCTCTTCCGGAATATCTACCCATGCTTGCCAGGTTTTCTGTTCGACGATTGATTGCCAACGGACCCAGATGCGAACGGGTAGGCCTGCTCCTATCACCCTCCTCCCGCTGCCGCCAACCCCGCCTGTCCACCCTCGGGCTGACTCTGTGCCATCTTCAGGCTCTCCCCCAGCAGCGGTGCCGCCGCCGGTTTTGTAGAAAATCCGGTTGTTAACGTCTTGAACAGAGCTGTTTTCAACCCAGACTTTCATATAGTCCGGCTCAGTAAACGCCAGCTCCCACCATTCGGACTTTGGGTCATTTTTGGCTGAGAGTGGATCAGTTTCTTGGCACCCTGAGATCAGCAAAACGCAAAGTATCGTTATGAGTTGTTTCATTGGCTTAAGGATTACCAACTCCCGTACGGTATGCCGAATTTATCGATATACCGCTTGGCCTTTTCACTGACTGGATAGGCATAGCGCCCGCCGTGCTTCCCCTGCTCCGGGCCTAACTGTTCAAGTTCGCCTTGGGCATGAGCGACTTGGACCGGACGATGGCATGAGTCTCTGACCCACGCTCGTAGTGCCCCCCCTGGGGCCAGGCCCACATACAGCGAGGCCATGTATCGAGCAGTCTTTTCTGGAGTTTCCGGGCAACGCTGGTGCGTTGATTCCACCATCAATTGCCTCGCTGATTCTGGAATTTCAATGAAACCCTTGTAGGTCTTCTGCTCTGATATGGACTGCCAACGAACGAAGATGAGCTTTGGAAGATCGGCACCGCTTACCGGAATACCGGAACCACTGACCGTGCCCCAACCACGGGCTGACTCTGTGCCATCTTCTGGTTCACCTCCGGCGGCGGTGCTTCCGCCCGCCTTGAAAAACGTTCTGTTTTTGATGTCCAGGACTGAGCTGTCTTCTACCCAAACCTTCATGTAGTCCGGCTCTACAAATCCTAACTGCCACCAAGGAGACTTGGGGTCACTTTCGCCACTTTCGGCTGCGCCCGCCTGGCAACCCGCCAACAGAAAAATGCCCAACAGAACAATCAATGCTCTCATTACCAAAGCTTCCAATCAGGTACGTGTGGGTGTTGTACGCGAATTGCGTCTGCCGTCGGAGCGTTGATGTAAACGGCCTCGATGCCACTGCCGTCATTTCTTCCGAGGGGATGATTCCAGTTTGCAGAGGTGTGGATGTATTTGAGCTTAAGCAGTGTTTCTTCCTCATCAGTGGTTTTGTAATCACCGGCAACAAAACGATCACACAAT
Organism: Pseudomonas sp. NPDC088414; assembly: GCF_044753325.1. Taxonomy (NCBI): domain Bacteria; kingdom Pseudomonadati; phylum Pseudomonadota; class Gammaproteobacteria; order Pseudomonadales; family Pseudomonadaceae; genus Pseudomonas; species Pseudomonas sp. NPDC088414. The sequence goes on along the minus strand of NZ_JBIVMY010000002.1, from coordinate 324,508 downwards.
GCTTGTAGTTCTTCCGGAACCGCGTACTCATCGCTTTCCGGCATGTCGATGAACTGGACACCCTTTTCCTTAGCCAGTTGATACATGACTCTCAAGTAAACCAGTGAAAGCTTACCGCTGACTGGCCTTTTGAGCTGCAGCGCGGCGTACACGCGTTTTTCTCTAGGAGCCAGTCGATCTTGGTTGTCCCTCGGGAGCACGAGCGCGGTGGGTGTCACAACTTCCAGAAGATGCTCAGGCCACCCTTTGGCAACCCACTGACTTTTCAGGCGTGCAGCATCCCGGTAGATCGACGTAGTCGCGACGTCAGTTTGGACAGAGACATCAAGGGCTTGCATGGGGCTGACCAGCACGCATTCCTCGACTTCATCGAGGTAGCTTCCACCGATATCCGAATGAACGCCGGGAAGGGTGTACTCCGGATGGTCGGGCTTAACACGGCTGAGCGCGAAATTCACTCGGCACTCATCGCGAGCAACGAGATGGACAACATCTTTGAAGAACCTGCGGTCCAGGTAAAGCTTCACACCGGGAGCAATAGGACTTGTCACTTGACCAAGATTGGTGAAGCCGGCAATGGATGGCACTGTGTCGAACAGGCCAATAAATCCCATCTTGATACCGTTTCCGTATTGGCTATCAAAATTTCGGCTGAAATCTCGGGCGTAGATGTTCAGCAAATTCCCTAGTGGACCCTGCTTGCCTCGCACGATTTCATTGGAAAAGTGCCGGGCAGCTGCGGCGCCACGGCTGAAGCCAAACGTATCAAAAGTCAGAGACACTATTTCACTGCCGGGACTATCTTGCAGGGCCTCATCAATGGTTTGTTTGATTTGCGCGAAAGACGCCTGCACACGCGCTGCAACACCGGTATCACCTCGCCCCGTACCAGCGCCCACCGTGCTGTCTTTTTTATTGCTGACGGTGCCTATTCCGTCAACATAGACAGGACGTGAAATGCATTTGAAGGCCCCTGAGCCCTCCGCTTTTTCAGTCTTTTTATACAGATCATGCAGTTTTTTAACATTCGTGAGGCCGGCCCCATAACTGCTATCCGGATCACTCATGTAAGGCATGCAACTCGCAGGAATATCCTGCGGCGCAATCGGATGCTGCGCACCACACAGCAGCCCCGCCGCCGTGTTGTTCGCATTGTTACCAGTACCATCAAAGAAAACCCCAATCCTCAACGCAATGCCGATTTTCTCAGGCTCGCGCGCAGGCTCTTTCCCATGTTTCTCATACTCCGCCCAACGCTGGGCATGAATATCGACGGGTTTAGCTTCTTCGTAGCGGTAGTTTTTCGGGGGGTTGGGAACGTAGCCACTCAATCCTTGATTCCTTGTTCTGATCCTTGAAGAACGGGCCGAAGGGTGACAGCCGAGGCCTGGAGGCGCAAGGCGTGGCTCTGTGCCAGCTCGGTTGGAATTGCTGGGTGCGACGAGGGTTTGGGCTCGTCGCACGGGTTGGTCAGTGGGCGATTTCGACGTTGTCGAGGGCCTGGTTTACGGCGAGTTCGCCGAGCATGACGACCTGGGCAATGCCCAGTGCGGTTTTGCGGTGGGAGGTGTCGAGTGTGGCGGCGAAGTTGTTGAGCATTTCGCTGGCGGAGCCGAGGGTTTCGCTGGCGTTGGCGAGCAGGGATTCGGTGTCGCACTTCGGGTTGGCGAGGTACATGGGTTCGGGTTTGTGCGGGCTGGCCATGATTTGGGTGGCCGGGGACAGGTAATGGTCGAGGGCGCGTTCGGCGGCTTCGTGGAGTTTTTTGGAATCGAGGGATTCGTAGGGGGATGCGAGGTCGGTTTCTGGCGGGTTGGGTGTTGGTTTGATCATGGTGAAACTCCTAGTTATTGAAGAGGAGCCTTCACCTTCGCTACCAAACGAAGGGTGGCGGCCACACGCGGGTTGGTAGACCGGTAACTAGGACCCGGCACACCCGAAGGTGTCCTGCGCATGGCCACCATTGAGCAGCGACCTGGGGAGGTCTGCGAACGGTGCGCGATGCGACTAGTTATGGCGGGCTACCAAACCCGATCACTGTTTTTCAGCGACCGACAGACGATAGAACCCGCGCTCTAGACGCACAAGCCGGCGGATTCTGGCGTACTCGTAGGCGATAGCGCAAGGCGTTGTAGGGCTTCGGTGGTAACGGCAGGCTTCATATAAACATCTCGATTATTTTCTGTTTATACACCGGTTCAACGGGCTACCGATCCAGCACCCACCCCGCAATGATCGGAATACACTGTTCCGTCCAAAAAAGTCATTTACGCACCTACCTCGCCATCGCTCGGCTCGCTAGAGTGCAGCGCTCTTTTCAACTGGCTGACGTACTGATGAATCTGTGGTTTCGATTGCTCTGCATGTTTTTTCGCCGACCGTGGCGCAAGCCGGTCAATGCGCTGGAATCCACCGTTATCCGCATGCGCGTGTGGCCGTTGGATCTCGATTTGAATCGGCACGTCACCAATGGTCGCTACTTCACCCTGGCTGACGTCGGGCGCATGGATTTTGTGTTGCGCAGTGGCGCGTTTCGGGTGGCGCTGCGTGCTAAAGCGTTGCCGATCGTTGGCGATACGTGGGGCAAATTTCGGCGTGAACTGAAGCTGTTTGAAGCGTTTGAAATTCACAGCCGGATGCTTGGCTGGGACGATAAATGGAGCTTCATGGAGCATCGCTTCGTGAGCAAGGGAAGAGTGATCGGCGTGGTGGTCATGCGTGGGCTGTTTCGGTCGGCACAAGGCACGATTGCGCCGGGTGAGTTTGTCAGGGAGTTGGGGTTGCCTGAGCAGTCGCCGGAGATGCCGCAGTGGTTGACGTCGTGGTCGGCGAGTTGTGATCTGATGAGTCGTCAGCTCAGGGGTGAGGAGGTTTGAGTGATTGGACGGGCGCCATCGCTGGCAGGCTAGCTCCCACAGGGAATTTGGCTGGTTTGGGAGTGGGGTTGACTGGGCTGGCGTCTTCGCGAGCAGGCTCGCTTGTATGTTTAGACTTGAAGGGGTGGGAATAAGGCGCTAGTGCAGGTATCGGAAAGGAGTCTGACGGACTGTCAGTTCTTACAGGTCTCTTCCAGTTTGCGCAGGGCTAAGCTGGCCCGACTGAAGGAAAACTGAGGGACCGATCATGGGCCGCATTCGATACTTGTTGCCACTGAGTGCTCTGCTGCTGGCCTTGCAGCCAATAATTGGCTATGCCGGTGCCACCTGGACGTATATTTCGCTCGAGGCGAATTTCCGCTGTGATAACGGCGTCACGACACAAGGCTATAGCGTCTATGCGGTGGGTGATCGGCCGGAGTTAGGGAATTGGGACCCGGCCAAAGCGGTTCGACCCACGCCGTCCCCCTCCCCCTCTTGGTCCGGAAAGATAAAATTCAGTAACGCAAAACCCGGTGATGTCGTGGAGTGGAAATGTATCGTCCGCAGTGACAGCAACCCCAGCGACGCGACCTGGCAAACAGCCCCCAACAATCAAGTAACCATGGCTTTTAGTCCCACACCTCTGGCGACGGGAAGCTTCTGAATCGACCGTATGGTGCCGCGGCTACAAGCTCGAACTCTGGCCTCGACCGCGCGTCATATTGATCAGCGCCACACGCCGGCCCCCCGGCGCCGCGCGTTCTTCTATGGAGAACGGCACGAAACCGAGTTTCGGGTAGAGCAGCAACCCTGCGGTGTTTTCGTTGAAGCAGGACAGCTGCACTTCCCTTGCCCCGTACTTTTCAAAGCCGACCGCAGTCATGGTTTCGACGATGTAGCGCGCGACGCCCTGGCCACGGGCGTAGGGCGCGACGATGACGTTGCCGATACAGCAGACGCCGTCGTGCTCGGCACGGTAGAAGTTGGCGAAGCCGACGAACTCGCCGTTGGCCAGAAACGCCGTGGAGTCGAAGCGCTGGCTGATCGCGGTGTGCATCTGTTCTTCCGTCAGCGGGTACTGCGCTTTCGGGAACATGAAGTACAACTCTTGAACGCCCTGCGGAAAGCCGCACAGGGTTTTGACGTCGTCGGCCGTCACTGGCCGGTGGGAGAAATTCATCGCTGCCCTGCCCTCACTTTTTGCCTGCGGCCAAATGGTGCGCGACCAGCGCGTTGGCATGGCCGTGGCCCATGCCGTGTTCTTCTTTGAGCCACGCCACCAGTTCCATGTGTTTCTTGTCGGTGATGCCGGCGAGCAGGTTCAGCCAGTGATCGATGGGCTGGCCGTATTTCTTTTCGATGGAGGGGAAGTACGACGCCGGGCCTTTTACCTTGTTGTCTTCGCTCATGCTGCAAGCTCCCTTGGGTCACGACGGAGGGTCGGCGACGCTCCTTGTCGGCATGCCATAGAGTGGACGCGAAGTACGATTCCAGCAACCGCCTCATAGGGCCGAATACACCACAAAATCTGTAGGAGTGAGCCTGCTCGCGATGGCGTTTGCCCTGCACCATCAATGTGGCTGGATTACCGCTTTCGCGAGCAGGCTCACTCCTACAAGAACCGTGTTCGGTAACCCGCGCTCAGCTTAGCCATGCAGCAACGCAGTCGCGGATGACACCACCAGCAACACCGCTAGAATCCGGTTCAGCCACTGCAACTGCGCCGGATTACTCAACCAGCGCGCAGCACCGCGACCGAGCAATGCCCACAGCGCCAGACATGGCAACGACACCAGAAAGAACGCCAGGCACAACGCATTCAAGCCCTGCCCTTGCGCGGTAAATACGCTGATCACGGCGATCGCCATCATCCACGACTTGGGATTGACCCACTGCAACAGCGCGGCGCCGAGCAGGCCCAGCTCGGGTTTTTCTTCGCCGGCAGCGGGATCGATGGCGGTGGCCGGCGCGGTGAAGATCTGCCACGCCAGCCACAACATCCAGCCCATCCCCAGCGCACTGATCACCGGGCGCACGCCGGGCAGCATCAGCGTACTGGCGCCCGCGCCGGCGACCCACACCAGCGACGCGGCACCCGCCCCCGCGCCGAGAATGATCGGCAGACACGGTCGCCAGCCGCGTCGAGCGCTGGTGCTGAGCACGATGAGGTTGGTCGGCCCCGGGGTGATCGAGGCAACGAAGGCAAAGAGGATGAACGCAAGCATGGCACGGCCCTGTAGAAAGTCAGGGCCTACTGTGATGGCTGAGCAGCGTGGTGGTCTTGAACGTTTGTTCAGCGGCGCAAGGTGCCAATGGCGCGTTGCTGATAGGCGCCCGGCGTGATGCCGTAGGCACGCAGGAACCAGCGGCCCAGATGGCTTTGGTCGGCGAAGCCGAGGCGGCTGGCGACTTCCACTGGCTGCATGCCGGCGGCGAGCATCTGCCGGCCGCGGCTGAGGCGCAGCTGGATCAACCAGGCGTGCGGCGCGAGTCCATAGGCCGCCTTGAACGCGCGGGTCAGGCGAAAGCGGTCGGTGCCGCAGACGTCGGCCAGGGTTTGCAGGCTGATGTCTTGCTCGTGGTAGGCCACCAGGTAATCGCGTGCCTGCCGGGCGACCAGTGGCGCGCGGGATACGGCGCTTGGTTGCGGTCGCCGGTACAGGTGAGTCGCCAGTCGTTCGAGCAACGCATCCAGCGCCACATCGCGCACCATGCGCACGTCCTGCTTATGCAGCGCATTGAAGGCAAACAAGGTGGCGCGGGCCAGTTCGGGATCGTCGTTGAGCACGCTGCCGATCCCCGGCAAGCCGCTGCCGTAACTGCCCAGATGCAAACCGTCCAGCGCTTGCTCCAGCCACGCAGGTTGCAGGTAGAGCATGCGATAGGTGAAGCCGTCCGGGCTTGGCGCATCGCCGTCATGGATGTCGCCGGGTTCCAGCATGAACACCTTGCCCGGCGTGCTGTCGTGCCGCGCCCGACGGCTGTTGAAGCGCTGCACGCCTTGCTCGGTGAAGCCGATCAGGTAGGTTTCGTGCCAGTGCGGATCGTAGGCGTGCGCGTGCCCGGCGAAATGCGCGTGCAGGGTTTCGATGCCGGTTTCCCGGTCGCGGGCAAGGTCGATCCAGTTGCTCATGGCGTGCGTACAGTGGTGGGCTGGGGCCAGTAATCCACAATTGGCGGGTTGAGGCTAGAAGGTTTGTGCATTTCAGATAGAGCGCTGATTGACCCGCGCCATCAGTTGCTCGGCGCTTTCCTTGCGTTCGGAATAGCGATCTACCAGAAAATCCTGGCGCTCGCGCAGCAGCACGGTGAACTTCACCAGCTCTTCCATCACATCAACCACGCGGTCATAAAACGCTGACGGTTTCATCCGCCCCGCCTCGTCGAATTCCGTGAACGCCTTGGGCACCGAAGACTGATTGGGGATGGTGAACATGCGCATCCAGCGCCCCAGCACGCGCAGTTGATTGACCACGTTGAAAGACTGCGAACCGCCGCAGACCTGCATCACCGCAAGAGTTTTGCCCTGGGTCGGACGCACCGCGCCGAGCTCCAGCGGAATCCAGTCGATCTGCGCCTTGAACACCGCCGACATCGCGCCGTGGCGTTCCGGCGAACACCAGACCTGACCTTCCGACCACAGCACCAGCTCGCGCAGTTCCTGGACTTTCGGATGATCGGCCGGGGCGTCGTCCGGCAACGGCAAACCGGACGGATTGAAGATGCGCGTTTCGGCACCGAAGTGCTCCAGCAAGCGTGCGGCCTCCTCCACCAGCAGACGGCTGAAGGAGCGTTCGCGGGTCGAGCCGTAGAGCAGCAGGATGCGTGGTTTGTGTTCGTGCGAAGGTGATGTGATCGGGCCTTCGAACAGCGTGTGATCAAGATTGGGCAAGTGCTCTGACATACGTCCTCCGGCTCAGAGTGAGCCGATGCGATCCAGTTCGCGCTGAAGCTCAACGCGGCTGAGTGATTTAAAAGGAAGACCGAGGAAGGTTGCGCAGCGGCGCTCGATGATCGCCAGCGTGGCACGGAACGCCGCATCCACTGCGGCCTCGTCACCCGTCACATCGGAGGGATCTTCCAGCCCCCAATGGCATTTGATCGCCGGGCCGAAGTACACCGGGCAGGTTTCGCCCGCCGCCTTGTCGCAGACAGTGATGACGATGTCCGGCGGGTTGCTTTCGAAGGCGTCGTTGCCTTTGCTGTACAAACCGTCGATAGCGATACCGGCCTGTTGCAGCGTCGTCAGGCTGCGCGGCAACACCTGGCCCTTGGGGAAACTGCCGGCGCTCACCGCCTCGAAACCCTCGCGCGCCAGATGATTGAACATGGCTTCGGAAAGGATGCTGCGGCAACTGTTGGCCGTGCACATGAACAGGACACGCATGGATAGCTCCGGGGATATTAGAAGTTCAGCAGCACGCGATTTCGCGGGCAGGACGGCCGTCCATGTTGTGCAGGCGACAGGCATTGTCCTTGAGCCAGTCGGCGTTGGCCGTCGCGGTAATCTTGAGGATCTGTTGAACCCAATCCGGCAGCTCCGGGTTGAGCCGGTAGTAGACCCACTGGCCCTGACGGCGATCGAGCAACAAACCGTTGCTGCGCAGTTGCGCGAGGTGGCGGCTGATTTTCGGCTGGCTGTCGTCGAGGGCGCACATCAACTCGCAGACACACAGCTCACCCTGCTCGGCAATCAGCAAGGTGGCGCGGGCACGGGTTTCATCGGCCAGGCTTTTGAACAGTTCGGTGGGGGTAAGCATGGAAGCGGGCTCGAACATATGGAAAACCGAATATACGGATATCCATATATTATTCAACCCCAGTAACGGCATAGAACCTGTGGGAGCTGGCTTGCCAGCGATAACGGATTGACATTCAACATCACCATTGACTGATTCACCGCCATCGCGGGCAAGCCCGCTCCCACAGGGTTTTATGCAAGCAGAACTATCCGCGTAATGTCAGTCGATTCCTATGTCACAGACATACCGCCTTCGCCAGCAGGCTGGCTCCCACAGGGGGATTTGTGCGGGGCATGACTATCCGCGCAGCAGGCCTTGCTCCGCCTCGCAAAGGCCGACGACATAATCCCAGACCACCCGCAGCCTTACCGACTTGTGCAGCTCGCGCCGGGTGCTGATCCAGTAACTGCGCTCGATGCTGTCAGCCGGCAACAACGCCACCAGATCCGGATCCGACGCGGCCATGTAGCAAGGCAACACGGCAATGCCCAATCCCGAGCGCGCCGCTTCCTGCTGGGCGATGACGCTGGTGCTATGGAACACCACGCGCGGACTGCGGCAGAAGCTGTTGAGGAACATCAGTTCCTGACTGAACAGCAGATCATCGACATAACCGATCCACGCATGCCGCCCGAGGTCTTCGCGGCTGCGCAACGGCGGAGCGCTGTCGAGGTAGCGTTGGCTGGCATAGAGCGCCAACCGATAGTCGGTGAGCTTGCGCGTGACCAGCATGTCGGCCGCCGGGCGCTCCAGATGAATGCTGATTTCCGCCTCGCGGTTGAGGATGCTGACGAAGCGCGGTACGGCGACCAGTTCCACTTCCAGCCCCGGATAGCGTTCGAACAGACCGATCATCCGGCTGGCGAGAAACTTGATGCCCAGCCCTTCGGTGACGCCGACACGGATCTTGCCCAGCGGTGCGGTGGACTGGGTGATTTCTTCCTGAGCCAGCAGCGCGACGTTCTCCATGGCTTCGGCGTGCTTGAGCAGCGCCTCGCCTGCCGGGGTCATTTCATAGCCTTGGGCGTGCTGGACGAACAGCGCGGTGCCGAGGCTTTTTTCGATGGCCTCGATGTGCCGGGCCACCGTGGCGTGAGTGGTGTTCAAGCGCCGGGCGGCGGTGAGCAAGCGGCCGCTGCGTTGCAACTCCAGAAAGAAGCGCAAGTCGTTCCAGTCGAACATGGGGTGTCCTTGTCAGCTATCGTCAGTCCAGGCTGTTTGAAAACGCACAGCGGCTGCGCAAAAACTAACATTCTTTTAACGAAAGCTAACAACTAGAGTGTTCGACAATAAAAACAAAAAGCGAGGTCAGGGAATGCAGACTTCCCTTGAAGAATACGACTACATCGTGGTCGGCGCCGGCCCCGCCGGGTGCCTGCTGGCCAATCGACTGTCGGCGGATAAACAGCAGCGGGTGTTGCTGCTCGAAGCCGGCGGGCGCGACAACTACGCATGGATTCACATCCCCGTGGGTTACCTGTTCTGCATCGGCAACCCGCGCACCGACTGGTGCTTCAAGACTGAAGCGCAGCCCGGCCTGCAAGGCCGCAGCTTGAGCTACCCACGCGGCAAAGTGCTCGGTGGCTGCTCCTCGATCAACGGCATGATCTACATGCGCGGTCAGGCCGGCGACTATGACGGCTGGGCGGCCGAGGGCAATCCGGGCTGGGCCTGGAACGACGTGCTTCCACTGTTCAAACAAAGCGAAAACCATTTTGCCGGCGCCGCTGAATTTCACGGTGCCAAGGGTGAATGGCGCGTCGAGCAACAGCGCCTGTCATGGCCGATTCTCGACGCGTTTCGCAGCGCTGCCGAGCAGAGCGGCATCGCCAGCATCGACGACTTCAACCAGGGTGACAACGAGGGTTGCGGCTACTTTCAGGTCAACCAGAAGGCCGGGGTGCGCTGGAACGCGGCCAAGGCTTTTCTCAAACCGGTTCGCGAGCGGGTCAATCTGACGGTGCTGACCGGGGTTGAGGTGGATCGGGTGCTGCTGGAAAACGGCCGTGCGTCGAAGGTCAGCGCCCGTCACGAAGGTCAGGTGAAAAGCTTCAAGGCGCGCAAGGAAATCATCCTCTGCGCAGGTGCCGTCGGCTCGCCGAGCATTCTGCAGCGCTCCGGGATCGGCCCGCGTCCGTTGCTGGAGCGTCTCGGCATCGGGGTGATTCATGAGCTGCCGGGGGTCGGCGGCAATCTGCAGGATCACCTGCAACTGCGCCTGATCTACAAACTGCAGAACGCTCGGACCCTGAATCAGATCGCCGGCAGCGTGTGGGGCAAGATGGGCATGGGCCTGCGTTATCTGTATGACCGCAGCGGGCCGTTGTCGATGGCGCCGAGTCAGCTCGGGGCGTTTGCCAGATCCGGGCCGGAGCAGACTTCGGCCAACCTTGAATACCACGTGCAGCCGCTGTCGCTGGAGCGTTTTGGCGAGCCGTTGCACAGCTTTCCGGCGTTCACCGCGTCGGTGTGTGATCTGCGTCCGCAGAGCCGTGGGCGCATCGACATACGTTCGGCGGATCCACAGGACGCGCCGCTGATTCAACCGAATTACCTCAGCCATCCCGAAGATTTGCGCGTGGCCGCCGATGCGATCCGCCTGACCCGGCGCATCGTCAGCGCCCCGGCCCTGCGAGCGTTCAAACCGGTGGAGTATCTGCCCGGCGACAGCCTGCAAAGCGAAGAGCAACTGCACGAAGCGGCGGCGCGTATCGGTACAACGATTTTCCATCCGGTCGGCACCTGTCGCATGGGCAATGACGCTGACGCGGTGGTCGATGCGCAACTGCGCGTGCATGGCGTGCCCGGCCTGCGCATCGCCGACGCCTCGATCATGCCGCGCATCACCTCGGGCAACACCTGTTCGCCTACGCTGATGATTGCCGAGAAGGCGGCGCAGATGATCCTCAACCCAACCGCTCCGAACTCAACCCTTGTAGGAGTGAGCCTGCTCGCGATGACGGAATAAAATTCAACATTTTCGTTGGCTGATACACCGCTATCGCGAGCAGGCTCACTCCTACAGGAACTGCGTCAATTCAAGACTCACCCGGACACGCAACACCAGTGGAACAACAAAAACAATCACTGTGAGGGATACCGATATGTCAGAACACGCTCAGCCGCTGGACGCCACGCGCGCCGCCAGCACCAGCAATGCCACGCAGAAAGTCATCTTCGCCTCGTCGCTCGGGACGGTGTTCGAGTGGTATGACTTTTTCCTCTACGGCGCCCTCGCGGCGGTGATCAGCAAGCAGTTTTTCGCCGGGGTCAATGACACCACGGCGTTCATCTTCGCGCTGATGGCCTTCGCTGCCGGGTTTATCGTGCGGCCGTTCGGGGCGCTGGTGTTCGGTCGGTTGGGGGACATGATCGGGCGCAAATACACCTTCCTCGCGACCATCATCCTGATGGGCATCGCAACCTTCTGCGTCGGCCTGCTGCCGACCTACGCCAGCATCGGCATTGCTGCGCCGATCATTCTGGTGGTGCTGCGCATGCTTCAGGGGCTGGCGCTGGGCGGTGAATACGGTGGCGCCGCGACTTATGTGGCGGAACACGCGCCGATCGGCAAACGCGGTTTCCACACCAGCTGGATTCAATCCACCGCGACCCTCGGCCTGCTGCTGTCGCTGCTGGTGGTGCTCGGTTGCCGCTACTTCACTGGCGATCAGTTTGAAGTCTGGGGCTGGCGCATTCCGTTCCTGCTGTCGATCGTGCTGCTGGGTATTTCCACCTGGATTCGCCTGAGCCTGCACGAGTCGCCGGCGTATCTGAAAATGAAAGAGGAAGGCAAAGCCTCGAAAGCGCCGATCCGCGAGTCCTTCGGCAAATGGGAGAACCTCAAGGTTGTGCTGATCGCGCTGTTCAGCATCAACGCCGGGCAAGCGGTGACCTTTTACGCCGCGCAATTTTACGTGCTGTTCTTTCTCACCCAGTTCCTGAAAATGGACCCGGCAGTTGCCAACAGTCTGCTGATCATCAGCGTGGTGATCGGCGCGCCGTTCTTCATCATTTTCGGCTGGCTGTCGGACAAGGTCGGGCGCAAACCGGTGCTGATGCTCGGGCTGCTGCTGGCCACTGCGCTGTACTTCCCGATCTTCAAATCCCTGGCGCATTACGCCAACCCGGCAATCGATCAGGCCAGCCGTCAGGCGCCGATCACCGTGCTGGCCGATCCGGCGACCTGCACCTTCCAGTTCGACCCGGTGGGCAAGGCCAAATTCGACAGCCCTTGCGACAAGGTCAAGACCTTCCTGGTCAAGCAGGGCCTGCCCTACACCAGCGCCGCCGCGCCCGCCGGCAGCGGCGTGCAGGTGAGTGTCGGCGACGTGAAGATCGACGGTTACGATGAGTCCGCCCTGCGTGGCGCGGTGACCCTCGCCGGCTACCCGCAACAGGCCGACCTGCAACAGATCAACAAACCGATGATCGTCGCCCTGATCGTCGCGCTGATCATCATCTCGGCCATGTGCTACGGCCCGCTGGCGGCGCTGATGGTCGAACTGTTCCCGACGCGCATCCGCTACACCTCGATGTCGCTGCCGTATCACATCGGCAACGGCTGGTTCGGCGGTTTCCTGCCAACGGTGTCGTTCGCGCTGGTGGTGTACACCGGGGATATTTTCTATGGGCTGTGGTACCCGGTGCTGATTACCGGGGTGAGCCTGGTGGTGGGGATGATTTGTCTGCGAGAGACGAAGAATATCGATCTGGACAAGAACTGATTCCAGATCAACTCAGCTTACCTGTGGCGAGGGAGCTTGCTCCCGCTCGGCTGCGAAGCAGTCGCAAAACCTGTAACCGTGGTGTACCTGATGCACTGTAATTGCAGGGTTTAGGGTCGCTTCGCAACCCAGCGGGATGGTGCGACGATTCGACAAGCTCCCTCGCCACAGGTGATTTACTCGGTCACAGACTTGCGTGTCAGGCATCCGCCTTGATCACTTCAAACTTCACCTGATCCGGATAAAACGCCACGTAGTCCTTGATCTGCTCGACCGAGACCTTTGGTTTTTCATACGTCCACACCGCATTCGCCCCCTCATGCCCCGGCACCTGCAGGCTGAAGTAATTGGCATCGCCCTTGTAAGGGCAATAACTGGTGTGGTCGGTGCGGGCGAAGTATTTCTCGTCGATGTCCTCGCGGGGCACGTAGTACACCGGCGGGTAGTTGGCCTCATGGAGGACCAGCACATGCGAGGACGCAGCGACCTGGATGCCGTGGAATTTCACCAGCAGGCAACCGGGGAGTTCTTCGAGGGTGATGACGGGGTTGAGGCCGGTGGTGCTCATTGGGGTTACTCCTGAATACGGCGCAGAGAGACCGGTTCAGGTATAGCCCATAGGTACAGACCAGGGTGATTTTGCAGCCGAACGGCCAAAGCCCCTCGCCCCAGCCCTCTCCCGGAGGTAGAAGGAGCCTGCCGAAGTGTCTTTCGTTCTACACCGACCTGAAAGTGCTTTATCGATTGTGGATTCAGCGAAGTGCTATCAGGTCGGTGCATGTTTTCAGCATCCCCCGATCGGTTCCCTCTCCCACTGGGAGAGGGTTAGGGTGAGGGCTACTCTTCTGGCATCAAACCACGATATCAGTCGCCAGCGCCTGCCCCACCACACCGACGGCAAAGTCAACCTCACCCTGCCCCGTCAGATCAATCAGCAGCCCGGTCTGACCACTCTGCGCGTAATAAGTCAGGATCGCATCGCCCGCATGGCCGGTGAAACTGCTGACGAAGTTCAGCGTGGCCGCACCCGTGGCGAAACCGGCGATGCCCGAGATGTCGATCTTGTCCACGCCGCTTTTGAAATCCATGATCCAGTCCGGCTGGTTGTTGGTCGAATCGCTGGCTGCGCCGAAGACGAAGGTGTCTGCGCCCTCACCGCCCCACAACGTATCACCGCCGCCGCCACCGTAGAGAATGTCGTTGCCGGCACCGCCATGCAGAACGTTGACCGCCGAGTTGCCGATCAGCAGGTCATTGCCCGAACCGCCAACCGCGTTTTCCACGGTCACGCCATAGGCAATCGACACGTTACCGACCAGACCGCCGACGTCAGAGAACGAACCCTCATTGAGGTTGATCTTCTGGTTCTGGGTGAAGCCGGAGAAGTTCAGCGTATCGTTACCGCCACCGTCCCACACTGAGAACACAACTTTCGACGCCGCCGATGTCGCGCTGTAGAAATCGCGGCCGGCGTTGGAGTCGAAACCGTAGATGGTGTCACCGGCGCGCGTCTCATAGTTGGCGCCGTAGAGTTTCTGCACCGCCACGATATCGTCGAGCAACGGCGCCGAGGCGTAGGCGCCGCTGCCGTCCTTGCTGAAGTTCTGGTCGGTATTGGCTTCGCTCCAGTAGCTCATCAGGCTGTAGCCACGGGTGTCTTCCGCATACTTGGCGTCGTTGTAGGTCGGGTTGCCGTTGCCGGCGTTGTAGGCGCCCGGGTGCGACAGGCCGAGGGTATGGCCGATTTCGTGGGTCAGGGTCTGACGCCCGTAGTTGTTGGTGTCCGGGGTCTTGTTGACCTGATATTGATTGTTGATCAGGTACCACGACTGACCGTCGTAGCTGCCGCCGCTCGGCAGATAGGCGAACGCCGCGCCGCCGGTGCTGACGTCGTAGTTGCCGAAGGTCATGTGGCCGTCGCCACCCTTGCCCTCGGTGAAGGTCACCTTGGCCACGTCGCCCCAGGATTGCATGGCCAGCACGGCTTGAGCCTTCTGCTGCGCGCTAAACTGGCTGAAGTTGCCGAGGTTGGGGTTGTAGTTCGCCGGTTTCTCGGTGAGGAAGGTGTAGGTCAGGGAGATTTTGCCGTCACCGTTCTTGTCGTGCCACGACAGGTTTTTGCGCAGGATTTCGTCGGCTGCCTGGTCGGCGGTGAACGACGGTTTGCCGTTCACCAGGCCGACGCCACGGTCATACAGATGGCTGAAGGCGTTCACTTGATCATAGGCGCTGCTGGTTTTCGCTTTGGCTTGAGCCATGGTGGGACTTCCTTGTTTCAGAGTTGGCAGTACGCGTCGAGCACGGCGATCCACTCGAGATCGTCCGCTCACTCGCGTTTCTAAGAAGCCCGGTGAACCTGACACGGGCGTCAACTGCCCTGCCAGTCGATTTCTCGATATCCGCTCGCGACGTCCCGGAAATTCCGGTCATCCCCAGCAACGTTTTTATCTGTATATCCATACAGATAAAAGTTGCTCCGGGGGCCAACTGCGGCCATTCTGTGCACCTCCAGTGAACTGATCGACGACGGTGGTTATGCGGCTGTACCTCTGTGAAAAACCTTCCCAGGCCAAAGACATTGCGGCCGTGCTCGGTGCCAAACGCCGGGGCGACGGCTGTTGGCTGGGAACGGACGTCACGGTGACCTGGTGCATTGGCCATCTGCTGGAAACCGCACCGCCGGATGCCTACGACGCGCGCTACAAGCGCTGGGTTCTTGCGGATCTGCCGATCATTCCCGAAAAGTGGAAAATGACCGTCAAGCCGCGCACCGCCAGCCAGTACAAAGCGGTCAAGCGCCTGCTCGGCGAGGCCAGCGAGCTGATCATCGCCACCGACGCCGACCGTGAGGGCGAGATGATTGCCCGGGAACTGGTCGAGCACTGCCGCTATCGCGGACCGATCCGCCGCTTGTGGCTGTCGGCGCTGGACGAAGCGTCGATTCGCAAGGCTCTGGCCGCGCTGAAGCCGGGGGCGGAAACCTTCAGCCTGTATCACTCGGCGCTGGGGCGCTCGCGGGCCGACTGGCTGATCGGCATGAACATGAGTCGCCTGTTTACGCTATTGGGCCGGCAGTCCGGCTATCAGGGCGTGCTGCCCGTCGGTCGGGTGCAGACGCCGACACTGCGGCTGGTGGTGGATCGCGACCGTAGCATCGCCGATTTTGTGCCGGTGCCATATTGGGCGATCGATGTGCAACTGCTGCACGACGGCACGCCGTTCACTGCGCAATGGCGTGCGCCCTCGGACGTTTGCGACGATCAGGATCGCTGCCTGAATCAAGCACTGGCCCAGCAGGCAGCCGCTGCTCTGAACAGCGCCGCCAGTGCGCGGGTGGTCAAACTGCGCACCGAACGCATGCGTGAAGTGGCACCGCTGCCATTCGATCTGGGCACCCTGCAGGAGGTCTGCTCGAAGAAACTCGGTCTCGGCGCCCAGGAAACCCTCGACATTGCCCAGGCCCTCTACGAAACCTACAAGGTCATCACCTACCCGCGCAGCGATTGCGGCTTTCTGCCGCTGAGCCAGCACAGCGAGGCGCCGGGGATACTGGCGGCATTGCGTCAGGCCGATCCGAGCCTCGACGCGTTGAACGGTCACCTCGACCCGCAGCGCCGCTCGCGGGCGTGGAACGACGCCAAGGTCAGCGCCCACCACGGCATCATCCCCACAGCGGCGGCGAAAAATCTCGAGCGTTTGAGCGGTAAACACCGGGCGGTCTACACCCTGATTCGCGCGCGCTATCTGGCGCAATTTCTGCCCAACCACGAATACGATCGCACCCAGGCCGATTTCGATTGCGCCGGCGAAGCGTTGCGCGCCGTCGGCAAACAGATCATCGAACCGGGCTGGAAGCGCGCCTTGCCCGAAGCCCTCGCCCCGGCCAAGGGCCGTGAAGCGCCAGCCCCGCAAACCTTGCCGACGCTGAACCAGGGTATCGACTGCGCCGTAGCCGGCGTGAACCTCAAGGATCTGTGGACCCAGCCGCCCAAGCCCTACACCGAGGGCGATCTGATCAAGGCGATGAAGAACGTTGCCAAGCTGGTGGAAGATCCGCTGCTCAAACAGAAACTCAAGGACACTACTGGCATCGGCACCGAAGCGACACGCGCCTCGATCATTCAGGGCCTGCTGGACCGTGGTTATCTGGTGAAGAACGGCAAGGCCCTTGCTGCAACTCCGGCGGCCTTCAGCCTGATCGACGCCGTGCCCCGGGCGATTGCCGATCCCGGCACCACCGCCATCTGGGAACAGGCGCTGGACATGGTGCAGAGTGGCGAGATGAGCCTGGAAGAGTTCGTCACCAAACAGGCGGCGTGGATGAGCAAGCAGGTCACCCGCTGTTCTGCGCTGAGCCTGACCATCAGCGGCCCGCCACCGGCCAGCAAGGCTGCTGCGCCGTGGAAGAAGAAACGCAAATCGACCCGAAGCAAAACCGCTGTCACGACCAAACGCGCAGCCAAATAGCACAAGCATTCCCTGTGGCGAGGGAGCTTGCTCCCGCTCGGCTGCGCAGCAGTCGCAAAACCTGCAACTATGGTCTATCTGAAACATCGCGATTGCAGGCTTTAGGGCCGCTTCGCGCCCCAGCGGGAGCAAGCTCCCTCGCCACAGGGTTCTTAAGTCTCCCTTTTGGAGTTCATTGAACATGCCCACCATCGAACTGCACCCCGCCCACCGCGACGAACTGCAAACCATCGAAAACCTCATGCAGTTCTACATGTACGACTTCAGCCAATGGCTACCGCTGAAGCTCGGCGAACACGGTTTCTTCAGCATTCAGCAGAAAGACGATTACTGGCGCAATCCCGCTACCCAACCGTTCCTGATCCGCGTCGACGGTGAACTGGCCGGCTTCGTGACCGTGGATGACGACACCCACATCGACGGCGCCGAACACAACATCGGCTACTTTTTCCTCACCCGACGCTTTCGTGGCCAAGGCGTCGCGCAGTTTGTCGTCTCTGCCCTCTTGAGCCGTCTGCCCGGTCAATGGCAGATTTTCCACATCGACGCCAACCTGCCTGCGCAGCGCTTCTGGGCCAGGTTGATCCCCGAATTGACTGGCGGCGCAGTCACCCGCCAGCAGCGCACCGTGGACGGTTACCCCTGCACCTTCTACGTCCTGCGCGCCCCTGCATCCGTTGCCTGAACGGATCTTTTCTCATTCCAAAACAGCTTTGTCCGACAATATGTAGTGAACAAAAATAATCACTACAAAACCGTTGACGGCACCGTTTTGCTTTTGCATGATGAAGACGTTCCCCGATCGGGAACATCGGTAACACGCTTGAGCAAACTCGTCTGACCGCCGAGTTGTTTTTTCCGGATACACGCTGCCCACAAGGCAGATTGAAGAAGCTGACCTGGCCTGAACGTCCAGTACAAGGACGAGAAGCGCTGGCGAAAATTCTCAAGACGCTTGTGGTCGACCCTGAAAACGTCGTCAAGGAGCCTCCCGGTTTTCGCTGCTTCTCCTCGTTGTGACGCTATTGCGTAGCAGTTATTCAACACGACTACATGCAACAGACGCATGACCCCGTACTTCACACGGGCGACCGCTGACGTCCTGGTTTCGGTGCCAGGGATCAACTAACCGATGGGCTACCTGTATTAGCGAATCAACTTTGAAAGATCACCAGACTGGTCAAGGGGCAAACATCATGAATCTGAACAATCAACCTACTATCGAAGAACTGGCTCGTATGTTCGCTGCGCAAAAAGACAGCCACGACAGCCACATTCTCTGGATCAGCAAGTCGGGTCAGGTGCATATCGACTGCCTGTCGCCCCACGCTGGTGAAGAAGAATTCGACCGCAGCCACCAGAACCTGCTGGCCCGCCTGAAGATGTACCGCCGCGGCCACGGTTATGTCGGCAAGAAAGCTGCGGCCGACAAGGACTTCATTGGCAATGTGCTGCAGACGCTGAAACAGGCGTGGGATTCGATGCAGAACAAGAATGAAGTTCGGGTGATTGACCGGTTCTACTGATTTACAACTTCAATAAATAAAAGGGCCTGCTTCCCATAAGAAGCAGGCCCTTTTTATTGCTCCCTAAAACTCCGTGTAGGAGCTGCCGAAGGCTCGGGCCGCGATCGGACGATCTTTTGATCTTGTTTTTTAAGATCAAGATCAAGATCAAAAGATCGCAGCCTTCGGCAGCTCCTACAGTGAGATGTCAATGGCGTTGCAGTACCAGATTCACAAACGCCACCGCCGCCGCGCTGTGATAATTATTGCGCCGCCGCAACAACGCCGCCCCACGCTGCGGCGCTTCGTTCTCGACGCTCAAGCGACGCAATGCCCGGTCTTCGCTGGCAATCGCTTCGGGCAACATCGTCGCCATTGGCGAATGACGCACCACTTCCAGCAAGGTACTCACCGAGTTCACCTCGATCCGCACCTGTGGCGTGATCCCGTGCTGACGGAAGTATTCATCGATCGATAATCGGGTGATGAAGTCCGGCGCCAGCAAGGCGAAATCCAGTTGCGCAAGATCGCTCGCCGTCAGCACCGCCTGACTCTCGTACAACGGATGCTCGCGCCCGACCATGATCCCCAGGGTTTCGGTAAACGCCGGAATGCATTCGATGTCCGGGTTGCGCACCGGCGTAAAGGCAATCGCAACATCCAGCGAATCGTCAGCCAGCCCCGCCTCGATGTCGTCCATCGACAACTCGAAAATCTGCAGATGAATGCCCGGATAGCGCGCCGTAAAGTCGCGCACCAATGGCCCGACCAGATACGCCATGAACGTCGGGGTCATGGCCAGGCGCAGACTGCCACGGGACAGATCCTTCACGTCATGCAACGCGCGCTTGCCCGCTTCCAGTTCCACCAGCACGCGCCGTGCGCATTCAATGTAGGCCTCGCCGGCATCGGTGGCTCTAACGGTGCGTGAAGTGCGATCAAACAGATTCACCCCGAGGCTTTCTTCCAGTTGGCGGATCTGTTGCGAAAGGGTCGGCTGCGACACATGCAACGCCTCCGCCGCCCGGGTGAAGCCGCCGTGATCGGCCACGGCCAGCAGATATCGCAAATGTCGCAGCAGCATGGGGCTCACCATCTATAGGCAGGACTTATGCGAAGCATTGTATATCGGTCTTGGACGCTATGGATCAATCGGCAGAAGATGGCTCCCACACCGCAAGCCAACCTTGAAAGGAGTGACACCATGCAACAGTCCCACGCCTACAACGATGCCAGCCTGGCCCTGACCACTCGCATTCTCGACATCAAGGCCCGCAAGAATCTGTCATGGCAGGATCTGGCCGATGGCACTGGCCTGAGCCTGGCCTACGTCACCGCTGCCCTGCTCGGCCAGCACCCGTTGCCGCAAGACGCCGCGCAAGTGGTCGGCGACAAACTCGAGCTGGACGCCGACGCCGTCGCCGCCCTGCAGATCATCCCGCTGCGCGGCAGCCTCAGCGGCGTGCCGACTGACCCGACCATCTACCGCTTCCACGAGATGATCCAGATCTACGGCACCACCCTCAAAGCCCTGGTGCACGAGCAGTTCGGCGACGGCATCATCAGCGCCATCAACTTCAAGCTCGACATCAAGAAAGTCGAAGACCCGGAAGGCGGCTCACGCGCCGTGGTCACCCTCGACGGCAAGTTCCTGCCGCTGCGTCCGTTCTGATCCGCCAGGCCCGCACCCCGCGTGCGGGCCGACCGCTCTCTTGTTCAATGAGGACACGCCCATGAAAGCCCTGATCGACGGTTTCCTGAAGTTCCAGAACGAAGCCTTCCCGCAACGCACAGAACTGTTCAAACACCTGGCGACCACTCAACAACCCGGGACCTTGTTCATCACCTGTTCCGACAGCCGTGTGGTACCGGAACTGCTGACCCAGCAAGAACCCGGCGAGCTGTTCGTGATCCGCAACGCCGGCAATATCGTGCCGTCCTACAGCCCGCATCCGGGCGGAGTTTCGGCGACGGTGGAATATGCGGTGGCGGTGCTTGGGGTGACTGACATCGTGATCTGCGGCCATTCGGATTGCGGCGCGATGACCGCGATTGCCCAGTGCAAATGCATGGATCACCTGCCTGCCGTCAGCGGCTGGCTGCAACATGCCGAGTCGGCGAAAGTGGTGAACGAGGCGCGGCCCCATGCCAATGACGCGGCGAAATTAAGTGCGATGGTGCGGGAAAACGTGATCGCGCAACTGGCGAATATTCAGACCCACCCGAGCGTGCGCCTGGCGCAGGAGAAAGGCCTGCTGAACCTGCATGGCTGGGTGTATGACATCGAGACCGGCTCGATCGATGCGCTGGCGGCGGACCGCCGTACGTTTGTACCGCTGGCTGAGCAGCCTGCGACGTGTGCCATTCAGGCAAACACCAGCGCAGCCGCCTGAAGGAGAACAGTGCAACCCTGTGGCGAGGGAGCTTGCTCCCGCTGCGGCGCGCAGCGGCCCTCGCTTTTTTCGGTCCGCTGCGCAGACCAGCGGGAGCAAGCTCCCTCGCCACAAGTTTGGTGTTCAGATCAGCGCTTTACGCTGAGGTCGATCTGGGTCATGCGACTACGCACCGTAAACACCCCATCCCCCGAAAGAATCGCACTGCGCGCAAACAACCGACCGCTCTCCCAGTTCGAAAGCCCCAGC
This sequence comes from Pseudomonas sp. NPDC088414, assembly GCF_044753325.1. NCBI lineage: Bacteria > Pseudomonadati > Pseudomonadota > Gammaproteobacteria > Pseudomonadales > Pseudomonadaceae > Pseudomonas > Pseudomonas sp. NPDC088414. Next base: position 303,567 of record NZ_JBIVMY010000002.1, on the reverse strand, counting down.
TCCGGCTTGTTCAGCGCGTACTGACCGTCGACCCAGCGGGTAATCCCGTTACCCACAAACGGCGCGTTCACCGCGTTGTAAAAGCGTTCCTGAGCAGCAGCATCCTCGCTGATCAACGACACCGTGAACTGCGGGCTGTAGCGGTTGAACAGCGCGATCGCCTGATCCAGATCGTCGACGATCATCAGGCTGACTTCCGGGGTTTCTTCCCATTCCCACTCGCGGCCCAATTCGGACTCCGCCAGCGCTTCAGCCAGGGCTTCGGTCTGATAACCCTCGGCACGATAGACCTCGACCGTCGCGTTCTGCCACTCGGCCGGCAGGCAGCTTTCGCTGCCGGCGACGATGTGCAATTTGCAGCCCTGCCCGCGTGCGCTGCCCGCCTGCTGCAGTGCATCGAGGAACAGCGGCACCAGTTCGGCGGCACGATCACGTTGAATCAGACAAACGTTCAGCGTGTTGCAGACTTTACGATCCAGCGAATTGCGCACCACGGCGGCGAAACGTGTGGCATCAGCATCACGATCCGCAATCAACCACGCGCCACCGGTGCCATGCAGGCTGACCGCCGTGCCGGCCTGCTGGGCGATGCTGCCCAACTGGCTGACTGCACGCCCCGAACCCCGGGCCACCGCCAGCGACAAACGCCGGTCGGCGAACATCGCCCAACCGGCGGCATGATTGACGCTTTCCACCAGCGACACCGCCCCCGCCGGCAGGCCGGCATCGGCCAGCGCCGGGTTCAGCGCGTGAGTGACGATCGCTTGCGCGGTGCCCAGCGCATCGCTGCCAATGCGCAGCACCGCAGTGTTGCCGGTGCGCAGTACGCCCGCAGCGTCTGCGAACACGTTCGGTCGACCTTCAAACACGAAGGCGACAATGCCCAGCGGCGACACCACTTGTTCGACCTTCCAGCCGTCGTGTTCGACGCTGCTGATGACTTTGCCGCGCGTGGCCGGTGCATCCCGCCAGGCGCGCAGCCCGGCGATCATGTCGCGGCGCATGCGCTCGTCGGCGAGCAGTCGGGTGGTCGAGCGACCACGGGCCTTGGCGCGCTCGATGTCGGTCAGGTTCGCCGCTTCGATCAAGGCCCAGCACTCCGGGGTTTCCAGGCGTTGTGCGAACAGATCGAAGAAATGGCTGATGGCCTCGTCGGACACCGCCGAAAGTGCAGTAAATGCCGCTGCTGCACGCTCGATTGCCACCGCAGCCGCTTGTTGATCGACCACAGGAATCAGCAACAGCTCGCCACTCACCTGCTCGACCAGCAGGTGATCACCGGGCTGAAACCGCGCCGCCAGTTCAGGGCTGACCACGGTCACGCGGTTACCAGCGAAAGGGATCGGCGTGCCAGCGACTAGACGTTCGAGCGCAAGAGACATGAAGCGGATTCACCATAAGAGGGGCGGCCGGAAAATGTAGCGGATTCTGCGCTGAAACACACCTTCTACGAACACCATCAAACCTGTGGGAGCTGGCTTGCCAGCGATGAGGCCGGCAAGCCCAGCATTGATGTTGCTGAACCACCGCTATCGCTGGCAAGCCAGCTCCCACAGGGTTTGGCAGTGTTTGGAAGATTGGGTCAGAACACCGACCAGCCAATCCGCGAACTGAGCATCTCCAGCGCCGCCATCCCCGCCAGCGAGTTGCCGGCAGCGTTGAGTTCCGGCGACCAAACGCACACGCTGAACTGCCCCGGCACTACCGCGACGATCCCGCCGCCGACCCCGCTCTTGCCCGGCAGGCCGACGCGATAGGCGAAGTTGCCGGCCTCGTCGTACAGGCCGCTGGTGGCCATGATCGAGTTGACCTGCTGGGTCTGGCGCCGAGTGAGGATCTGTTCGCCGCTGTGTTTGCAGAAACCGTCGTTGGCAAGGAAGCAGAATGCGCGGGCCAGATCGATGCAGTTCATGCGTAATGCGCAGTGGCTGAAGTAGCTGCGCAGCACCGCTTCGACGTCGTTATGGAAGTTGCCGAACGATTGCATCAGGTACGCCATGGCCGCGTTGCGGGCGCGATGCTGGTACTCGGATTCGGCGACTTTGCCGTCGACGATCACCTGCGGATTGCCCGACAGGCGCCGCACGAAGTCACGCATCGACAAGGCCGGCGCGGCGAAGCGCGATTGATTGATGTCGCAGATCACCAGCGCCCCGGCATTGATGAACGGATTGCGCGGGCGACCGCGTTCGAACTCCAGTTGCACCAGCGAGTTGAACGGCTGGCCGGACGGCTCATGCCCCAGGCGCTCCCAGATCGCCTCACCGGAATGCTCGATCGCCTGCACCAGGCTGAAAACCTTGGAAATACTCTGCACCGAGAACGGCGTCTCGGCGTCGCCGGCGCAATACATTTCGCCGTCGTTGCCATATACGGCGATGCCCAGTTGATTGGCCGGCACGGTGCCGAGGGCGGGAATGTAATCAGCCACTTTGCCCTGCCCGATCAGGGGCCGGACAGCGTCAAGAATCTCGTTCAACAGCGCTTGCATGCCGGGTTCCGAAGTCTCGCCCCATGGGATTGCGGGGACACTGGGGCTAGACGCTGCGCAACCTTGCGGAATCACACAAACCCTGTAGGAGCTGCCGCAGGCTGCGATCTTTTGACCTTGATTTTGAAAGGCAAGATCAAAAGATCGCAGCCTGCGGCAGCTCCTACAGGGTGTCGGTCAGTGGGCGCCGTCGAGGCCGGCGAGCAGTGCGCTGTCGCGGCTGTAGATATCCGGCGCATAACGCACCTGCCCATCCTTGCCGACCTGCGCCGTCCAGTAGGTCATCAGGATCGGCACCGGTGCCGACAGGCGGAATTCGTGGGTGCTGCCGGTGGCGAGCAAGGTGTCGGTGCGCGTACGTTCCGCCGGGGTCAGCAACAGATCGCGCAGTTGCATCGGGTGCTCGACCCGCACGCAGCCGGAGCTGAACGCCCGTGGGCCTTTGTCGAACAGGGCCTTGCTCGGCGTATCGTGCAGGTACACCGCGAACGGGTTGGGAAAGCGGATCACCAGTTGCCCCAGCGGATTACGCGGCCCGGCGTCCTGGCGCAGCATGATGTTGCCGGGGTTGTCCCAGTCGATATCCGCTGCAGCCAATGGTTGGCCATGGGCGTCGAGCACCTGCAGATTCTGCCGGCTGAGGAAGGTCTGGTCCTTGCGGATCGCCGGCAGCTTGTCTTCTTTCCAGATGGTCGGCGGCACGGTCCAGGTCGGGTTCAGCGTCAGACGGGTGACCCGGGATTTCAGCAGCGGGGTTTGCCGTTCGGCGCGACCGACCTGAGTGCGGGTCTGCCAGACCGGCACGCCGCCTTGGTACAGGGTCAGCTCGGCGGCGGCGACGTTGACCAGCAAACCGTCGGGCTCCATGTCCTGGGCCAGCCAGCGGAAGCGTTCGAGATTGACGCGCAATTGTTCGCGGCGCGTCAGCGGGCTGATGTTGAGTTCGGCGATCGTCCCCGGCCCGACAACTCCGTCGGCCTGCAACGAATGGTTGGCCTGGAAGCTCTTCACCGCTTCCACCAGCACACCCTCATAGGCATTGCCGGGCGTGCCGATGGCGTGGGTCAGATAGCCCTCGTTGTACAGGCGCTGGGCCAGTTCCGGCACGCGTTTGTCTTCCATCGCCGGGCGCAGCAACGGGCCGTTGCCCACCGACTGCCAGTGCGGCAAGGCTTGCAGCCGCTGGCTGGCGTAGAGGTGGCGCAGGCTTTGGTACTGCGCCAGACGCGGACGCGCCAGATCGAACGCGGTCTTGATGTCGTGCAGACCGGGTACAGCGATCGCCAGCAATTCAGCCTGACGATCACGCGGGGTGTCATCGGAATGCCACAGCGGCTCGAAATGCGATTGCAGCAGACGACCGTAATGCAGGTCCTGCAGGGCTTGCAGGTAGTAGCGAGTAATGTCGATATCGGCGCACAACTCGCCGTCCTGCGGCGGATTGGCCACCACCGGGTAGCGCTTGGGATTGAGGCCATCATCGGCCAACAGCTGCAACTGCGCGCGCAAGGCCGGCAAACGCCCGGACTCGCTGGCCCACACCGGCAGCCAGTCCTGCTGCTGATAAAACGCCTGCAATTGCGTCAGCGCGGCGCCGCTCAAGTGCGCGGCAATCGCCGGGCACGCCTGGGGCAAACCGATCAGCACCGCTTGCAACGGACTTTGCGGTTCGACCGGCATCTCCGCCGGCGGCGTCGGCAGGGTCTGCAACGGCGGCAACGGCTCATCGGCGCAAGCGACAAACGGCGCAGCGAGCAGACAAATGCTCAAGTAGCATGCGTACTTTTTGAACAACTGCTTTACTCCAATCCGTGGCCGTCTCATTGACGGCAACCTTACATCAGGTGCGCTGAACAGTCAGGCTCGAAACCGGGGTCTGTCGGGTATGACTGGGAGTCAGGAGCCAAAGTGCCAAATAAGTAGCAAGTGAGGACACTTTATAAATGTTGACGTTTTTGCGCCGACTTCTGCTGACCAGCGCGACCCTCGTCGTCGTGAGCAGCCCAGCTTTCGCCGCCGGTAAGCCATCGCCGGTTCTCTTCACCAGCCTCGCCCACGCCGCGCCGGAACTCAATCCCCAAGCGCTGAAAGGTGCCTTGAGCGCCATGCAATGCGCGGTCAACAATGGCGCGAGACCCTCACGCCATCTGGCGATCATCGATTATTCGCAACCCTCCACCGCCCGCCGGCTGTGGATCTTCGACTTGAGCAGACAGAAACTGGTGCTGCGCGATCTGGTCGCCCATGGTTCGAATTCCGGGGAAAACTTCGCCACCCAGTTTTCCAATCGCGAAGGCAGTTACCAGTCCAGCCTCGGTCTGTTCCGCACCCAGGAAAGCTACAAGGGCACCCACGGTTATTCGCTGCGCATGGACGGTCTGGAGCCGGGCTTCAATGACCTGGCCCGCGACCGCGCCATCGTGATCCACGCCGCCGACTACGTGAATCCGTTGTGGAGCAAGCGTCAGGGCCGCATCGGTCGCAGCCAGGGTTGCCCGGCGGTGCGCCCGCAAGTGGCAAAGCAGGTGATCGACAAACTCAAGGACGGCCAGTTCATGTTCTCCTGGTACCCGGACCAGCGCTGGCTGAAATCCTCGCCGTACCTCAACTGCCAGCCACAGCAGGTGGCGAGTATCTTGAGTACCCACGCCAGCTGAGAATCCTGTAGGAGCTGCGGCACGCTGCGATCTTTTGACGTTGCTTTTCAATGGCAAGATCAAAAGATCGCAGCGTGCCGCAGCTCCTACAGGGATTTGTTTCCGTCAGCAGCGCTCTGGCTGGGCTGGCCGCTGCCACGGGTGATCCGGGTTCGGCTGATGATCAGGGCCATGACCATCAGCGCCGCCGCAACCCCGAACGTGCTGTGCAAGCCGCTGCCGATGACTTCGGCCGGGGCTTGCGTCGGGTCGCCCGTAGCGAAGGCAAACACCGCGCCCATGACCGCCGCGCCGGTGATCAGACCGAGATTGCGCGCCAGCCCGAGCAAGGCCGATACCACGCCGCGCTGATCCTGACTGACCGTCGCCATCAACCCGGTATTGTTCGCCGCCTGGAACAACGCGTAACTGCTGGCAACCACAGCCATCGGCAGCAGATACGCCGGCAGACCGAAACTCATCGGCAACAGCGCCAACAAACTGCAACCACCGGCCAACCCGAGCAACGCGCCCGGCACCACTCGCCGTGCGCCGAAGCGGTCCACCAGACGCCCGGCCGGCACCCCGCCGCATGCCGCCAGCAGCGGGCCGACCGACAACGCCAGACCGACCACGGTGCTGCCCAGTCCCAACCCCCGACTCAGGTAAAACGGCCCGACCACCAGCGTGGTCATCATCACCGTCGTCACCAGCAACGTCAGCGCCAGGCTGCTGCTCAGACGCGCGTCGGCAAACAATGACAGACGAATCAGCGGCGCCCTGGCGTTCATCTCGACCGCGACAAACACGCCTGCGCCGCACAGGCTGACCAGCAACAACATCAGGGTGAATCCATCAACTGTCATCGCCAGCGCGTAGGCCGCCAGCGTCAACACCAGTACCCCGCTGCCGAGATAGTCAAACGCGACCCTCGACTTCGCTGGCCGATCCGCCGGCAGATAGCGATAAACCAGCCACGCATTGAGCAGGCCCAATGGCACGTTGAGGACAAAGATCGACGGCCAGCCGACATGCGCGATCAGCAGGCCACCCAGCGACGGCCCGAGGCTGGTGCCGGTGGCCGACATGGTTGCCAGCAAGCCCATCGCACTGCCCGCCCGCGCCTTGGGTACCGCATCCGCCACCAGCGCCACCGTCAAGGCGAACATGATCGCCGCGCCGAGGCCTTGCACTGCGCGTGCGCCGATCAACCAGCCCAACCCCGGAGCCAGCGCACAGCACAGCGACGCACTGGTAAAAATGCCGATGCCGATCAGCAGCAGGCGCCGCCGCCCGAACACATCGCCCAGGCGCCCGACACTGACAATCAACGTGGTGACCGCCAGCAGGTACGCCAGCACGATCCACTGCACCTGTTGAAACGTCGCATTGAACGCTGTGGCCAACGTCGGTAATCCGGCATTGGCGATGCTGGTGTCCAGCGACGGCATCAACATCGACAGCGCCAGACTGGTCAGCGCCCAGCGGGCTTGAGGGGGCAAGGGGGATCCGGGCATCGGGCGCTCCTGGTGCAAAGGTCAGACGGCATAGCCTGCGTCTCGACAAGGCAAGGCGCAAGACGCATGCTTTGCACTTGATACCTGCATGGAACGCCATGTCATGAGCACACCGGATCTGAACCTGTTGATCACCCTCGACGTGTTGTTGCGCGAAGGCAGCGTCGCCCGCGCCGCGCACATTCTGCGGTTGAGCCCGTCAGCGATGAGCCGCGCCCTGGCCCGTCTGCGCGAAACCACTGGCGATCCGTTGCTGGTGCGCGCCGGCCGAGGTCTGGTGCCGACCCCGCGAGCGCTGGAATTGCGCGAACGGGTCAGCGCTCTGGTGCAGGAAGCCGAGGCGCTGTTGCGCCCCGCCGAAGTGCTCGATCCCGGCCAGTTGCAGCGCACCTTCACCCTGCGCAACACCGACGGTTTTGTCGAAACCTTCGCCGCCGCGCTGCTCGCGCGCATCGCTGAAGAAGCACCCGGCGTGCGCCTGCGCTTTGTGCAGAAAGCCGACAAGGACAGTACGCCGCTACGCGAAGGCCGGGTCGATCTGGAGACCGGCGTGGTCGACGACAGCACCGATCCGACGCTGCACAGCCGCATCCTGTTTGAGGATCACTGGATCGGTGTGGTGCGCGAAGGCCATCCGTTGAGCTCGGGCAAGATCAGCAGCAAACGCTTCGCCGGCGGCCAGCACATTCTGATCTCACGGCGCGGGCGCAGCAGTGGCCCGGTCGACGAAGCGTTGCTCGCCACGGGGCTGACGCGAGATATCGTCACGTCATTCGGCGGCTTTTCGGCGGCGTTGACGCTGGTCCGCGAATCGGACCTGATCGCCACGGTTCCGGAGCGTCACACCAGCAAGCTGCGCATGGGCCTGCACAGCTTCGCCCTGCCCTTCAGGATGCCGCCGATCAGCGTGTCGATGCTCTGGCACCCACGGATGGACGCCGACCCGGCGCACCGCTGGCTGCGCAACTGTGTACGGGAAGTCTGCGTCTAACGCGCATCGCCGCCGGCCGGTTTATAGAACAGGAATTTGCCGACCGCGGCGGTCTTTTTGTACTCCTTGGCCCAGCTCGGATGCACCTTGCGATCATGGAAGTACAGTGCGCCATGGGTGCGATCCGGCAACTGGCGGTTGAGGGCCTTGCCGGCGATGTCCTTGGCCAGGGTGTATTCGGCGTCTTCCTTGACCTGATCGGCCTTGCCATCGCACCACCAGGAGAACTGGCAACTCTTGGTTTCCGAACCCTGCTTGACCACTGCACACACGGTGTCGGGGAAGCCGTCATGGCCGAGGCGGTTCATCACCACGTTGGCCACCGCCTCCATTTCCAGCGTGTCGCGGCCCTTGGCTTCCCAGTAGATACTGCGCGCCAGGCAGGTGATCGGATCGTCCAGCGGCGCAGTGCCCGCCGGGTCCACGGCTTGTACTTCAGTGGGGGTGATCGCTTCGGATTTGGGTGCCGGCGCCGCGCTGACCTTGTCGGCGGCCTTCTCTTCCAGCACCTGGGCTTTTTCTTCGGCCTTGGCCTTGATCGGGGCCTGATCGGTGGCCAGTACCACACCGGCCATCAGGGTTAATGCGAAACAGCCAGCCAACCATTTCAATCCCATGTCAGTTCTTCCGGCAGCGCCCGTTCCGGGCAAGGTGTTTCGTGGGGGAGACGCCCGGTTCCCGGGGCCTTCGGAGAGTGTAGACGGCAAATACCGGCGCAACGTTCCGCAGAAAAAGCCGCTCGATGAAGAAAAAGACATTGCACTGACCGGGGGCCTTTCGCGCATCATGAACGCACTCAGCTCAAGGGAGATTTCCATGCGCTTCATGCCATCCGTCTTGCGTTTTGCCACGCTGTCCGTGGGCCTGGCCGTAGCCGCTTCGGCCATGGCTGCCGACGAGTCGCAACTGATCGAGTCGATCAACGCCTACCGTAGCCAACCGCAGCGTTGCGGCAGCCAGGCGTCCAACGAATTGCCACCACTGTCGGCCGATCCGCGGCTGAGACTGCCGGCCAGCGGTGCGGTCGATCTGCAACAGGCCATGGCCAGCGCCAGCTACCCGATGGTCAACGTGCAGGCGATCACCCTCAACGGCCCACGGGATGCAGCGTCGGCGATGAAGGCAATTCAGGAGAGCTTCTGTCAGGTGGTGCTGGATCCGCAGTTCGTCGATGTCGGTGTCAGCCGCGCCGATCGGGACTGGCGCATTGTGCTGGCGCGACCGTTGCTCTCGGCGAAGCTGGGAGATGCGCAGAGCGAAGGCCAGAAGTTGCTCGAACAACTCAACGCCGCCCGCGCCCAGCCGCGCCAATGCGGCGGCCAGGCCTTTGCCGCTGCCGGGCCACTGGCGTGGAACGCGAGCCTGGGCACGATCGCCCAGGATCACAGCCGCGACATGGCCAACAACAACTACTTCGATCACAAGGACCGCGACGGCCGCACACCCGGTGACCGTGCCGAACTGGCCGGCTACAGCGGGCAACTGGTCGGCGAAAACATCGCCGCCGGGCAAGACACTGTGCGCAAGGTCGTCGACGGCTGGCTCGCCAGTCCCGGCCACTGCGCCAACCTGATGAACCCGCAATACAAGGAACTTGGCGCCGCCTACGCGACCGATCCGAAGAGCAGCGCCGGGATCTACTGGACCGCTATGTTTGGTGCACAGTAATCCGCTAGCGGATGCACCACTCCTGCGACAGCGCCTGCAGGCAACAGGCGCTGGTCAGCCCCCGCTGTTGCGACACACACCCGCCACGCTGTACTTGAGCGTATTGAGCTGCCCTCGCGAATCTTCGTAAGTCATGGCCGTAGGCACCACCGAGCACGCTGGCTGCGGCTTCACCACGCTGACGATTTTCACCACATCCAGCTTCATTCCGTATTCGTATTCGGTCACCACCGGCGCCGCTTTGCCGCGTTCAGCCGCGTATTGCTCCATGGCTTTGGCGTTGGCGCTGAACGCACGCTCGAAGGTACGATCACCGCCGCCCTCGGCCAGTGCATTCACGGACATCGCCATGACGCCAGCGAACACCATCGACTTAAGCATTTTCATCTCCATCTCCTTCCCGTCCAGGCTCAAAAAAAGCCCGGCGTCGATGCGCGATGACGGACTTGTTTCAGGTTCAAGCAGCGTTAAAGATCCTGGATTTTCTGCTCTTTCTTTTCATTGACCACCACCGGGTTGGCAGCGGCTTTTTCCTTGGCCACGAACAGCTCCACGGCGCGCTCATTGGCGCTCATCATCCGGTCGAACGTGCGGTCACCACCGCCTTCGGCCATGGCCAGGGACGACAGCATCAGAGCAGTTGCAAAGGCACTCAGTCGGGCGAATTTCATGGTTGATTCCTCGTTTAAGTAACTGACGGAATCAAGGTAACAAGGCGCACCTTTCGTGACGGTGGCGGGGGAATTACAGATTCGTAATGTGCCAGGCGCGGCAGCTACGCCGAGAGTTTCCGGCCAGAGAAATAACCGTGGCGAGGGAGCTTGCTCCCGCCGGGGCGCGCAGCGGCCCTCGCTCTTCCTTTGAAAAAGCGCGGCCTGCTGCGCAGTCCAGCGCGAGCAAGCTCCCTCGCCACAGGGTTTGAGGTTGTTCTATTGGATAGGTGTGTCGTCCTCATCCCGGCGATGGGCGATCTGGTACAGCGCCGGCAAGATCAGCAACGTCATGTCAGGCCCGAGAAATACCTTGTGGCGAGGGAGCTTGCTCCCGCTGGGGCGCGCAGCGGCCCTCGCTCTTCCTTTGAAAAAGCGCGGCCTGCTGCGCAGTCCAGCGCGAGCAAGCTCCCTCGCCACAGGGTTTGGGGTTGTCTATTGGATAGGTGTGACGTCCTCATCCCGGCGATGGGCGATTTGGTACAGCGCCGGCAAGATCAGCAACGTCATGTCAGGCCCGAGAAATACCTTGTGGCGAGGGAGCTTGCTCCCGCCGGGGCGCGCAGCGGCCCTCGCTCTTCCTATGAAAAAGCGCGGCCTGCTGCGCAGTCCAGCGCGAGCAAGCTCCCTCGCCACAGGGTTTGGGGTTGTTCTATCAGGCAGGTGTCGGGTCCTCATCCCGGCGATGGGCGATCTGGTACAGCGCCGGCAAGATCAGCAACGTCATGTCAGGCCCGAGAATACCTTGTGGCGAGGGAGCTTGCTCCCGCTGGGGCGCGCAGCGGCCCTCGCTCTTCTTGAGAAAAAGCGCGGCCTGCTGCGCAGTCCAGCGGGAGCAAGCTCCCTCGCCACAGGGTTTGGGGTTGTTCTATTGGATAGGTGTGATGTCCTCATCCCGGCGATGGGCGATCTGGTACAGCGCCGGCAAGATCAGCAAGGTGAGAATCGTCGAGGACAGAATCCCGCCGATCACCACCGTCGCCAGCGGCCGCTGCACTTCGGCGCCGGTGCCCGTCGCCAGCGCCATCGGAATAAACCCCAGCGACGCCACCAGCGCGGTCATCAACACCGGTCGCAAGCGGGTCAGTGCACCGACGTTGATCGCCTCCGCCAGTGACCGTCCCTCCTCGCGCAAATTGCGAATGAACGCAATCATCACCAACCCATTGAGCACCGCCACCCCGGACAACGCGATAAACCCCACGCCAGCGGAAATCGACAACGGAATGTCCCGCAGCCACAGCGCCATCACCCCGCCGGTCAAGGCAAACGGAATCCCGGTAAACACCAGCAAGCCGTCCTTCAAATTGTTAAACATCATGAACAGCAACCCGAACACCAGCAGCAACGCCACCGGCACCACGATCTGCAAGCGCTTGGCCGCCGATTGCAGTTGCTCGAACTGCCCGCCCCAACTGGTCCAGTAACCGGCCGGCACCTGCACCTCGCGCTCGATCAGCGCACCCGCCTCGCTGACGAACGAACCGATATCGCGCCCGCGCACGTTGGCGCTGACGATCACCAGACGCTTGCCGTTTTCGCGGCTGACCTGGTTCGGCCCGAGCACCAGATCGAGGCTGGCGACGTCCTTCAGTGCGATAAACCCGATCTGGTTCGCCGCGCCACTCAGCGCCGGCACCGGAATCAGCAACGCCGACAAACCGTCGATATCCTTGCGCATGGCATCGGACAAGCGCACCACCATGTCGAAGCGCCGATCACCCTCGTACAAAGTGCCAGCCTGCCGTCCCCCCACTGCGACGGCGATGGTGTCCTGCACATCGCCAACGTTGAGGCCATAACGCGCCGCCTTGTCGCGATCGATATTGATGGTCAGCACCGGCAGCCCGGTGGTCTGCTCGATCTTCACTTCAGAGGCGCCGTTGACCTTCTGCATTGCCGCCGCGATCTTCGCCGCGGTGGCGTTGAGCACGTCCATGTCATCGCCGAACACCTTCACCGCGACATCGCTGCGCACGCCGGAGATCAGTTCGTTGAAGCGCAACTGAATCGGCTGCGACAGTTCATAGTTGCTGCCCGGCAGCGTCGCGGCAGCGGCTTGCAGCTCGGCCATCAGGGTTTCGCGGGACTTGTTCGGGTCCGGCCATTGATCCTTCGGCTTAAGCATCACGTAGCTGTCGGAGATGTTCGGCGGCATCGGATCGGAGGCGATTTCCGCCGTGCCGGTGCGAGCGAACACCCGTTCAACCTCTGGCACTTTGTTGAGTATCAGGGTCTCCAGACGCTGCTGCATGTCCACCGATTGCGTCAGGCTGGTGCCCGGCACGCGCAGTGCTTGCAGGGCAAAATCACCCTCACTGAGGCTCGGCACAAACTCGCTGCCCATACGGCTGGTGAGCACGCCGCTGAATACGATCACAGCCAACGCCGCGCCTACCGCAACCGTGCGATGGGCCATGACCCAGGCCAGCGCCGGCGCATACACCCGACGTGCGCCGCGCATCACCGCGCCCTCTTCTTCCTTGACCTTGCCGGTGACGAACAGCGCAATCGCCGCCGGGACGAAGGTCACCGACAGCAGCATCGCACCGAGCAAAGCGATGACCACAGTGAACGCCATCGGGTGGAACATTTTCCCTTCAACACCGCTCAACGCGAAGATCGGCAGGTACACCACCATGATGATCAACTGGCCGAAAATCAGCGGTCGCCGCGCCTCTTTCGCCGCGGCGAAGACTTCCTTGAAACGCTCGGCACGGGTCAGCAAGCGGCCGTGGTGCTGCTGCGCGTGAGCCAACCGGCGCAGGGTGTTCTCGACGATCACCACCGCGCCGTCGACGATGATCCCGAAGTCCAGCGCGCCGAGGCTCATCAGGTTGGCGCTGACCTTGTTGCTGAACATGCCGGTGAAGGTGAACAGCATCGACAGCGGAATCACCATCGCCGTGATCAACGCGGCGCGGATGTTGCCGAGGAACAGGAACAGAATCGCGATCACCAGAATCGCGCCTTCGATCAGGTTCTTTTTCACCGTGGCGATGGCTTTGTCGACCAGGTGCGTGCGGTCATACACCGGCACGGCGATCACGCCTGGCGGCAGGGATTTGTTGATCTGTTCGAGCTTGCTGGCGACTGCCTGTGAAACGGTGCGGCTGTTCTCGCCAATCAGCATGAACACCGTGCCGAGCACCACTTCACGACCGTTTTCGGTGGCCGCACCGCTGCGCAGTTCGCGGCCGATTTCCACGCTGGCGACGTTCTTCACCCGGATCGGCGTGCCGTCGACATTGGCCATGACGATGTTGGCGATGTCCTCGGTGCTCGCCACTTGCCCCGGCGCGCGGATCAGCAACTGCTCGCCGCTGCGCTCGATGTAGCCGGCGCCGACGTTGGCGTTGTTGCGCTCCAGCGCGGTGATCAGATCGGTGAGGGTGAGCTTGTACGCGGCAAGGCGTTTCGGATCGGGCGCGATCTGATATTCCTTGGCAAACCCGCCGATGGTATTGATCTCCGCCACCCCCGGTACGTTGCGCAATTGCGGCTTGATGATCCAGTCCTGAATCACCCGCAGATCGGTCGGCGTGTAGGCGCTGCCGTCGTCCTTCAACGCGCCCTCCTTCGCCTCGACCGTCCACAGAAAGATCTCGCCGAGACCGGTGGAGATCGGCCCCATCACCGCTTCCGCGCCTTCGGGCAATTGCTCTTTGGCGATCTGCAGACGCTCGTTGACCAGTTGGCGGGCGAAGAACAGGTCGGTGCCGTCCTTGAAGATCACCGTGACCTGCGACAGCCCGGAGCGCGACAGCGAACGGGTCTGCTCCAGCGCCGGCAAGCCGGCCATCGCGGTTTCAATCGGGAAGGTGATGCGCTGCTCGGTTTCCAGCGGCGAGAACCCGGCGGCGCCGGTGTTGATCTGCACCTGGACATTGGTGATGTCGGGCACGGCGTCGATCGGCAGTTTCTGATAACTGGCGATGCCGAGGCCGGCCATGAGCAGAACGGCGAGCAGCACGATGATGCGCTGCTCAATGGCAAACCGGATCAAGCGTTCGAACATGGGGACCTTCCAGAATTAATGACTGTGCTCGGCCGAGGCTTTGCCCAGCTCCGACTTGAGGACGAAGCTGCCGGCGCTGGCGACTTGCACGCCCGGTTCCAGCCCTTGGGTGACTTCGACGTGGCCGGCGGCGCGGCTGCCCAGCTCCACCGCCTGCGCCTTGAAGCCGTCTTCGGTACGCACGAACACCGTGGGTTTGTCCTCGACGGTCTGGATCGCGGTTTCCGGCACGGCGACTTTGGCCAGGCGGCTCTCAGTGGCGACCCGCGCGGTGACGAACAGCCCCGGGCGCCACGAGCCCTGCGGGTTTTCCAGGGTCACGCGTACGGTCGCGGTGCGGGTTTGTTCGCCGAGCAGGCTGCCGACGTACGCCACGCTGCCGGTCACTTCGGCCTTTAACTCAGGCGCGCTGACAGTCACAGGTTTGCCCACCTGCACCTTGGTCAGATCCTTGGGTGAAACGCCGAACGTGACCCACACGCGAGACAAGTCCGAAAGGGTAAACGCCGCCGTGGTTTCATCGACCACCTCGCCCGGCGTCAGGTGTTTTTCCACCACCACGCCGTCGAACGGTGCGCGCAATTCGTAGCGATTGCCGCCGGTGGCGACCACACTGCCGCTGAGCACGCTGATTTTTTGCCGGGCGTTGTTCATGGCGATTTCCGCCTCTTCCAACGCCTGCCTGGCCTGGAGGAAATCCTGCTCGGCGGAGATCTTGTCCTGCCAGAGTTTTTTCTCGCGCTCGTAGGTGGTGCGCGCCAACGCCAAGCGCCGTTGTGCGGCGGCCTGTTCGCTGCGCTGATCGGAAATCTGCTGACTGGCGATCACCGCCAGCAACTGGCCCTTCTTCACCGCTTGCCCGAGGTTGACCGCCACCGACTCGACCACCCCCGGCACACGCGGTACGACGTGCGCCGTGCGGTCCTCGTCGAAGCGTACTTCGCCGGGGAACGACAGGCCCAGACTGATGCTCTGCGCCCGCGCCTCGGCCAGTTGAATGCCCGCTGCCGCGATCTGCTCGGCGTTCAATTCGATGTGGCCTTCTTCGGCATGTTCGCCTTCGGCGCCAGCGCCCTCCTCGGCGTGATCGGCATGTTCGGAAGCCTCATCGGCATGCGCGTCGAGATTTGAATTGGCCGGCCACATCGAACCGATGCCAATGCCCAGCGCCAGGGTCGCCACCGCGACCACCATCAGTTTTTTATCCATGGAAACTCCTCTGCGCCGTGCTTCGCGCAGTTGTCTGAAAATGAAATTCAAGGGCCGACGCTGAGGTCGCCGAAGATCCGTTCGAGGCGCACGCGGGCGTCGGTCGCCTCGCTGACGGCCTGGATGTATTGGCTGCGCGCGGCGATCAGGGTGCGCTGGGCGTCGAGTACGTCGAGGAAGCCGAACTTGCCCATTTCGAAACCACGGGTGGCGCTGTCCACCGCACTTTGCGCAGCCGGCAGGATGGTTTGGTTGAACGCGTTGACCTCGCCGTTGGCGGTCTGCCATTGCTCGAGGCTGGTCTGGACTTCGGTGCGCAAGCGCAGCTCGGTGGCGTTGCGCAGATCCCGCGCCTGATCGGTGCGACGTGCAGCGGCGAGCACGTTGCCCTGATTGCGGTTGAACAGCGGAATCGGCATCGACAGCCCGACCACGTTGACCCGCTCACGCTCGGTTTCGCTGTACTGGCTGCCGATGCTCACGGTCAGGTCGGGAATGCGCTGGGACTTTTCCAGGCCCAACGAGGCTTCGCGCTGATCGATCTGCAGTTTCGCCAGACGCAGTTCGGCGGTCTGGTTCAGACGCTCGAGCAAACGGCCGGGCGGCGGCAGCGTGGCGAGGTTTGGCGTGGCGGCTTGCACGTTGGTCGAGGTCGGCAACGGTGCGCCCATGACTTGCGCCAGTTGCTGATAGGCGTTGGCCTGATCGCGCTCGGCGCGACTCACCTCCAGGCGCACTTCGGAGAGCTGCACCTGTGCTCGCGTGCCTTCGACCGGCGACGATTTACCGGCCTCGATCCGCCCCTGAGCAACGCGCACACCGTGCTCGGCCAGTTGCAGCGACTGACGCGACAACTGCAAGCGCTGCTGCGCGGTTTGCGCACTGTTGAACGCCTGAATCACATCGGCGCGCAAGGCATTGCGCTTGCGCTCCAGTTCGATGCCGGCGGCGTCCTGCGCACGGCTGGCGACATCGATGCGCGCGCCGCGTTTGCCGCCCAGCTCAATCGGCTGGCTGAGCATCAGCGTGGTGGTGCGGGAGTTGCGCCGGGTGTCTTCGGCCTCCCACGACACCTCGGGATTGGGGATCAGTCCAGCCTGTTGGCGGTCGCCCTCGGCAATGCCGATTTCCCACTGCGCGGCGGCGAGATCGGGGTTGCCGGCGAAGGCACTTTGCAGCGCCTGATCAAGGGTCAGGGTCGAGGCGCTCGCAAGGCTGGTGCACGCCAGCAACAAGAGGCCGCTGGCGGTTTTGTTCAGGCGTGATCGCGCCGTCAGTTCAATTACACCGGGCAATGGGGGACTTCCTTTAATTCAGGATTTTTCGATGCCGCCACGTTAGGGTTTTGAACTTATCGACAAGGTGACTGGAACATTACAAATCCGTTATCCACGGTTCAGCAAAGTTGTTTTGTTCTAGGATGCGAAGTGCAAACGGAGTTATCGAAACACATCGAAACAAAAACACGGTAGTTATCTGCTGAACAGCACTTGTCGGAATCAAACTTACGAGAATCCTGTGTTCCGCGCTGCGGCGGACTGTCGCACAGCCCCGGTTTAAAGCATCGGGTTGTTGACCCTGTAGCCGCTACAACCTTTATCGTCACGGACATCCCCTCACCCCAGCCCTCTCCCGGGGGGAGAGGGAGCCGACCGAAGTGTCTCGCGTTATTTATCGACCTGTTACATCAAGTCGATTATGGATTCAGTAAAGTTTTTTCACGTTGGCGTAGCTCTGAAATATCCCGCATTCAGTCCCCTCTCCCTCGGGGAGAGGGTTAGGGTGAGGGGTTGCCTTAATTAAATATCCATTAAATAAAAGTGGTGATAGATCATGCGAATCCTTGTCGTCGAGGACGAGCTTAAAGCTGCCGAATACTTGCATCAGGGTTTGACCGAAAGTGGTTATATCGTTGACCACGCCGCCACCGGTGCCGATGGATTGCATCTGGCGCAACAGCAGGCCTATGACCTGATCATTCTCGACGTGAACTTGCCGGAACTGGACGGCTGGGGCGTGCTGGAACAACTGCGCCGCACCCACTCGACGCGGGTGATGATGCTCACCGCGCGCGGGCGTCTGGCAGACAAGATCCGTGGGCTGGATCTGGGCGCCGATGACTATCTGGTCAAGCCGTTCGAGTTTCCCGAATTGCTGGCGCGGGTCCGCACCTTGATGCGCCGCAGCGAAAACATTCCAGTGCCGCAGGTGTTGAAAGTCGCTGATCTGGAGCTTGATCCGGGCCGGCATCGGGCGTTTCGTGGCGAGCAGCGCATCGACCTGACCACCAAGGAATTCGCCCTGCTGCATTTGCTGATGCGCCAGTCCGGCGAGGTGCTGACCCGTACGCAGATCATCTCGCTGGTATGGGACATGAATTTCGACTGCGACACCAACGTGGTCGAAGTGTCGATCCGGCGCTTGCGGGCGAAAATCGATGACCCGTTCGACAACAAGCTGATCCACACCCTGCGCGGTGTCGGCTACGTGCTGGAGGCGCGGGAATGAAGCCGGCCAGCCTGTCGATGCGCCTCGGTTTGACCGTGAGTATTCTCGGCGCGCTGTTGGTGGTGTTTCTGGCGATCCTCGCCTATTTCGCCCTGACCCATGAGCTGAATGCGCTGTCGCGCGACAGCCTGGAAAAGAAGATGGCGCAGGTGGAACACAGCCTGTCGCTGTACGTCGACGCCAACGAAGTCAGTGGCAAGCCGCACATTCTGCTCGATCAGGTCATGGGCCACGACAACCTGACGCTGACGATTTATGACCGCTCGAACCTGCGTTCGCCGCTGCTCAAATCCGGCTCAGGGCTGAAGGATCCGCGCGCCGAATTGCGTGCGGTGCGAGGCACTACCGAGCAGTTGGCCTATAGCGACAGCAGCGATGACGAGGGCGCGAAGTTCCTTACCGCGTCGAAATTGATTCGGCTCAAGGACGGCAGCAGCGTGCCGGTGCTGCTGTCGATGGACAACGCGCATGATCAAGCCTTGCTCAGCGCCTATCTGCGTTCGACGCTGATCGCCCTGCCGTTGCTGCTGGTATTCATTGGTCTGACAGCGTGGGGCGCAGTGCAGCGCGGACTGGCGCCGCTGCGCGAGTTTCGCAAAGTGGCGGCGAGGGTCTCGACGCAGGATCTGGAGCATCGGCTGTCGGTGGTGAACATGCCGCAGGAGTTGAGCGAACTGGCGCAGGGCATCAACTTCATGCTGCATCGCCTCGATGCCGGGGTGCAGCAGTTGTCGCAGTTCTCCGATGATCTCGCCCATGAGCTGCGCACGCCGATCAACAACCTGATGGGCAAGGCCCAGGTGACGCTGTCTCGCGAACGCACGAGTGAGGAATACCAGGACGTGCTCGTGTCGTGTACCGAGGAGCTGGAACGCGTGGCGCGGATTGTCTCGGACATGCTGTTTCTCGCGCAGGTCAGTCATCCGTCGGCACTGGCGCCGTTTGAAGCGGTGGCGCTGGAGGCGGAAGCGGCGAAGGTCGCGGAGATGTTTTCGCTGGCGGCGCAGGACAAGCAGATTCATTTGAATGTTGTTGGCAGCGCATCGGTGCTGGGCGATCGGCTGATGATTCAGCGGGCGATTTCGAATCTGCTGTCCAACGCGCTGCGCCATTGCCCGAACGGCAAAACCATCACCTTGCTGATCGAGCAAGGCGCAACGCAGGCGTCACTGCTGGTGAGCAATCCCGGCGCCGGCATCGAGGCGCAGCACCTGCCGCACCTGTTCGACCGCTTCTACCGCGTCGACAGCGCCCGTTCGCGCTCGCAGGGCAGCACCGGGCTGGGGCTGGCGATCGTGCGCTCGATCATGAGCCTGCATCAGGGAGTAGCGGAGGTGAAGAGCTTGCCAGGTGTCATGACCGTATTTCGCCTCGGTTTTCCCGCGGCGACACCCATGGCCCCATCGCTTGCAGGCAAGCTCCCACAGTGAATCGCGGTGTACTCGGGCCTGACGCCATGCTTGATACCAAGCATGAAGCTGGCATTGACCGGTGTCCTGTAGGAGCTGCCGCAGGCTGCGATCTTTTGCCTTAGCCTTTGAAGATCAGAATCAAAAGATCGCAGCCTGCGGCAGCTCCTACAGGGATCGGGGTGTTTTTGAGTTTTTTGGACGACACGCAAACTTGTGGGAGCTGGCTTGCCAGCGATGACGGCGGGTCAGTCACATCCTTATTTTTTTGACACACCGCTATCGCTGGCAAGCCAGCTCCCACAGTGGTTCCAGGCGCACTCTGAATTTGTGGACACCACTGAAACCTGTGGGAGCTTGCCTGCAAGCGATTACGGTAGATCAGGCAACAAAAAAAACGGCACCTTTCGGTGCCGTTCGCTTTTCACATTTCAGCTTTTACTTACGCGCATCCGCCCACGATTTCAGCAGTTCGTTGTAGCTCACGGTCTCGCCCTTCGGCTTCTCGTTGGCCAGTTTCGGTTTCGGTGCGCCCGGTTGGTCGAACCAGTATTGCGCGTCGCGTTCCGGGTTCATTTTCGGGGCGCACACCGCTTGGGCCTTGGAGCGTTCGAGGCGGGTCATGATTGCGTCCTGATCCTTGGCCAGGCCGTCCAGCGCCTGTTGCGGAGTCTTCTCGCCGCTGGCCGCTTCGGCGATGTGGCTCCACCACAGCTGCGCCAGGCGCGGATAGTCCGGCACGTTGGTGCCGGTCGGGGTCCATTGTACGCGGGCCGGGCTGCGGTAAAACTCGACCAGACCACCGAGTTTCGGCGCCAGATCGGTCATCGCCTGCGAGTTGATGTCCGACTCGCGGATCGGTGTCAGGCCGACGATGGTTTTCTTCAGCGACACGGTTTTCGAGGTGACGAACTGCGCGTACAGCCACGCCGCGAGCTTCTGTTTCTCAGGCGTGGATTTCATGAACGTCCACGAACCCACATCCTGATAGCCGAGCTTCATGCCCTCCTCCCAATACGGCCCGCGCGGCGACGGCGCCATGCGCCATTTCGGTGTGCCGTCGGCGTTGACCACCGGCAGGCCCGGTTTGGTCATGTCGGCAGTGAACGCGGTGTACCAGAAGATCTGCTGAGCGATGTTGCCCTGCGACGGCACCGGGCCGGACTCGGAGAAGGTCATGCCCGCCGCTTCCGGTGGCGCGTAGGCCTTGAGCCAATCGACGTATTTCTGCGTGGCGAACACTGCCGCCGGGCCGTTGGTGTCGCCGCCGCGGGTCACGCTGGAACCGACCGGATGGCAGTCCTCGACGCGAATCCCCCACTCGTCCACCGGCAAGCCGTTAGGCAAACCCTTGTCGCCGCCCCCGGCCATGGAGAACCAGGCATCGGTGAAACGCCAGCCGAGCGACGGGTCTTTCTTGCCGTAGTCCATGTGGCCGTAGACGCGCTTGCCGTCGATTTCCTTGACGTCTTCGCTGAAGAATTTGGCGATGTCTTCATAGGCCGACCAGTTCACCGGCACGCCCAATTCGTAGCCGTACTTTTCCTTGAACTTGGCTTTCAGATCGGCGCGTTCGAACCAGTCGGCGCGGAACCAGTACAGGTTGGCGAACTGCTGGTCGGGCAACTGATAAATCTTGCCGTCCGGCGCGGTGGTGAACGAGATGCCAATGAAGTCCTTGATGTCGAGGGTCGGTGAGGTAAAGTTCTTGCCTTCGTTGGCCATCAGGTCGGTGATCGATTCGGTCTTGCCGTAGCGAAAGTGCGTGCCGATCAAGTCCGAGTCGTTGACCCAGCCGTCGTAGATGTTCTTGTCCGACTGCATCACCGTCTGCATTTTTTCCACCACGTCGCCTTCTTGCAGCAGGTCGTGGGTGAGCTTGATCCCGGTGATTTCGGTGAAGGCCTTGGCCAGCACTTTCGACTCGTATTCGTGGGTGGTCAGAGTCTCGGAAACCACTTTGATTTCCATGCCACGAAACGGCTCGGCGGCCTTGATGAACCACTTCAGTTCTTCGAGTTGCTGATCGGCCGTCAGGGTCGACGGCTTGAACTCGCTGCCGATCCATTTTTTCGCCGCGTCTTCGTAGGCATCGGCCCAGGCAGATGCGCTCAAACCGCTGAGTGCCAGCATGGCTGCCAATGAAATGCTATGTCGCAGCTTATTGTTTTTGTCGAACATAGAGACCTCCAGTTTGAGTTACGGAGCACGATTGCCGAGCGACTCGACTAGCCCCAGCGCATCACAACCAACAGCCACACCAGAGACAGCGCGGACGCTACCCAGATGCTCCAGTCGGTGACGCCGATTACCAGCAGATGCAGGTAGGCGCTGCCGAGAAGACCGATGAACAAGCGATCGCCACGGGTGGTGGCAATCGGCAGAAAACCGCGCCGCAGGATGCTCGGCGAGCGCAATTCCCAGGTGGTCATGCCCACCAGCAACAGGCCGATGGCGATAAAGAACCCCGCCGTGGGGGTGGTCCAGCTCATCCATTCCATCATGCGTTCCTCAGACCCGACCCAGAGCAAAGCCCTTGGCCACGTGGTTGCGAACAAACCAGATCACCAGCATGCCCGGCAGGATCGTCAACACCCCCGCCGCCGCCAGCACGCCCCAGTCGATGCCCGAAGCGGAAACCGTGCGCGTCATCACCGCGGCAATCGGCTTGGCGTTGACCGAGGTCAGCGTGCGCGCCAGCAGCAGTTCGACCCAGGAAAACATGAAGCAGAAGAACGCCGTGACGCCGATGCCGGAGCCGATCAGCGGGATGAAAATCTTCACGAAGAACTTGGGAAAGCTGTAGCCGTCGATGTAGGCGGTTTCGTCGATTTCCTTGGGCACGCCGGACATGAAGCCTTCAAGAATCCACACCGCCAGCGGCACGTTGAACAGGCAGTGCGCCAGCGCCACGGCGATGTGCGTGTCGAACAGCCCGATCGACGAATAGAGCTGGAAGAACGGCAACAGAAACACCGCCGGCGGCGCCATGCGGTTGGTCAGCAGCCAGAAGAACAGATGCTTGTCGCCGAGGAAGCGATAGCGCGAAAACGCGTACGCCGCCGGCAGCGCCACACTCAGCGAGATCACCGTGTTCAGGCTGACGTAATACAGCGAATTGAGATAACCGGTGTACCAGCTCGGGTCGGTGAAAATCACCTTGTAGTTGTGCCAGGTGAAGTCCTGCGGAAACAGGGTCAGTCCGCCGAGGATTTCGGTGTTGCTCTTGAACGACATGTTCAACAGCCAGTAGATCGGCACCAGCAGGAACAGGATGTACACCAGCAATGGGATAAGCTTTCTTTTGCTCATGGCCGGGCCCTCAGCGGTTGGCGTCGGAATGGGTCATGGCGGTGTAGAACAGCCACGAGACCAGCAGGATGATCAGGAAGTACACCAGCGAGAACGCCGCTGCCGGACCGAGATCGAATTGGCCGACCGCCATCTGGGTCAAGGTCTGACTCAAGAAGGTTGTGGCATTGCCCGGCCCGCCGCCGGTGAGCACGAACGGCTCGGTGTAGATCATGAAACTGTCCATGAAGCGCAACATCACCGCGATCAGCAGCACGCTTTTCAACTTCGGCAACTGGATGTGCCTGAACACTGCCCAGGCCGAGGCGCGGTCGATCCGCGCCGCCTGGTAATACACGTCGGGAATCGCCCGCAGCCCGGAAAAACACAGGAGCGCCACCAGCGAAGTCCAGTGCCAGACGTCCATCACCAGCACCGTCACCCAGGCGTCCATGGTGTTGGCCGCGTAGTTGTAGCTGATGCCCAGCGCATTCAGGCTTGACCCGAGCAGGCCGATATCGGCGCGGCCGAAGATCTGCCAGATGGTGCCGACCACGTTCCACGGGATTAGCAACGGAATCGCAAGAATGATCAGCACCACCGACGACCAGCGGCCCTTGGTCGGCATGGTCAGGGCGACGGCGATACCCAACGGAATTTCGATCAACAGCACGCACGCCGAATAAATGAACTGACGCAGCAACGAGTCATGCAGACGCGGATCGAGCAGCACCTGTTTGTACCAGTCGGCGCCGACGAAGTAGCGGCTGGACTGGTCGAAAATGTCCTGCACCGAATAGTTGACCACGGTCATCATCGGGATCACCGCGCTGAACGCCACCAGCAGAAACACCGGCAACACCAGCCACCAGGCCTTGTTGTTCTGCACCTTGTTCATGGCTGCACCTCATCACCGGCTTCAAGCAGAAACTCATCGGCATAGACCATCAGCCACTGCGCCGGAAAACTGATATACGCCGTGCCCTGCGGCACCGGTTTGTCTTCGGCCAGACGCACCTTCAGCGGCGCGCCGTCGAGGTCGAGGGTGAGGATCTTGTAGGTGCCGAGGTCTTCGACGTGAACCACCCGCGCCTGCATCGCCTCGTCAAACGGCTCGTCCCAGACATGGATGAACTCCGGGCGGATGCCGACCTTCAGATTTTTCCACTGGCCGTGTTCGATATGCCGTTGCAAGGCGTCGGACAGTGGCAGGTGCGTCGAAGCGAAACCGACCCCGCCCGGTTGCGGGACCACGTCGATCAGGTTCATTCCCGGGCTGCCGATGAAGTAGCCGACAAAGGTGTGGCTCGGCCGTTCGAACAGTTCCCGCGGCGTGCCGAACTGCACGATCTGCCCGCCGTACATCACCGCGATCTTGTCGGCGAAGGTCGAGGCTTCGAGCTGATCGTGGGTGACGTAGACCATGGTGATGTTGAACTGCTCGTGGATCTGCTTGAGCTTGCGCCGCAGCTTCCATTTCAGATGCGGGTCGATCACCGTCAGCGGTTCGTCGAAAAGGATCGCCGAGACGTCGTCACGCACCAGACCACGGCCCATGGAGACTTTCTGTTTTTCGTCAGCGGTGAGGTTGCGCGCCTTCTTGCTCAACAGGTTTTGCAGGTCAAGGACTTCAGCGATTTCCTGCACCTTGCTGTGCACTTTCGCCTCGGCCATGCCCTGATTTCTCAAGGGGAAAGCCAGGTTATCGAACACGGTCATGGTGTCGTAGACCACCGGGAACTGGAACACCTGGGCGATGTTGCGCTTCTCCGGGGTCAGGTCGTTGACTGCTTTGCCATCGAACAACACATGCCCTTGCGAAGGGCTGAGCAGGCCGGAAATGATGTTGAGCAAGGTCGATTTGCCGCAGCCTGATGGGCCGAGCAAGGCATAGGCGCCGCCCTGTTCCCAGATGTGGTCCATCTCGCGGATCGCGTAATCGTCAGGCCCGCTCGGGGTTTTGCTGTAGCTGTGGGCGAGGTGCTGCAAACGGATTTCGGCCATCAGGCGACCCTCGCGACACGTTGACCCGGTGCCTGCACCAGACGGCCCTGCGCATCGAACACGAACAGTTTGTGAGTCGGGATGTAGATGCGGATCGGCGCATCGACGTCGTATTCGTGAACCCCCGGCAGGTGCAGCACCAGCAGGAAATGTTCGTTGCGCACGTGCAGGAAGGTTTCCGAGCCGCTGATCTCCGCCACTTCGACGGTGACCGCCAGCTCCAGATCGTCATCGTTGCTCGGCACCAGCGAGATATGGCTGGGGCGCACGCCAAAGCGAAACTCGCCCTCGCCCACCGGGCGCAGATCGACGTTCAGCGGGAAGTGCACGAAATTGGCAAAGCTGACTTCGTTGCCGGCGATGCGCCCCGGCATCAGGTTGATCGGCGGTTCGGAGAACAACTCTGCCGCCAGCACCGTTTGCGGCTGGTGGTAGACCGAGGTCGACGGGCCGCTCTGAATCACCCGGCCCTCGTGCAGAATCGTCGTGGTGCCGCCCAGCGCCAACGCTTCGTTGGGTTCGGTGGTGGCGTAGATCGCGATGGTGTGGCGCAGTTTGAACAGCTCGCGCATTTCCTGACGCAGTTCTTCGCGCAGCTTGTAGTCGAGGTTGACCAGCGGCTCGTCGAACAGGATCAGCTCGGCATCCTTGACCAGCGCCCGGGCCATCGCCGTGCGCTGCTGCTGACCGCCGGAAAGCTCCAGCGGATAGCGCTGCAGGAATTTCTCGATGCGCAGCATCTTCGCGGTTTCCAACACTTTGCTGTGGATGACGTCCTTGGCAACACCGGCCTGCCGCAGCGGCGAGGCGATGTTCTCGAACACGGTCATGGTCGGGTAATTGATGAACTGCTGATAGACCATCGACACGTTGCGCAGGCGCACCGGGCGCTGGGTGACATCGACGCCGTTCATCAGGACGCGGCCGCTGTCGGGCTTGTCCAGACCGGCCATCAGGCGCATCAGGCTGGTCTTGCCGGACAGCGTGCGGCCGAGCAGAACGTTGAAGGATCCGGGTTCGAATGTCAGGCAGGCATCGTCGATCCAGGTCTGGCCCTCGACGGTACGGCTGACGTGCTCCAGGGTGAGTGACATGGCTCGGCCTTTTTTATTATTGGAGTCAAGCGACCTGTGCAGCAGAGCGACATTCGTGCCAGAAATGGCAAGTGGTTGATTTGCCGTGAAAAGGCCTGAAAACGCGAGGAATGAGCGTTCATTGCTGAACACATTTGAACAGTTGGGCGATTGACAATGAACAATAGTGAACAACACTCTATGAACTCATTTCGGTGAACACCGGAGATCCTGTGGGAGCGAGCTTGCTCGCGAATGCGGTGTGTCATTCAGCCGATTCGGTGACTGATACGACGCTTTCGCGAGCAAGCTCGCTCCCACAGTTGATCTGTGTTTTGCTCAGGATTTAGGTCCATAACAACAATAAAAGACGCTGCATCAGAGGCCCACCACCATGGCCGCACCTGCCCCGCCGCTGTCCCACGACGCGATCGTCCAGAATTCCTGGCAACGTTGCCGCGCCTTCGGTCTCAACCATCAGAGCCCCCCGGCCTTCGATCAGTTGCCCGCCGCCGGCATCGCGCAGTTGCTCGACCGGCACCACGCGTTGGTGCAGACCACCCATCAGGAAGTGCTGCCGTATTACGAGAACATCCTGAGCAACTCCAATTGCCTGATCATGCTCGCCGACCATCAGGGCCAGGTGCTGACATCCTGGGGCACCCAGCGTTTTATCGAGCCGAACCTGGCTCGGGGTTTTCGCGCCGGGGCGAGCTGGATGGAACGCTGCAGCGGCACCAATGCGATCGGCACCGCGCTGGCCTGCGAACAAGCGGTGCACATCGAGCACGATGAGCACTTTCTCAAGGCCAACCGCTTCATGACCGGCTCGGCCGCACCGATTTTCGATGCCGAGCGCAAGGTCATCGCGGTGCTCGACGTGTCCAGCGACAGTTACCTGCCGCCCTCGCACACGCTGGGCATGGTCAAGATGATGAGCCAGACCGTGGAGAACCGGCTGATCCTCAACCTGTTCCACGGCCAGCACTTTCAACTGACCTTCAACACCGGGTTGAACAACCTCGACAGTCAGTGGGCGGGGTTGCTGATTTTCGATGAGAGCGGACAAGTGTTGTCGGCCAATCGCCGGGCCGACAATCTGCTCGGCGTGCGCCTGTCGCGGGTCAGTGTCGAAAGCCTGTTCAACGTGTCGTTGCTGGAACTGATGAATCAGCCCGACGGCTTGCCGTTCTCCCTGCAGACCTCGGGGCGCAACCGCTTCCAGTGCTTGTTGAAGCGCCCGCAACAAGCGCCGATTCAGCCAAGGGTATTTGCCGAACCCAAGCCCACCGCAGCGCCGCTCAAAGTGCCGGGTACGATCAGCCTCAACTCCCTGCACTTTGGCGACAGCCGCGTCGAGAAAGCCGTGCGCCAGGCCGAACGCCTGCTGGAAAAAGACATCCCGCTGCTGATCCACGGCGAAACCGGCGTCGGCAAGGAAGTCTTTGTCAAAGCCCTGCATCAGGCCAGTTCGCGCAGCAAACAGGCGTTCATCGCCGTCAACTGCGCGGCGATCCCTGCCGAACTGGTGGAGTCAGAACTGTTCGGCTATGAGAAAGGCGCGTTCACCGGCGCCAACCAGAAAGGCAGCATCGGCCTGATCCGCAAGGCGGACAAAGGCACGCTGTTTCTCGATGAAATCGGCGACATGCCGCTGCCGACTCAGGCGCGGCTGTTGCGGGTGTTGCAGGAGCGCTGTGTGCAACCGGTGGGCAGCAGCGAGTTGTTCCCGGTGGATCTGCGGATCATCTCGGCGACCAACCGCTCTTTACGCGAGCAAGTGCAACTGGGGCGGTTTCGCGAGGATTTGTACTATCGAATTGGAGGGTTGACCCTGGAACTGCCGCCGCTGCGCGAGCGCAGTGACAAAGAAGCGCTGTTCAAACGCCTGTGGGAACAGCATCGCGAACCGACGCAATGGGCCGGGCTCAGCCACGAAGTGCTGGAGCTGTTCGAGCGGCATCCATGGCCGGGAAATCTGCGTCAGGTCAGCAGCGTGATGCAGGTGGCGCTGGCGATGGCCGAGGAACAACCGGTACGGCCGGAGCATTTGCCGGATGATTTTTTTGTCGATCTGGAGATGGAGCCGGTGGAGAGCGTGCAGCCGCTGGGGCTGGATCTGAATGATGTGGAGGCGTTGAACCGGGAGTTGAAAGCAGCCGGGGGCAATATTTCGCATCTGGCGCGGCGGTTGGGGGTTAGCCGAAATACCCTGTACAAGCGCTTGCGCCAGCCTGGCGAATGAGTGCACCGCCTGCCCCTCACCCCAGCCCTCTCCCGAGGGAGAGGGAGCCGACCGTGGTGTCTACCATTGTACTTCGCTCCGATGAACCGAGGCGAATATGGGTTCGGTGACAATCCTTCAGATTGGCGCATTTCCAGAGCATCCCCCGATCAGTCCCCTCTCCCTCCGGGAGAGGGTTAGGGTGAGGGTGAGGGTGAGGGTGCTTTTGCTCTGAGAAACAAAAACCCGCACAAGGCGGGTTTTGTTTTATAGCAAATCAAGCAATCAGTCAGCCAGACGCCAGGTTGTGCCGCCCTTGCCGTCTTCCAGCACCACGCCCATGGCGGTGAGCTGGTCGCGGATGCGGTCGGATTCGGCCCAGTCCTTGCCGGCGCGTGCCGCCAGACGTGCAGCAATCAGCGCATCGACTTCAGCCGCATCGACACGCCCTTCGGCGCCCGCCTGCAGGAAGTCATCGGCTTCCAGCTGCAACACGCCCAGCACGCTTGCCAGTTCTTTCAGACGTGCCGCCAGGCCGGCCGCCGCGTCGAGATCGCTCTCGCGCAGACGGTTGATCTCACGCACCATCTCGAACAGCACCGCGCAGGCTTCCGGCGTGCCGAAGTCGTCGTTCATCACCGTGGTGAAACGCTCGACGAAGGCTTCGCCGCCAGCCGGAGCAACGCTCGGCAGGCCTTTCAACGCATGGTAGAAACGCTCGAGTGCGCCCTTGGCGTCCTTGAGGTTGTCTTCCGAGTAGTTGATCGCGCTGCGGTAGTGACTGGACACCAGCAGGTAACGCACGACTTCCGGGTGGTACTTGTCGAGCACGTCGCGAATGGTGAAGAAGTTGTTCAAGGACTTGGACATCTTCTCGCCATTGATGCGGATCATGCCGCAATGCATCCACGCGTTGGCGTAGGTCTTGCCGGTGGCCGCTTCGCTCTGGGCGATTTCGTTTTCGTGGTGCGGAAACTCGAGGTCGCTGCCGCCGCCATGAATGTCGAAGGTCTCACCGAGGCAGCAGGTGGACATCACCGAGCACTCGATGTGCCAGCCCGGACGCCCGGCGCCCCACGGCGATTCCCAGCTCGGCTCACCCGGTTTGGCGGCTTTCCACAGGACGAAATCCAGCGGGTCTTCTTTCGACTCGTCGACTTCGATGCGTGCACCGATACGCAGGTCTTCGATTTTCTTGCGCGACAGCTTGCCGTAGCCCATGAACTTGGCGACGCGGTAGTACACGTCGCCATTGCCCGGAGCATAAGCGAAGCCCTTGTCGATCAGGGTCTGGATCATCGCGTGCATGCCCGGAATGTGATCCGTGGCACGCGGCTCCATGTCCGGCTTCTTGATGTTCAGGCGCGCTTCGTCTTCGTGCATCGCGGCGATCATGCGCTCGGTCAGCGCTTCGAACGACTCACCGTTCTCGCGCGCACGATTGATGATCTTGTCGTCGATGTCGGTGATGTTGCGCACGTAGGTCAGGTCGTAACCGCTGAACCGCAACCAGCGGGTCACCAGGTCGAACGCGACCATGCTGCGGCCGTGGCCGAGGTGGCAGTAGTCGTACACGGTCATGCCGCACACGTACATGCGCACCTTGTTGCCATCCAGCGGCTTGAAGACTTCTTTGCTCTTGGTGAGCGTGTTGTAGATCGTCAGCACGTTAATTTCCTTGACGCAGAATCACTGGCCCCACGAATCACGCAGGGTCACGGTACGGTTGAATACCGGCTGACCTGGTTTCGAGTCCTTGATGTCGGCAACGAAGTAGCCTTCGCGCTCGAACTGGAAACGGTCTTCCGGATGTGCATTGCCCAACGAAGGCTCAGCACGACAACCGGTCAGCACTTGCAGTGAGTCAGGGTTGATGTTGTCGAGGAAACTCGCGCTGTCTTCGGCCTTCTCCGGGTTCGGAGAACGGAACAGGCGATCGTACAGACGCACTTCGCACTCGATGCTGGCAGCCGCCGTCACCCAGTCGATCACGCCCTTGACCTTGCGGCCTTCAGGGTTCTTGCCCAGGGTGTCCGGGTCGTACGAGCAACGCAGTTCGACGATGTTGCCGTCGGCGTCCTTGATCGCTTCGTCGGCACGGATCACGTAGCTGCCGCGCAGACGCACTTCGCCGTTCGGCTCCAGACGCTTGTAGCCCTTTGGCGGCTCTTCCATGAAGTCATCGCGGTCGATGTAGATTTCACGGGCGAACGGCAGCTGACGCACGCCGAGTTCTTCTTTCTGCGGATGACGCGGCAGTTCGAGGTTCTCGACCTGACCTTCCGGGTAGTTGGTGATCACGACTTTCAACGGACGCAGCACGCACATGGCGCGTGGGGCGTTCGCGTCCAGGTCCTGACGGATGCTGAACTCGAGCATGCCGAAGTCGACCACGCCATCGGAACGGTTGGTGCCGACCATGTCGCAGAAATTGCGGATCGATGCCGGGGTGTAGCCGCGACGGCGGAAACCCGACAGCGTCGACATGCGTGGGTCGTCCCAGCCGTGCACGTGCTTTTCATCCACCAACTGCTTGAGCTTGCGCTTGCTGGTGATGGTGTAGTTCAGGTTCAGGCGGCTGAACTCGTACTGGCGCGGGTTGGCCGGCACCGGCAGGTTGTCCAGGAACCACTCGTACAGCGGACGATGGCTTTCGAATTCCAGGGTGCAGATCGAGTGGGTGATGCCTTCGATGGCGTCCGACTGACCGTGGGTGAAGTCGTAGTTCGGGTAGATGCACCACTTGTCACCGGTCTGGTGGTGATGGGCGTGGCGGATGCGGTACATGATCGGGTCGCGCAGGTTCATGTTCGGCGAAGCCATGTCGATCTTCGCGCGCAGCACGCGGGCGCCGTCCGGGAACTCACCGGCACGCATGCGCGCGAACCAGTCGAGATTCTCTTCCACCGAACGGTCGCGGAACGGGCTGTTCTTGCCCGGCTCGGTCAGACTGCCACGGTATTCCTTGGCCTGCTCCGGGGTCAGGTCGTCGACGTAGGCCTTGCCGGCCTTGATCAGCTCCACCGCCCAGTCGTGCAACTGGTCGAAATACTGCGAGGCGTAGCGCACTTCGCCGGACCACTCGAAGCCCAGCCATTTGACGTCGGATTCGATCGCGTCGATGTATTCCTGGTCTTCCTTGGCCGGGTTGGTGTCGTCGAAACGCAGGTGCGTGACGCCGCCGAACTCCTGGGCCAGGCCGAAGTTCACGCAGATCGACTTGGCGTGGCCGATGTGCAGGTAGCCGTTGGGCTCAGGCGGAAAACGGGTGACGATCTGGGTGTGCTTGCCCGAGTCCAGGTCTGCCTGGATGATCGGCCGCAGGAAATTGACCGGCACGGCAGGGCCGGACTTGGCATTCGAGGTAGGGTCGACAGTGGGCTTGCTCATAGGATCCTTGACTTACATGTGCGCGGCCGCAAAGGGGGCCAGACAAAACAAAGCCGCTATCATAGCCGATGCTGTCAAGGGGCTGACAGAGCACGGCCTATAAAGGAGTGCATTTAATCGAAGGGTTTTGGAAAAACAGCCTCGAAATTCGCGCCTGTCACGCTAAACTGCGCTCCTTGGCCGATGCAGGCTGAACCGGTTTCGGTACTCAGTGTCCGAAAACCACGAATTCCTTATAAAGAGTAGCGATCATGACTCAAGTCAAACTGACCACCAACTACGGCGACATCGTCATCGA
Source organism: Pseudomonas sp. NPDC088414 (assembly GCF_044753325.1). NCBI lineage: Bacteria > Pseudomonadati > Pseudomonadota > Gammaproteobacteria > Pseudomonadales > Pseudomonadaceae > Pseudomonas > Pseudomonas sp. NPDC088414. The sequence goes on along the minus strand of NZ_JBIVMY010000002.1, from coordinate 272,130 downwards.
ACTGGACGCTGAAAAAGCGCCGATCACCGTTGCCAACTTTCTTGAATACGTTAAGGCCGGCCACTACGAAAACGTAGTCTTTCACCGTGTGATCAAGGGCTTCATGATCCAGGGCGGCGGTTTCCAGCCTGGCATGCAAGAAAAGAAAGACAAGCGCGCCAGCATCCAGAACGAAGCCGACAACGGCCTGAAGAACGAGAAGTACACCCTGGCCATGGCCCGCACCATGGACCCGCACTCGGCCTCGGCGCAGTTCTTCATCAACGCCACCAACAACAGCTTCCTCAACCACACCGCCAAGACCGCTCAGGGCTGGGGTTATGCCGTGTTCGGTAAAGTGGTTGCCGGTACCGACGTAGTCGACAAGATCGAAGGCGTGGCCACCACTTCCAAGGCCGGTCACCAGGACGTGCCGAAAGACGACGTGATCATCGAGAAAGCCGAGATCATCGAAGCGTGATATTGCTGATTTCAGACTTGCATCTGGAAGAGGAGCGCCCGGACATTACCCGGGCGTTTCTGGATTTGCTCGCCGGACGCGCCCGCTCGGCGAGTGCGCTCTACATTCTCGGCGACTTCTTCGAGGCGTGGATTGGCGACGATGCCATGACGCCCTTCCAGCGTTCCATCTGCCAGGCCCTGCGCCAATTGAGCGACAGCGGCACGGCGATCTTTCTGATGCACGGCAATCGCGACTTCCTGCTCGGCAAGGCCTTCTGCAAAGAAGCCGGCTGCACGCTGTTGAAGGACCCGAGTGTCGTGCAGTTTTACGGCGAGCCAGTGCTGCTGATGCACGGCGACAGCCTGTGCACCCGCGACGAAGCCTACATGAAGCTGCGCCGCTACCTGCGTAACCCGATCACCCTGTTCATCCTGCGCCACCTGCCGCTGAGCACCCGTCACAAACTGGCGCGCAAGCTGCGCAGTGAAAGCCGCGCGCAGACACGGATGAAGGCCAATGACATCGTCGATGTCACGCCGGAGGAAATTCCGCGGATCATGCAGGAATACGGGGTGAAAACCCTGATTCATGGCCACACCCATCGCCCGGCGATCCATAAGCTGCAGCTCGGTGAGCAGGCGGCGAAGCGGATTGTGCTGGGGGATTGGGATCGTCAGGGTTGGGCGTTGCAGGTGGATGAGAACGGGTTTGCCCTGGCGCCGTTCGACTTTGCTCCGCCACTGGCTTTGCCGCACGGCTGAAGATCGCTACCCCCTCACCCCAGCCCTCTCCCCCAGGGGGGCGAGGGGGAAAGGGAGCCGATCTTCATGCTATTCAAAACCTGAGTTCAACTCGGTGGCTCAGGTCGGCGGACCTCGAAAGAAACCCTCAGTCAGTCCCCTCTCCCTCCGGGAGAGGGTTAGGGTGAGGGGCTTTTGACCTTAGTGTCCTGAAGCAGCAGGCCCGGCCTTCGCCGCAAACGGCGGTTTCGCCAGCCACACAATCAGAATCAGCCCCATGAACCCCCAGCCCAGCAGCGTGAAGTAATCCACCGTGGAGAGCATGTACGCCTGACTGGTGAGGATCTGATCCATCTGCGCATAAGCCGATTGGCTCGCGCCGCCCAAATGATTCAGGGTCTCGCGGGTCGCCGGTTCGAAGGTGCTGATGCTTTCGCTCATGTACGCATGATGCTGATCGGCGCGGCGGATCCAGATCCAAGTGGTCAGCGAGGCGGCGAAGCTGCCGCCCAAGGTGCGCAGGAAGGTCGCAAGGCCTGCGCCGTCGGCAATCTGACTCGGCGGTAAGTCCGACATCAGGATGCTCAGGGTCGGCATGAAGAACAGCGCCACGCCAATCCCCATGAACAGTTGCACCAGGGCGATGTGCTGGAAGTCCACCTCGTTGGTGAACTCGGCGCGCATGAAGCAGCTCAGGCCAATCGCCAGGAACGCCAGCCCTGCCAGCAGGCGCAGATCGAACTTGTTCGCGTACTTGCCGACAAAAGGCGACAGCAGCACCGGCAGGATACCGATCGGCGCCACGGCCAGACCGGCCCAGGTCGCGGTGTAACCCATCTGCGTCTGCAGCCACTGCGGCAGGATCAGGTTGATGCCGAAGAAGCCGGCGTAACCCAATACCAGCACCAGCGTGCCGATGCGGAAGTTGCGGTGGGCAAAAAGCCGCAGGTTGACCACCGGATGCTGGTCGGTCATTTCCCAGATCACAAACACTGCCAGGGCGATCACCGAAATCGCCGCGCCGATGATGATGAAGTTCGATTCGAACCAGTCCAGGTCATTGCCCTTGTCGAGGATCACCTGCAACGCGCCGACGCCGATGATCAACGTGATCAGCCCGACGTAATCCATTGGCTGACGGCTGGTCTCCACCGGACGCTTGGCCAGTTGTGAGCGCACTACCATCACCGCAAAGATGCCGATCGGTACGTTGATGAAGAAGATCCACGGCCAGCTGTAGCTGTCGGTGATCCAGCCACCAAGAATGGGCCCGGCAATCGGCGCGACCACCGTGACCATCGCCAGCAACGCGAGGGCCATGCCGCGCCTCGCGGGGGGATACACGGCAATCAACAGGGTTTGCGTCATCGGGTACAGCGGCCCGGCCACCAGGCCTTGCAGCACGCGGAAGCCGATCAGTTCCGGCATCGACGTGGAGATACCGCAGAGGAACGAGGCCAGCACGAACAGAATGGTCGCCCACAAAAACAGCTTCACCTCGCCGAAACGCCGACTGAGCCAGCCGGTCAGCGGCAGTGCGATGGCGTTGCTCACGGCAAACGAGGTGATCACCCAGGTGCCCTGCTCCGAACTCACCCCGAGGTTGCCGGAAATTGTCGGCAACGCCACGTTGGCGATGGTGGTGTCGAGCACTTGCATGAACGTCGCCAGCGACAGGCCGATGGTGCTGAGCAACAGGCTGGGCGGCGTGAAAGAGGCGTTATTGCTCATTGTGAATCCTATGAAACCGGGTTGACGCTATGGAGCGTGCCTTTGTGGCGAGGGAGCTTGCTCCCGCTCGGCTGCGAAGCAGTCGCAAAGCTATTGGGGCCGCTTCGCGCCCCAGCGGGAGCAAGCTCCCTCGCCACAAAAGCCCGCACCTGAAGAGTGTGATCTCAGCGTTGCGCGGTCTTGCTCACCGCAGCGCTGTTGTCGTGGATCAGCTGCGCAATCATCGCGTCGGCTTCGGCCAGTTGGCGGTCGTAGACGTTGGTGCTGAACGAGGCCTTTTGCGGCGGTTGCTGGGCCAGCACCGGGCCGCTCTGGTCGTGCAGATTCACCTCAACGTTGGTCGACAGACCGACCCGCAGCGGGTGCTTGGCCAGCTCTTCGGCGTTGATGTGAATCCGCACTGGCACACGCTGCACGATCTTGATCCAGTTGCCGGTGGCGTTCTGCGCCGGCAGCAGGGCGAATGCGCTGCCGGTACCGGCGCCGAGGCTGTCGACGGTGCCGCTGTACTTCACGCTGCTGCCGTAGATGTCGGATTCGATGTCCACCGGTTGGCCGATGCGCATGTCACGCAGTTGGGTTTCCTTGAAGTTGGCGTCGATCCACAACTGATCCAGCGGAATCACCGCCATCAGCGCAGTGCCCGGCTGTACGCGCTGACCGAGCTGCACGGTGCGTTTGGCGACGTAACCGGTGACTGGCGCGATAAGGGTGCTACGGGCGTTGGTCAGGTACGCCTGACGCAGATCGGCAGCCGCCGACATCACGTCCGGGTGCGACGACACCACGGTGTCGTCGACCAGCGCGCTGGTGGTTTTCAGTTGCTGCTTGGCGTTGGCCAGGGCGTTTTGCGCCGAGGTCAGATCGTCGCGAGCGTGGGACAGTTCTTCCTGGGAAATCGCCCCGCCAGCGGCGAGGTTTTTCCGGCGATTGTAGTTGTCCTGAGCCTTCTGCACTTCAGCCTGTTGCGCGTTGACCTGGGCTTTCATGCCGTCAACGTTGCTGTACAGGCCGCGCACCTGACGCACAGTGCGCGCGAGTTTCGCCTGGGCACTTTGCAGGCCGACTTCGGCGTCGTTGGGGTCAAAGTTGATCAGCACTTGCCCCTCGTGAACCAGATCGCCATCGTCGGCGCCGATGCTGACCACGGTGCCGGTGACCAACGGGGTGATCTCAACAACGTTGCCGTTGACGTAGGCGTCGTCGGTGCTTTCGTTGAAGCGCCCGATGAATTCGTGATACGCCCAGACGCCGGCACCGGCGAGCAGGACCACGACGGCCAGCACCAGCAGCATGAATTTGCGCTTGCGCGGATTGCCGGTGTCGGGGGTGTTGGCTTGAGTTTGGGTGTTTTCGGCAGTGGCCATGACAAATACCTGAATTAGTTGTGCGGCGTGGCTGGGATGGCGTTGGCTGCGGTCAGGGTTTCACCCTGAAAGCCGCCGCCCAGCGCTTGCATCAGTTGAATCGACAGGTCGATCTGCTCGGCATTGAGGTTGGCCAGCTGACGCTGGGCCTGCAGCAATTGCTGCTCGATGCTGAGCACGTCCAGGTAGTTGCCGATGCCGGAACCGTAACGCTGGACGACGGTGTTGTAAGAATCCTGAGCAATCTCGGTGGCGTGTTGCTGCGCGCCGATCTGCCGGCCGATGTCACGCAACTGGTTGATCGTGTCGCTGACATCGCCCAGTGCCTTCACCAGGTTTTTGTTGTACTGCGCCACCGCCAGATCGTAATCGGCGTCGCGCGCATCGAGGTTGGCGCGCAGGCGCCCGCCGTCGAAGATTGGTACCGAAATGGTCGGGGCGATGCTGAAGAAGCGACTGGCCGACCCGAACATCGCGTCACCCAACAAGGATTCGGCACCGGCCGAGGCCGTGAGGTTCAAGTTGGGATAAAAGCGGGTTTTCGCCGAGTCGATGTCTTTGCTCGCCGCCTCCACGCGCCAGCGCGCCGCGACCAGATCCGGACGCCGACCGAGCAGTTCCGCCGGCAATACCGACGGCACCGCCACGGCACTGGCTTGCAGGACTTTCGGCCGGGCGATTTCGTTGCCGCGATCCGGGCCTTTGCCGAGCAGTACGGCCAGGGCGATTTTCGCGCTGTTCAGACGTTTTTCAGCGTCGATCAGGCTGGCTTCGGAACTGGCCTCAAGGCTTTGGGTTTGCTGGAACTGGTACTGGCTGTCGATCCCGGCACTCAGGCGACGCTGGCTCAAATCGAGCATCTGTTTGGTGCGCTTGAGGTCGTCGTTGGCCAGGTCGTAGACGATGTGCGCCTGACCCAGATCACTGTAGGCCCGGGCCACGTCGGCGGCGAGGGTCAGCTGTGCAGCCTGACGATCGACTTCAGCGGCGCGAGCCTGACCGAGCGCGGCCTCCCAGGCATCACGCTGGCCGCCCCACAGGTCGAAGTTGTAATTGAACCCGGCGCTGACGTTGCGCACGGTGGCGTAGGCATCGCCCTGCCCTCGCGGGTCCTGATCCTTGGCCAGGCGCGAACGGCTGATACCGGCGCTGGCGTCGAGGGTTGGATAACGTTCGGCATCGGCGGCATAGGCTGCGGCGCTGGCCTGATGCGCGCGGGCTTCGGCGATCTGCATGTCCGGGCTGTCGTGCAGCGCTTCGCGGATCAGCCCGTCGAGTTGCGGATCGCCAAGGCTGGTCCACCAGTCGCTCTTCGGCCACGCGGCCGGCGACAGGGTCACGCCGCTGAGGGATTGGCCGACTTTCAGGCTTTTCGCATCGAGATTTTTGCCTTGGGTATCGAGGCCGCTGTAATTGGCGCAACCGGCCAGAATCATCGCCGACAGCACCAGAGTCAGGCTGCTGCGCAAGGTTTTACTGCTCATTGTGTTCACCTAAGCGCTGGATAGTGATCGGGTCACCGGCTGCCAGCAGGATTTTCTTGAGGATGTATTCCAGGGTCTTCAACTCGTCCGTGGTGACGGCACCGGCCAGTTCATTCATGGCATCGGCGCCGATGTGCGGCAGGCGATCGGCCAGTTGCTGGCCCTGCTCGGTGAGCTTGAGCTGCACCTGACGGCGATCGCCTTCGCTGCGTTGGCGAGCCAGGAAACCTTTCTGCTCCAGACGATCGAGCATGCGTGTCATCGAACCGCTGTCCAGCGACAGATGCCGGCACAGCTCAGCCGGGGTGTCGACGCCGTACTGGGCCATGATGATCAACACCTTGAACTGCGCGGCGGTGATGCCGTGGGGTTCCATGTGGGTGTCGATGATCCTGTCCTTGAGCAGCGCAGCACGGCCGAGCAACAGGCCGAGATGGCAATGTTTGAATCCGTCCGGGGTGAAATGCTTCATGTGCTCACCTAATAACTGCCTAGGCAGTGAATGTATGTCGAGATGTTACTGCCTAGGCAGCGAATGTCAACGTAATAGTTAGGTTGCTTTGTAATTAGTTGACCAGTGGACTGGGTTTTGTGTTTGGCGGGCGAACGCTATCGCTGGCAAGCCAGCTCCCACAGGTTTCTATGGCGTACGTGAATTTTGAGTACACCACTGACCCTGTGGGAGCTGGCTTGCCAGCGATTGGGGCAACCCGGTTTAAAGGCGTTCAGACTTCATCGGAAGGACGGGCAGCCGCCGGCGGCTGGAGGGGATGCACTTCGCGCCCGCGCAAGGCCGTGACTGCATAACCGCAGGCGCGTCGGGTCACCGCAAACATGCTGTGCCAGCCCGGCGGTGCCGGCTCGATGGCAGCATGCAGCGCCCGGGCGTAATCGAGCACCAGCCCGGGCGTCCAGGCCATTACTTCGGCGCGCTTGCGCACCTGCGCCGCGACCCAGAATTCGGGGCTGAAGATGATCCGGGCAAAATCGAACATGCTTGAATGCCCGCGATTCATCGAGCCTTCCAGAGCCGCCTCCAGGCTATGGGCCACGGCACTGGAACAGTTGCGGCTGGTGAGGTTGTAGGTGTCGTTCTGTCGATACGCCACCCAGAACGCCTGCAATCGCCGGGCATCATAGTGGGCAAAACTGACCTGAACCGAAGACGGGCACCAGTCCGCCACCTCGCCGGCATAGTCCGGCAGAAACCGCCCGGCGACATCGTTGTTCGGCGTCGCCCGCAGTAACCGCACGAAATCCCCCGCCGAGCGGTCGATGTCGTCCAGCGGGTAATGGCTGATGTAAATATCCGGGCCACATTCCAGTGCCGCGTGGCCGGCGGAAATGACCCCATTGATATCAACCGCCGCGATGTAGCGATTGAGCAGACGGTTGCGCACCAGGGTGTCATCCACAGTGCCGCTGGGGGTCCAGATGTGGATGACCAGAGCGTCGCTGCTGGCCGGCGCACTAACCGCAGCAGGGTCGGTCAGCGGCGGCAGGTGCCTGAAGCGCACGGCTTGGCGCAACAACGCGCAGCCCGAGAGAAACAGGCTCATGCCTATGCAGAACGGCACCGTGCCCTTATACAGTGTCGGATACGGCTCAAGGATAAACACGCCAAAGCCGAGTTCGAACAACCCGGCCAGCAGCGACACTTGCCAGCCGACAAAACGTACCACCACCGCAGCCGCCAGCCTGAAGACCCCATCAACGATGAAAGCCCCGCCAAACAGCACCGCCAGAATCAGCCCGGCAGCATGTTGCCGGTCAACGATCAGAAGCCCCAGCAAGAGAAACGCCAGACCTCGCGCTTTACGCAGGGCCGCAGCGGTCCCGGTTTGCGGGGCTGGCACCAGCAGCAGGATCAGCGCTTCGAGCAACAACAGATAGCCGAAGAGATGCAGCGGAAAATACAGAACGCCATCCAGCGCATCGATGAAGATCGCCACCCCGGCCGCGCCCCAGACAATGCCGGTCAGCGCCAGCGCGGACCAACGCTTGCGGACGAAGTCGTTACCGAGCAGGACCATACTCAAGCGAACCATAGACGCAACCGGCAAGGTTTTCGGGGGTTCGGTGAGTCTAATACATCCTGAAAAAACCGGATCGCAGCGTCACGACCCGGCTATTGGCCACGTTCTCAGAAATCGCGCTTATAGAAGATATCCAGCGAACTGGCGACACCGCTGGCGGCTTCGACATATACCTTCTTGCTCAGCTTGTAACGCAGCGCGATGGTGTTGGCCGGCTCGAACACGCCGACGCCATAACGCAAACTGAGCTTCTCGGAAATGTTGCCGCTGGCGACCACGCTGGTGGTGTTGCCGCTGCCTTGGGTGTCGAGCTGGAAGTCCTGAATCCCCAGGTCCTTGGCCAGGCCGCTGGTGACCCCGGAACTGCCCATCAAGCCCAGACCCAATGCTGCTTGCGCGAGCATGTTGTTGTCTTCGCCGTTGGTGCTCAGCGGACGCCCCAATACCAGGTAGGACAAGGCCTGCTCCTGACTCATGGCCGGTTCGGAGAAGATCTGCGTGGTCGGTTGCTCGGCGCTGCCGCTCAGGCGGATACCGGCGATCACGTCGTCGGTCTGGCGGATCGCTTCGATGTCCAGATACGGCTGATCGATCGGGCCGGCAAACAACAGACGCGCACGGCGCACGTTCAGGCGCTGGCCGTAGGCGCGGTAACGGCCGTCGTTGAGCCACAGCTCGCCACGGGTGTCCATGTTGTCGCCGATGTGCACGTGACCTTGCAGGTTGGCGGTCAGGCCGAACCCGGCGAAGCTCAGTTTGTCTTCGCCGACCACCACGTCGATGTCCATTTTCATCGCCAGCGGTGGTTTGCCCTCTTCGGTCTGCGCCCCGACGATGATCGTGTCGTCGGAAACCTTTACCGTTGACGGCGGCAGTTCACGCACGGTGATTTCGCCTCGCGGCACCTGTACCTTGCCGGCAATTTTCAGCTCATCGCCGGCCATGGAAATCTTCAGGTCTGGCGCCACTTCAAGCTTGGCGTACGGCTCGACGGTGACCGGCAATTGCGTGCCCTTGAGCGCCAGATCGACTATCAGCGCCTGGCCCCAGGCGACATTGCCATTGAGACTACCCTGCCCGGTCTTGCCGCTGTTCCAGCCACCGTCCAGGCGCACCGACTCGCCGGCAATCACCGCTTGCAGCTGCAGGTTCTTGAGTTCCATCGGCAGCTCGGCGCCGGAGATTTCGCCGTCGCTGAGTTTGACCGTACCGTTGACCAGCGGCGCCAGCAGCCCGCCGGAAATCGTCCCGCTACCGTTCAGGCGCCCGGTGAGCTTCTCGACCATCGGCACAAACGGCCGCGCCACCGACAGGTCCAGTCCGCTGAGACGGAACGAACCGCTCAGCGGTTTGTTTTTCGGCAGCGGGTTGAGCTGCGCCTGCACCATCAACTCGCCGAGTTTGCCGCCGACGAAGTTGAGGTCGGTGTCGATGCGCTTGGGTGTGAGTTTGCTGGTGAGCTTCAGGGTCTGGTACGGGAAGTCCAGCCACTGATCTTTTTCTTTCATGCGCAGGGTGCCGCCGCTGGCGTCGATGCTGACCACACCGTTGGGGCCGCTGGCCGGCAGATCCAGTTGCAGGTCGGCGTTGAGCTTGCCTTGCCAGGCAAAGTCTTTCGGCAACCATTGTGCGAGGCTTTCGATCGGGAACTGCTTGAGGTGGTAACGCAGTTTCGGCTCGGGCAGCAGGCGCTGGTCTTCACCGCACAGGCTGGCATTGCCGGACATCCAGCAATGCGCGCCGAAGTTGATCTTGCCGTCGGCGAGGCGTTCGAGTCTGGCCGGGCTCTGCAGTTTCCAGTCCTGACCGCCGGCCTGAATATCGCCGCTGGCCAGACGGCCGCGCCAGTTGCCCTTGTCCAGATTGCCGTCCAGACCGAGGGCCAGTTTCAGCTTCGGCCCGAGCAGGTCGAGGTTGAGTTTCTGGCTCTTGATGTCGCCCTGGGCGCTGGCGGTCAATACGCCGAGGTTGGTGTCGCCGGCCTGAATGCCACTGCCTTTGAGGTCGATCTTCGCCCGTTGCGCACTGTCGAGCGTGGCGTCGAGGTTGAGGCTTTGCAGACGATTGTCCTGGAACGCCAGTTGCGAACCTTGCAGATCAAGTTTGCCTTGCGGTGCTTGCAGCGTGCCGGCAACGTTGACCTGACCCGTGACCTGCCCCCGCAGCTGCGGCCAGAGCTGGGCCAGACGCGTCAGTTTGATGTCGATCTGGCCGGTGAGTTTCTGTTGCAGGCTGCCCTTGCCGCTGATGCTGTTGTCGCCGAGGCGGACTTGCAGGGCGTTGAGGTTCCACTGTTCGCCGGCACCGTCAGCCTTGGCCTGGAGGATCGCCGGTTGGCCGCGCAGTTTGCCCTTGAGGTCGAGGTCGGCGGTGAGGCTCAGGCGTTCGTTCTTCATTTCGCCTTTGCTGCGCAGCGGCCCCGCCAGCGTGCCCGGCAACTCCGCAACCCAGTACGCCGGGTTCAACGCAGAAAGATCCAGCGCCGTGTCCCAGGCGATGCCATCGGCGAACTGCACGTTGACATGCCCTTCAGCCTTGCCCTGCCCCGCTTCCATCTTCAGCTGTGGCAAGGCGATTTGCTTCAGGCTGCCGCTGAACGGACTGCTCAGGCTGAACGCCCCCGCCGGGCCATCGAGGTCGGCGGCGAAGTTACCGAGGTACTGACCGTCGGTGTAGGAGACTTCGCCGGTAAAGGTGCGCAAGGCGACTTGCGGCTCGTCGATCTCGTTATACACCCGATGCCAAGGGAAATCCTGCCAGTTGATGCTGGCCTGAGCCGTGAGGCCCTTGCTCCAGTCAACGCTGCCGGTGAGCTTCAGGCTTTGCTTATCGTTGGCCGTCAGGTCGAGGCCGGCGATCTGCGCGCCGCTGGCATCGACCTTGCCTTTGAGCAGCAGCGCCACCGGGCCTTTATCGGCGGGCAGCGTGGCATTGCCGTTTAACTGGTAACCGTTTTTCAAGTCACCTTCGCCGGTCAACACCAATTGATTGAGTTGCAGAGTGTCCGGCAGATCGGCGCTCGGTTTGAATGCCTCGGAGGTGATACGCACCTTGGCCGGCAGGTTTTCCGCCAGCGGTTGCAGTTCGCCGCTCAACTGGCCGTCGAGGTAGCCACGGCTATCGGCGTGCAGGTTGAGGGTTTTCAGCAGATCGCCGTCGACTTTGAGCGCCAGCGTCCAGGGGCCGGTGCCCGGTGACGGCAAGGTCAGGTCGCCGGCAATGTTCAGCGGCCAGTTGCCGGACGGTTGCAGCAGGCCGGAAAGGTTCAGGCTGAGGTCATCGCGTTGCAGTTTCACGCTGTCGATCTGCATGCCCTGGGCGGTCCAGTGCGCCGCCAGTTGCAGGCCCTTGAGTTGCTCGCTGCCGTTGAACAGCAGGCTGCCGACTTGCACGTCACCGAGTTCGATGGCCACCGGTAGTTGCAGATCCGGCAGTTTGATCGGGCCACTTTCAGTGGTTTCCTCACTCGGCGGGAATTGCAGAATGACCTGATCGGCCTTGAGCTGTTCGATGCACAAAGTCATGCGGGTCAGGCACAACGGCGACCAGGCGAAAATCGGCTTGCTCAGCTCGACCCGGCTGCTGTCCTGTTGCCACAGCAGATGGTCGGCGCTCCATTGGCCGCCGAGGCGACCCTGGAAATTCTCCACGCTCAAACCCGGCACCAGGCTCAGCGCCCAACGGCTGCCGGCCTGCGTCCCGAGTACCGCGCTGATGCTCAGTACAATCAACAGCACCAGCGCCAACAACGCCAGTGCCGTTATTTTCAAACCACGCTTCACAGCTCAGGCCCCATGGAAAAGTGCAGCCGGATGCCGCCGTCGTCGTCCAGCGCGTGGGCCAGGTCGAGGCGGATCGGCCCCACCGGCGAGACCCAGCGCACACCGATACCGACCCCGGTCTTGAGGTTCGGCAGTTCGAGTTTGTTGAAAGAGTTGCCCTGATCGACGAAGGTCGCGATCCGCCATTTCTCGGCAATCGAATATTGGTACTCGACGCTGCCGGCGACCATGTAGCGGCCACCGATGCGGTCGCCCTTGGAGTTTTCCGGGGACAGACTCTGGTAGTCGTAACCGCGCACGCTCTGATCGCCACCGGCGAAGAAACGCAGTGACGGCGGTACCGAATTGTAACCATTGGTGGCGCTGCCGCCGACCTGCACTCGGCCGAGGAAGCGGTGGTTGTCGAATACCGTGGTCAGGCCCTTGATCAACGCCGTGCCATATAAAAGGTTGTTGTCCGAGCCGAGGCCTTCCTTGGCCACTTTGCTTTCGAAGGTCAGGCGATAGCCGTTGTGCGGGTCGATGCGGTTGTCGCTTTTCAGGTACGAGTAACTGATGCCGGGCATCAACAAGGTGCTGAGGCCGGAGTCGTCGCCGAGTTCATATTCTTCGCGCTGCCATTTCAGCGAGATCACTCGCTGCCAGCCGCTGGGCAACTTGCTGTGCCATTCCGGGCCGAAGGTCAGCAGCTTGCTCAGGGTGTCGGAGCCGTCGATGTCTTCATACTGATAACCACCGGCCCAGCGCAGTTTGTCGGTCAGCGGTGGATCGAGCGGGATGTCATAGAACAACCCGACGTTCTGCCGTGGCGCCGACAATTCGGCTTCCCAACCGTAACTGTCGCCCTGCGGGTTGACCCAATGGCGGGTCCAGTTGGCCTTGATCCGCGGGCCGACGTCGGTGGAGTAACCGAGGCCCAGGCCCATGGTGCGTGGTTTGCGCGTGTCGAGTTTGACGTCGACCGGGATCACGTCGTTCTTCGCCGCCGTCGGCGCCGCATCGACGCGCACGCCTTCGAAATAGCCGCTCGATTGTAGGTCGCGGTTGAGTTCGGCGATCAGCTCGGAGTCATACGGATCGCCGGCCTTGAACGGCACCATACGTTGCAGCAGGTCTTCGTCGAACGGCGTATCGCCCTCGAAACTGACTTTGCCCAGCGCATAACGCGGGCCGCTTTCGTAGATCAATTCGACATCGGCCACCCCGGCACGCGGATCGACCAGGAGTTTTTGGCTGGTGAAATGACCACTGAAGAAACCGAAGCGCGAGGCCTGGTTCTGGATCAGGCGTTTGGCGTCTTCATAACGCCCATGGTTGAGCACGGCGCCGGACTTGAGCGTGTCACTGCTCGGCACACGAAAGGATTTGAGGGAGGCGGCAGGCCCGTCGACGCGGATGGTGACGTTGCGCAGACGAATCGGCTCGCCGGGATCGATGTGCAGCACCAGGCGCGGTTTTTCGCCGCCCTTCACGTCACTGTCGATCTGCGGCTGGTAATAACCCAAGGCCTGCGCGGCTTTGCGCGCCTGCTCCTCGGCCCCGCGACTGAAGCGCAGCAAGGCTTGTTCGTCACGATCGCCGAGGCTGCCGATATAACCTTCTATATTGGCCTTGAGTTCGTCGTTGGACGGTTTGATCCGCACGTCCAATTCACTTTGCGCCAGCGCCGCGCAGCTGGTTAACAGCATGAGCACGCCACTGGTAAATCTTCCTGGAAACTTCATAGGCGCGGATGCTATCACGGGCTTGGGAGCGTGATAGAACAGGAAATTTCCGAAGAAGTTCGATCGCTATGCTGTTGCAGTTTGTAACACCTGCGGATTGGCGTGGAAAAACACGTGCTCGCGCACCGGGCCGACGGCCACTTCGCCGATCTCTTCGTAGCCCTGGCGTTTATAGAATTCCAGGTAACGCGGGTTGCCGGTGTCGAGCACCACGCCTTGGGAGGTTTCGTCCACCGCGCACCAGTTGTGCACAGCGGTCAGCAACTGCTCACCGAAGTGTTTGCCCTGAAACTGCGGATGAATCCCCAGCAGCGGCAGCATGTGCACCGAATCACTGGGCACGCAGGCGGCCACGGCATCGTGGTATTCCAGATAGCGCCGGGTGCAGCGAAATCCGGTGCTGAGCACCATGCGCAGACGCCAGGCCCAACTCTCGGTGATGCCCAGGCGACGCTGCGGCGGCGCGATCAGGGCGATGCCGATCAGGCGGTCGTTGACCAACAGGCCGATGGCCGGCTGATCCTGCAGAAAATGCTGTTTGACCAGTTCACGCACCGTGGCCCGCACGCGCTGCTCGTAACCCGGCCGCTCGGCCTCGAACAGGTAACCGAAGGTCGGCTCGTGGCGATAGGCCTGATACAGCAGCGATCGGGCTTCGCGCGAGTAACCGCGGTCGAGCATGTGGATGTCGGCGATGGCGGTCTGGGTTTCAGGCATGACGGTGATTCTCCCCCGGGGCGCGGCTCAAATGACTGCGCTCTTGTTGGTACGAACCTTTTGCGGGTGGCGCAGTTCCCCACAGGTATAGACCAACTCGGGATCTTCATCGACTGGGCGGGCCTCTTCGCGAGCAAGCTCGCTCCCACATTTAAAATGCATACCCCTGTGGGAGCGAGCTTGCTCGCGAAGAGGCCCGCCCGGGCAACCCACATCCCACAGATGAAAATGATTTCTCCCACCCCACACTGGCCCCCATCCCACATGTCAGCTAGCATCGCCCTTTTGCCAGGACTGCCGACCATGAAGATTGTTTCCTTCAACATCAACGGACTGCGCGCCCGTCCGCATCAGCTGGCAGCGCTGATCGAAAAGCATCAGCCGGACGTGATCGGCCTGCAGGAAACCAAGGTCCACGATGACCAGTTCCCGCTCGAAGAAGTGCGTGCGCTGGGCTATCACGTTTATTTCCACGGCCAGAAAGGTCATTACGGCGTCGCCCTGCTCTCGCGCAAAGAACCGATTGCGATTCACAAAGGCTTCGCCAGCGATGAAGAAGACGCCCAGCGTCGCTTCATCTGGGGCACCTTCGCCGACGCCAATGGCGTGCCGGTGACGATAATGAATGGCTACTTCCCACAGGGCGAGAGCCGCGACCACCCGACCAAGTTCCCGGCCAAGCAACGCTTCTACAGCGACCTGCAAACCCTGCTGGAAAGCCAGTTCCACAACGAACAGCCGCTGGTGGTGATGGGCGATGTGAACATTTCCCCGGAAGACTGCGACATCGGCATCGGCCCGGACAACATGAAGCGCTGGCTGAAAACCGGCAAATGCAGCTTCCTGCCGGAAGAACGCGAGTGGATGGCCCGCCTGAAAAACTGGGGCCTGACCGACAGCTATCGTCACCTGAACCCGGACGTGACCGACATGTTCAGCTGGTTCGACTACCGCAGCCGTGGTTTTGAAGACGAACCGAAACGCGGGCTGCGGATCGATGTGATCCTGGCGTCCCATGGTTTGCTGCCGCGGGTGAAGGATGCGGGCGTGGACTATGAGCTGCGCGGGATGGAAAAACCTTCGGATCATGCGCCGATCTGGCTGGAACTGGCCTGATCTAAAAATCGCCTGAAATCCCCCTGTGGGAGCGAGCTTGCTCGCTCCCACATTTGGATCGCTGTCATCTTCAAGTAACTTTTCTGACTTAATCTCCCCGGCAATCCCCTTGGCTTGATTCGGTGCCGGCATGACCCTGCGTGTTCTGTTCGCTTTTCTGTCGAGTGCATGGCTGACGGTCAGTGCCGCCGCCCTGCCCATCCCTGAAAACGGCCCGGCATTGCGCATCCAGGGTTCCAACACCATTGGCGCCGATCTCGGCCCGGCGTTGGTTGAAGGTTTTTTGCAGGATCAGGGGCTGCTGAAGATCCACCGCGAAAACCCCGACACTGCAAACGAACAACACATCGTCGGCCAGACTGCCCAAGGCAAACGGGTGGTGATTGAAGTCGCCGCCCACGGTTCCAGCACCGGTTTCACTGCACTGAAAAGCGCCAGTGCCGACCTCGCCGCCTCCTCCCGCCCGATCAAGGACAGCGAACTGCTCAGCCTGCAAGCGCTCGGCGATCTGAAAAGCGCCGCCGCCGAGCAGGTGATTGCCATCGACGGTCTGGCGATCATCCTTCACCCCGACAACCCACTGCAGCAACTGGACACCGAGCAACTGGCGCGGATCTTCAGCGGTGAGGTGAAAACCTGGGAAGACCTCGGCGGTCGCGGCGGTGCGATTCATTTATATGCGCGGGATGATCAGTCCGGCACGTACGACACGTTCAAGGAATTGGTGCTGGGGCGGCGTGGGAAAAATCTGAGTGCCAGTGCGAAACGTTTCGAATCCAGTGAGCAATTGTCCGACGCGGTGAGCAGCGATCCGCAAGGTATCGGTTTCATCGGTCTGCCGTATGTGCGCCAGGCCAAAGCCGTGGCCATCGCTGACGGCGCGTCGCAATCGATGTTGCCGCTCAACAGCCTGATTGCCACTGAGGACTATCCGCTGTCGCGGCGCCTGTTCTTTTATCTGCCGCCCAATAGCCAGAATCCGTGGGCATTGGCGCTGGTGGCGTTTGCGCAAAGTGCTCAGGGCCAGAAGATTGTCGCGGCCAATGGTTTTATCAGCCAGACCGTTCGCGCCATGACCGTTACGCCGAATGCGCTGATGCCCGAGGGTTATCAATCCCTCAGCCGCCACGCCCAGCGTCTGACGGTGAATTTCCGCTTTGAAGAAGGCAGCGCCAGCCTCGACAACAAGGCGCGGCAGGATCTGGCGCGGGTGCTCGACTATATACAGCGTCACGACAAGACCGAGCGCGCGGTGACGCTGGTGGGGTTTGGTGACGAGAAAGACGATCCGGCCCGCGCCGATCTGCTGTCGAAGCTGCGGGCGATGGCGGTGCGTCGCGAACTGGTGAAGAACGGCGTGGTGATGCGCGAAGTACGCGGGTTTGGCGCGTTGATGCCAGTGGCGACGAACAGTGCGGATGAGGGACGGATCAAGAATCGACGGGTGGAGGTTTGGGTGTACTGAATCATCCAAACTGAACTGCTGTTGTGGCGAGGGAGCTTGCTCCCGCTGGGCTGCGGAGCGGCCCTGAACCAGACAACCCGGTATCGACAGGAATGCCGGGTTGTCTGGGTTTACGACTGCTGCGCAGCCGAGCGGGACGGTGCGACGATTCGACAAGCTCCCTCGCCACAGTCAGCGCTCACAGTAAATCTGTGTGAAATCAGCGCTCGTTACGCAACATTTCCTTCGGCACATACTTGCCGATCTCGAACTTGCCGATCGCCGCGCGGTGCACTTCGTCCGGGCCGTCGGCCAGACGCAGGGTGCGCTGCATGGCGTACATGTAGGCCAACGGGAAATCGTTCGAGACCCCGGCCCCACCGTGAATCTGGATCGCCCGGTCGATCACCCGCAGGGCCACGTTCGGTGCGACGACCTTGATCTGCGCGATCTCGCTCTTGGCCACTTTGTTGCCGACGGTGTCCATCATGTACGCCGCTTTCAGGGTCAGCAGGCGCGCCATGTCAATTTCCATCCGCGAGTCGGCGATCTTGTCGACGTTGCCGCCCAGACGTGCCAGCGGTTTGCCGAACGCGGTACGGCTTACCGAACGTTTGCACATCAATTCCAGTGCGCGTTCAGCCATGCCGATCGAGCGCATGCAGTGGTGAATCCGCCCCGGGCCGAGGCGACCTTGAGCGATTTCGAAGCCGCGACCTTCACCGAGCAGGACGTTTTCGTACGGCACCCGCACGTTGTCGAACAACACTTCGGCATGCCCGTGCGGGGCATCGTCGTAGCCGAACACCGGCAACGGGCGGACGATTTTCACCCCGGGGGTGTCGACCGGCACGAGGATCATCGAGTGCTGCGCATGGCGCGGCGCGTCGGGATTGCTCAGGCCCATGAAGATCAGGATCTTGCAACGCGGATCACAGGCGCCAGAGGTCCACCACTTCTTGCCATTGATCACCCACTCGTCGCCATCACGCACGGCGCGGGCGGCCATGTTGGTGGCGTCGGATGAGGCCACGTCCGGTTCGGTCATGGCGAAGGCCGAGCGGATCTCGCCGCGCAATAGTGGTTCGAGCCAGCGCTGTTTCTGTTCTTCGTTGGCGTAACGCACCAGCACTTCCATGTTGCCGGTGTCCGGCGCCGAGCAGTTGAACGGCTCCGGCCCCAACAGCGAACGGCCCATGATTTCCGCCAATGGCGCGTATTCGAGGTTGGTCAGGCCGGCACCGAGTTCCGATTCCGGCAGGAACAGATTCCACAGGCCTTCGGCTTTGGCCTTGGCCTTGAGCTCTTCCATGATCGCGGTCGGCTGCCAGCGATCACCCTCGGCAACCTGGCGTTCGAACACGGCTTCGGCCGGGTAAACGTAAGCGTCCATGAACGCGGTCACGCGCTCACGCAGTTCTTGCACCTTGGGCGAATAAGCGAAATCCATGAGCAATTACCTTCTTTAGGCAGAGGTTGTTCAGATCATGCAATCGATGCTAGAACAGCGCGGATAATTTACCTAGCCTATTCTCGGCGTGTATAAACATTCATCACCGATATATGATCCGCTGATTGTCAGCCCACAGAACAAGAGAAGCCGCGTTATGAATCTGAGTAAGGTCGACCTCAACCTTTTCATCGTCTTCGACGCGATCTACACCGAAGCCAACCTGACCCGCGCCGGGCAGATTGTCGGGATCACCCAGCCGGCGGTGTCCAACGCGTTGGCGCGGTTGCGCGAGACCTTCAACGATCCGCTGTTCGTGCGCACCGCCCAGGGCATGGTGCCGACACCGATGGCGCAGAACATTATCGGCCCGGTACGCAACGCGCTGTCACTGCTGCGGGTGTCGGTGCAGGAGAGCCGGATCTTCAACCCGGCGCAGGCGGTGAAGACTTACCGCATCAGCATGACCGACCTGACTGAGGCGGTGATCCTGCCGCCGCTGTTCCAGCGTTTGCGGCGTCTGGCGCCGACGGTGATCATCGAAAGCTTTCTGTCCAAACGCCGCGAAACCACCAAGGAGCTGGCCGCCGGACGCCTGGATTTCGCCGTCGATGCACCGCTCAACACCGACCCGCAGGTGCGTCACGTCAAGCTGATGGAAGACCGTTACGTCTGTGCGATGCGCAAGGGTCATCCGCTGGCGGGCAAGGAAAAACTGTCGCTGGATGACTATCTGTCGCTAACCCACATCCATATCTCCAGCCGCCGCAGCGGTCTGGGCTATGTGGATCTGGCGCTGGGCAAAATGGGCATTCAGCGCAAGATCGCCCTGCGCTCGCAGCATTACCTGATGGCATCGCAGGTCATGCAGCAGACCGACATGGTGATGACGGTGCCCGAGCGCTTTGCCCGGCGTAATGACTTGCATGCGTTCAACCTGCCGGTCAGCGACGTGCCGCCGCTGGAGACTCACCTGTATTGGCATGAAAGCACCGATCAGGACCCGGCCAACCGCTGGATGCGCGAGCAGATCATCGAGTTGTGCCAGCAGGTGGCGGCGCAGGAGAAGAAGCTCGATAAGGTGTAAGTCTTTGCATCGAGTCGCTGGCATCGCGAGCAGGCTCACTCCTACATACGACCGCGTTTCAATTGTAGGAGTGAGCCTGCTCGCGATGAGGCCCACAAGAACACCGCAAATCATCCTGCTTGACGTAAACGTCAACTCGCCATTAGCTTAGCGCCAAGACCTTTTTCCGAGCGCTTTCATGAGCAGCCAGACCTACAGCATTTCCGACCTCGCCCGCGAGCTGGACATCACCACCCGGGCGATCCGCTTTTATGAAGAACAAGGCCTGCTCAGCCCCGAGCGCCGTGGCCAGGAACGCATCTACTCGCCGCGCGACAAGGTCAGCCTGAAGCTGATCCTGCGCGGCAAGCGCATCGGTTTCTCGCTGGCCGAATGCCGCGAGTTGATCGAGCTCTATGACCCGTCCAGCGGTAACACCAAACAGCTCAACAGCATGCTGGCGAAAATCAGCGAGCGCCGCGAACAGCTCGAACAGCAGTTGCTCGACATCGAACAGATGAAGCTGGAACTCGACACTGCGGAAGAGCGCTGTGTGCAGGCGTTGGAGCAGACGCTCAAGGGTCAGCAGGCGAGCTAGCAAACAACACCAATCCCTTGTAGGAGTGAGCCTGCTCGCGATAGCGGAGTGTCAGTCGAGCAAATACTATCTGACTCACCGCTATCGCGAGCAGGCTCACTCCTACAAGGGTTCACCTCGAATTCAGAAGAGCAGGTCAATCCCATGTCCCTCCCCTCCCAAGTACGCCTGATCGAAGTCGGCCCGCGCGATGGCCTGCAGAACGAAGCCCAACCGATCAGCGTGGCTGACAAGGTGCGACTGGTCGACGCTCTGAGCGCCGCCGGCCTTGGCTATATCGAAGTCGGCAGTTTCGTCTCACCGAAATGGGTGCCGCAGATGGCCGGTTCCGCCGAGGTGTTCGCGCAGATCCAGCGCAAACCCGGTGTGACCTACGGCGCACTGGCGCCGAACCTGCGCGGCTTTGAAGACGCGCTGGCGGCCGGCGTGAAGGAAGTCGCGGTGTTTGCCGCCGCGTCCGAGGCGTTCTCGCAGCGCAACATCAATTGCTCGATCAGCGAAAGCCTGGCGCGCTTCGCGCCGATCATGGAAGCGGCGAAACAGCATGGCGTTAGCGTGCGTGGCTACGTGTCCTGCGTGCTCGGTTGCCCTTATGAAGGCGAAGTGGCGCCGGAGCAAGTGGCGATGGTCGCGCGTGAGCTGTACGCAATGGGCTGCTACGAAGTGTCCCTCGGCGACACCATCGGCACCGGCACCGCTGGCGCGACCCGGCGGTTGTTCGAAGTGGTGTCGGCGCAAGTGCCACGGGACAAACTCGCCGGGCACTTCCACGACACCTACGGCCAGGCGATGGCCAACATCTATGCCAGCCTGCTGGAAGGCATTGCGGTGTTCGACAGCTCTATTGCCGGCCTCGGCGGCTGTCCGTATGCCAAAGGCGCGAGCGGTAACGTCGCCACCGAAGACGTGGTGTACCTGCTCAATGGCCTGGGTATCGAGACCGGTATCGACCTCGATGCGCTGATTGCCGCCGGCCAGCAGATAAGTGCCGTGCTGGGTCGTCCCACCGGTTCGCGCGTGGCCAAGGCCCGTAACGCCCAGTGAGGGCGAAGGTGTTACCGCTGTGTCCGAAACGTGGGCACAGTCGAGTAACACGGAAACAAATTGTCTGGTTTGCCCTGAAGGAAAAATCCTTCAAAAATTTCAAGCCATTGATTTAAAAGGGTTTTATAAAGTTGGCACGGCTTCTGCTATCTCTATGGCATAACAAGAATAAAAAGCAGCAAACCAATAAAAATAAGACGTACCGACTCTGACATAACAAAAACAACACGGCAGAGACGCAGCTAACAGATTTTTTTGGAGAAGGTGTGCTTTTCAGGGTGCTCTCAGGAGTGACCCGCAACCGGGCAGAGAACAATAAAACTACCTTCAGGTAGCTCCCGAATCGGTTGGATCGTTTAACGAGAAAGCAGATCAGCGCTCAAAAAAATACGTTTGCTCTTGACCCCGGATGGGGGTCGCCAAAAACAGCGGTAAAGGGCCACGGTTGCCAAAAACAACAACAGACCGCCCCTCAATAATAAAAAAGAGCACGCGACGACAAAATTAAAGGGGAGCTTCGGCTCCCCTTTGTGCTTTCTGTGATTCCCGAATTCCCCGCCGATCCCTTGTGGGAGTGAGCCTGCTCGCGATAGCGGTGTGTCAGTCGATGCAAATATAGACTGAGACACCGCTATCGCGAGCAGGCTCACTCCTACATTTGATCGTTGTCAGGCCTGCTTTTCGCGGAGTTCCTCGATACTGATCTCACGCATCCTGAATTTCTGGATCTTGCCCGTCACCGTTATCGGAAACTCTTCGACGAACTTGAAATGCCGCGGCGTCTTGAAATGCGCGATGCGCTCCTTGCACCAAGTTTGCATTTCCAGCTCGGACGCCGTGTGGCCGGGGTGGAATTTGATCCAGGCGACAATCTCCTCGCCATAACGCGAGCACGGGATGCCGATCACCTGCACGTCCGCCACCGCCGGGTGGGTGAAGAAAAACTCTTCCAGCTCGCGGGGGTAAATGTTCTCGCCACCGCGAATGATCATGTCCTTGTTGCGCCCGGCGATGTTCACGTAGCCCTCATCGTTCATGCTCGCCAGGTCGCCAGTGTGCATCCAGCCTGCTTCATCGATGGCTTCGGCAGTGGCTTGCGGGTTGCTCCAGTAACCGAGCATCACGCTGTAACCGCGGGTGCACAGCTCACCGATGGTGCCGCGCGGCACTAGATTGCCCGCCTCGTCGATGATCTTGCTTTCCAGTTGCGGCTGGGTGCGACCGACGGTGGTCACGCGCAGTTCCAGCTCATCATTCGGCCCGGTTTGCAGCGACACCGGGCTGGTTTCGGTCATGCCATAGGCGATCTGCACTTCGCTCATGTGCATCTCGCTGATGACCCGGCGCATGACTTCGATCGGGCAAGTCGCCCCGGCCATGATCCCGGTGCGCAGGCTCGACAGGTCGAACTCGGCGCGCAGTGGTTGGTCGAGCATGGCGATGAACATGGTCGGCACGCCGTACAGGCCGGTGGCTTGTTCTTCGGCGACGGTTTGCAGGGTCAGTAACGGATCGAACGCGTCGTTGGGGTAGATCATGGTGCTGGCGTGGGTGATGCAGCCGAGGTTGCCCATGACCATGCCGAAGCAGTGATACAGCGGCACCGGAATCACCAGCCGGTCGCTCGGGGTCAGGCCGATGCTTTCGCCGACCATGTAACCGTTGTTGAGGATGTTGTAGTGACTGAGGGTCGCGCCCTTGGGGAAACCGGTGGTGCCGGAGGTGTACTGGATGTTCACCGGTTGATCGAAGTGCAGACTGTCGCTGCGTTCACGCAGTTGTTCGGGCGAAACACTGCTCGCCAGATCGGCCAGTTGCGACCACGGCAGGAAGCCCGACGGTGGCTGTGCGTCGAGGCTGATCACTCCGCGCAAATCCGCCAGACGTTCGCTGCACAAATGGCCGATGGATTGCTCTGCGAGCTCCGGTACCAGCCCTTGCAGCATGGCGTGGTAATTGGAGGACTTGAAAGCGCCGGCGCACACCAGCCACTGGCAACCGGACTGCTTGAGCACGTATTCCAGTTCGGAGCTGCGGTAGGCCGGGTTGATGTTGACCAGGATCACGCCGATCTTCGCCGTGGCGATTTGCGTGATGCACCACTGCGCGCAGTTCGGCGCCCAGATGCCGAGCCGATCTCCCGCCTGCAAACCCAGCGCCAGCAAGGCTCTGGCGTGCAGGTCGACGCTATCGGCCAGTTGCTGCCAGGTATAACGCAACTGCTGATGCCTTACGACCAGCGCCTCGCCGTACGGGTGTTGCGCGACAGTCTGATCGAACTTCTGCCCGATGGTCATCGCCAGCAAGGCTTTGTCCTGTGAGCCACGGGTGTAGCTGCGCTGCGGGTTTGCACTGGGTTGATCCATGACGACCCCTATTGTCTTTATTAGTGGGTTTACCGGAGCTCACTTTTTTGCGGATGGCTTTTGTGGTGAGGGGATTCATCCCCTCACCACAAAGGCTACTTCCACAAAAGCCTGTCCGTTTTCAATCCTGAACTGCCCCTACTCTCACCCAAGTTGACGTTAACGTAAAGGGTGATTGACAGCCAACCGTCGCAGGCTTACGTTAACGTAAAGGTGAGAGCCGTTCGACCGCCCTCCCAACCTACAAAAAAGCCAAAAGGTGACCCATGAGCTATCCATCCCTGAACTTCGCCCTCGGTGAAACCATCGACATGCTGCGCGATCAGGTCCAGTCCTTCGTCGCCGATCAGATCGCCCCACGCGCCGCGCAGATCGACCGCGACAACCTGTTCCCGGCCGACATGTGGCGCAAGTTCGGTGACATGGGCCTGCTCGGCATCACCGTGCCAGAAGAGTACGGTGGCGCGGGCCTGGGTTACCTGGCGCACGTGGTGGCGATGGAAGAAATCAGCCGCGGTTCGGCCTCGGTGGCCCTGTCCTACGGCGCGCACTCCAACCTCTGCGTCAACCAGATCAACCGCAACGGCAATCACGAACAGAAAAGCAAATACCTGCCGAAGCTGATCAGCGGCGAACACGTCGGCGCCCTCGCCATGAGCGAACCGAACGCCGGCTCCGACGTGGTTTCGATGAAATTGCGCGCCGACAAACGCGGCGACCGTTTCGTGCTCAACGGCAGCAAGACCTGGATCACCAACGGCCCTGACGCCAACACCTACGTGATCTACGCCAAGACTGATCTGGAAAAAGGCCCGCACGGCATCACCGCGTTCATCGTCGAGCGCGACTGGAAAGGCTTCAGCCGCAGCAACAAGTTCGACAAGCTCGGCATGCGCGGTTCCAACACTTGCGAGCTGTTCTTCGATGACGTCGAAGTGCCGGAAGAAAACATCCTCGGCGTGCTCAACGGCGGCGTGAAAGTGCTGATGAGTGGCCTCGATTACGAGCGCGTCGTACTGTCCGGCGGCCCGACCGGGATCATGCAGTCGTGCATGGACCTGATCGTGCCGTACATCCACGACCGCAAGCAGTTCGGCCAGAGCATCGGCGAATTCCAGCTGATCCAGGGCAAGGTCGCCGACATGTACACCCAGCTCAACGCCAGCCGCGCCTACCTCTACGCCGTGGCCCAGGCCTGCGAGCGCAACGAAACCACGCGCAAGGACGCCGCCGGCGTGATCCTCTACACCGCCGAGCGCGCCACGCAAATGGCCCTCGACGCAATCCAGATTCTTGGCGGTAACGGTTACATCAACGAATTCCCGGCCGGGCGTCTGTTACGTGACGCCAAGCTGTATGAAATCGGCGCGGGTACCAGTGAGATCCGGCGCATGCTGATCGGCCGCGAACTGTTCAACGAAACCCGCTAAACGGAGCTGCACATGGCTATCCTGCATACCCAGCTCAATCCCCGTTCAGCGGAGTTCGCCGCCAACAGCGCGGCGATGCTTGAACAGGTCGACGCCCTGCACACCCTGCTCGCCCAGGTGGCACAGGGTGGCGGCGCGAAAGCCCAGGAACGGCATACCTCGCGCGGCAAACTGCTGCCGCGTGAACGCATCAATCGCCTGCTCGATCCGGGCTCGCCGTTTCTGGAAATCAGTCAGCTCGCCGCCCACGCCGTGTATGGCGAAGAGGTTCCTGCCGCTGGCGTAATTGCCGGGATCGGCCGGGTCGAAGGCGTCGAGTGCATGATCGTCGCCAACGACGCGACGGTGAAGGGCGGCTCGTACTACCCGCTGACCGTGAAAAAACACCTGCGCGCGCAGACCATCGCCCAGCAGAACCGTCTGCCGTGCATCTATCTGGTGGACTCGGGCGGCGCCAACCTGCCGCGTCAGGACGAGGTGTTTCCGGATCGCGAGCACTTCGGCCGGATCTTCTTCAACCAAGCCAACATGAGCGCGATGGGCATCCCGCAGATCGCCGTGGTCATGGGCTCGTGCACCGCGGGCGGCGCCTATGTGCCGGCGATGGCGGACGAAGCGATCATGGTGCGCAATCAGGCGACGATTTTCCTCGCTGGCCCACCGCTGGTGAAAGCCGCGACCGGTGAAGTGGTCAGCGCTGAAGACCTTGGCGGTGCCGATGTGCACTGCAAGATTTCCGGCGTGGCCGACCATTACGCCGAGAGCGATGAACACGCCCTCGCCCTCGCCCGCCGCAGCGTCGCCAACCTCAACTGGCGCAAGCTCGGCGAAGTGCAGCAGCGCACGCCGATTGCGCCGCTGTACGCCAGCGACGAGTTGTATGGCGTGGTGTCGGCCGACGCCAAACAGCCGTTCGACGTGCGCGAAGTGATTGCGCGGCTGGTCGACGGTTCGGTGTTCGATGAGTTCAAGGCGCTGTTCGGCACCACCCTGGTGTGCGGCTTTGCCCATCTGCACGGCTATCCGATCGCGATCCTCGCCAACAACGGCATCCTCTTCGCCGAAGCCGCGCAGAAAGGCGCGCACTTCATCGAGCTGGCCTGCCAGCGCGGCATCCCGCTGCTGTTCCTGCAGAACATCACCGGGTTCATGGTCGGCCAGAAATACGAGGCCGGCGGCATCGCCAAGCACGGCGCGAAACTGGTGACCGCCGTGGCCTGTGCCAAAGTGCCGAAATTCACCGTGATCATCGGTGGCAGTTTCGGCGCCGGTAACTACGGCATGTGTGGCCGCGCCTACGATCCACGTTTCCTGTGGATGTGGCCGAACGCGCGCATCGGCGTGATGGGCGCCGAACAGGCGGCGGGGGTGCTGGTGCAGGTCAAGCGCGAGCAGGCCGAACGCAGCGGCCAGGCCTTCAGCGCCGAGCAGGAAGCCGAGATCAAGCAGCCGATCCTCGACCAGTACGAAGAGCAGGGTCACCCCTACTACTCCAGCGCACGGCTGTGGGACGACGGCGTCATCGACCCGGCGCAGACTCGCGATGTGCTGGCCCTGGCCTTGTCCGCGTCGTTGAACGCGCCTATCGAACCGAGCCGCTTCGGCGTGTTCCGGATGTGATGCTTTTTGTCGGAGCGAGCCTGTGTGGCGAGGGAGCTTGCTCCCGTTCGATTGCGCAGCAATCGTAATCCAGGCCCACAGGCAGCTCCCACAAGAACCGTGGAGACGGAAGAATATGAGCGATTTCAACACCCTCGAACTGCACAACGATCCAAGGGGTTTTGCCACCCTGTGGCTCAATCGTGCAGAAAAGAACAACGCGTTCAACGCCGAAATGATCCGCGAACTGATTCTGGCGCTGGACAAGGTTGCCAGCGACGCCAGCCTGCGTTTCCTGCTGGTGCGCGGGCGCGGCAAACATTTCAGCGCCGGCGCTGACCTGGCGTGGATGCAGCAATCGGCCGAACTCGATTACCACACCAATCTGGACGACGCCCGCGAGCTGGCGGAGCTGATGTACAACCTCGCCAAGCTGAAAATCCCGACCGTGGCCGTGGTGCAAGGCGCGGCGTTCGGCGGCGCGCTGGGGCTGATCAGTTGCTGCGACATGGCGATTGGCGCCGATGATGCGCAGTTCTGTCTGTCGGAAGTGCGCATCGGTTTGGCGCCGGCGGTGATCAGTCCGTTCGTGGTCCAGGCCATCGGCGAACGTGCGGCGCGTCGTTATGCGCTGACTGCCGAGCGCTTCGGCGGGCAGCGGGCGCGGGAAATCGGTTTGTTGTCCGAGAGCTACCCGGCCGCCGAGCTTGATCAAGCCGTCGAGCAATGGATCGACAACCTGCTGCTCAACAGCCCTGCCGCGATGCGCGCCAGCAAAGATTTGTTGCGCGAAGTCGGCAACGGCGCGCTGACCCCAGCGCTGCGCCGCTACACCGAAAACGCCATCGCCCGGATCCGCGTCAGCCCTGAAGGCCAGGAAGGCTTGCGCGCCTTTCTGCAAAAACGTCCGCCGAACTGGCAAGCCGCAACCACCACCAAGGAGCCGCGTTGATGAACGCACCTGTCCTCACCACCCTGCTGGTGGCCAACCGTGGCGAAATCGCTTGCCGGGTCATGCGTACCGCAAAGGCCTTGGGCCTGACCACCGTCGCCGTGCACAGCGCCACCGACCGCGAAGCTCGGCACAGCCGCGAAGCGGATATCCGCGTTGATCTGGGCGGCAGCAAAGCCGCTGACAGTTATCTGCAAATCGACAAGCTGATCGCAGCGGCCAGGGCCAGCGGCGCGCAGGCGATTCACCCGGGTTACGGCTTTCTGTCGGAGAACGCCGGCTTCGCCCGTGCCATTGAACAGGCCGGGCTGATTTTCCTCGGTCCGCCGGCCTCGGCCATCGACGCGATGGGCAGCAAATCTGCAGCCAAGGCCTTGATGGAAACCGCCGGTGTGCCGCTGGTGCCGGGTTATCACGGCGAGGCGCAGGATCTCGAAACCTTCCGCGATGCCTGCGAACGCATCGGCTATCCGGTGCTGCTCAAGGCCACGGCCGGTGGCGGCGGCAAAGGCATGAAGGTGGTCGAGGACGTCAGCCAACTGGCCGAAGCCCTGGCCTCGGCCCAGCGCGAAGCGCAGTCGTCGTTCGGCGATTCGCGGATGCTGGTGGAGAAATACCTGCTCAAACCGCGTCACGTGGAAATACAGGTATTCGCCGACCAGCACGGCAACTGCCTGTACCTCAACGAACGTGATTGCTCGATTCAGCGCCGGCACCAGAAAGTCGTCGAAGAAGCCCCGGCCCCGGGCCTGACCCCGGAACTGCGCCGCGCCATGGGCGAAGCGGCGGTGCGCTCGGCGCAGGCGATCGGTTACGTCGGTGCCGGCACCGTGGAGTTTCTGCTCGATGCGCGCGGCGGATTCTTCTTCATGGAGATGAACACGCGTCTGCAGGTCGAGCATCCGGTCACCGAAGCGATCACCGGCCTCGATCTGGTGGCGTGGCAGATTCGTGTGGCGCGCGGTGAAGCGTTGCCGATCACCCAGGATCAGGTGCCGCTCAATGGCCATGCGATTGAAGTGCGGCTGTATGCCGAAGATCCGTCGAATGATTTCCTGCCCGCCACCGGACGTCTGGAGCTTTACCGTGAATCGGCCGCCGGACCGGGGCGTCGGGTGGATAGCGGGGTGGCTGAAGGCGATGAAATTTCGCCGTTCTATGACCCGATGCTCGGCAAGCTGATCGCCTGGGGCGAGGATCGCGAGCAGGCGCGCCTGCGGCTGTTGAGCATGCTCGATGAGTTCGCGATTGGCGGCTTGAAGACCAACATCAACTTCCTGCGGCGGATCATTGCACATCCGGCGTTTGCCGCCGCGGAGCTGGATACCGGGTTTATTCCGCGTTATCAGGAAACGCTGCTGCCCGCTCCGGGTGAGCTGAGCGATGAGTTCTGGCAGACCGCAGCACAGGCTTTCGCGCAGAGTTTGCCGGGCGCTGTTCGGGCGGATGACCTGGGTTCGCCGTGGGCGTTGAACAGCGGGTTGCGCGCAGGGTTGCCGGCGGAAATTAGCCTGCATTTGAGCTGCGAAGGCCAGGATCGGGCGCTGACCTTGAGCGCCACCGACAACGCCAGGCTGTCGGGCGAAGCGCTGGTGGTCGAGCACGATGGCGTACGCCGTACCTTGCGCGCCATTCGTCAGGGCGATTCGCTGTACCTGCAATGGGACGGCGAGTTGCGGCGCATTCAGACGTACGACCCGATCAGCGCCGTTGACGCCAGCCACAGTCATCAGGGCGGTCTGACTGCCCCCATGAACGGCAGCATCGTGCGGGTATTGGTGGAGGCCGGGCAATCGGTCGAGGCCGGCGCGCAACTGGTGGTGCTCGAAGCAATGAAGATGGAGCACAGCATTCGCGCGCCCCATTCGGGAGTGATCAAAGCGCTGTATTGCCAGGAAGGGGAAATGGTCGGCGAAGGCAGCGCTTTGGTGGAATTGGAAGCCGTGTGAATGGGAGATCGATCCTGCGCCGAGCGAGGATCGATCTGACTAGAAACGCGCCGTCGCCTGAACCACCACGCCGATGATTCGACACTCATCGGTGAACAGGGCTTTGGGCCAGGTCGGATTGAGCGGTACCAGATAACGCTGGCCGCCCTCTTCGTCGAGCTTGCGAAAGATCGCTTCATCGCAGCCCTGCCACTGGGCGATCACCAGTTTGCCGGGCAGCGCTTCCACCTCCGGATCCACCAGGATCAGCATGCCTTCGGCGATGCTCTGGCCGGAAGGTGCGGTCATCGAGTTTCCCGTCACGGTCAGCCAGAACGCTGCGCCACGGGCGTGATAGTCCGTCAGTTCGAAGCGCTGCTTGTCATGCGTCGGGGCGTAAGCGTTGGTTGCACTCTCGCGCGATTCGCACGGCGTGTGCCAGTCGCTGACCGGATAGCGGAAGTACGGGTTGTACTTCTGCGCCAGCGGCATCTCCTCATCGTCGATCTCCTGCGGCTCGCGAATCACCAGCACCACTTCCAGGAAGTCCATCCCGAGTGCCTGCAATACGCGGTTCATTTCCGTGATGCCCGGTTCGCGACGTTTGTTCAGCCAATGGCCGATCCCGCCCTGGGACATGCCGACGCGCTCTCCGAGCTCTGTTTGAGTGATTTTGAGTTCACTCATCTTGGCCTTGACCAACTCAATCCATTTATCCATGTGCGGCACCTTACTTGCCCCGCCTTCGGCCGGCAAAACACATATTGTAGTATTTAAATTCTGGTCACAACTACGCATCGTACTATGCTGGCAGCACGGACTTTCAATCGAACAAGGAGTGACCCTTCACCATGAATATCAGCAGCAAAGACTTGCCCGATCTGCAAATGGACACCACATTCACCTCCCCTCAGGGCAACGCGGCAGCGCAGCGAGCACTGGACTATTACTTGAAACCAGCTGTTTCAGAACCTGAGGTGGATGAACGTTTTTTCGATGTGAAACGCCATCTCAGCGGCGAAGAAGCGCTCGTGCACGCGTCGGATCTGCTGCGTTGTGCAGCCGCCACTGCCTTCAAGGCAGCGGAAAACCTGCAGGGCGCGAGCCGCGACCTGGCATTTTCGGTGGTGCATATGGTGGATATGGCGCGAGCGATGGTCGACCATTCAATTGATGGCGAGCAGCTCTGACAGACACGGGAAGCGGACGGACAGGAAAGAATTTTCCAATCGCGCAGATAAAAACATTTGACTTGCAAATGATAATGATTATTATTGCAAGCAACTGGTCGCGAGATCAGTCGATGGACCAGAGACCTTAGGTCGGTCTTCTGGACTATCTCCTCATCAGGCTAATCACGGTTTTTGACCCGGCTTTTTGCCGGGTCTTTTTTTTGCCCGTTTTTCGGGCTTATGGCTTCAGGCTAATGAAGTCTTTGGGTGCTGCAAATTCGATGGCGCGGATAATATCAAAAGAATATCGCTTGGCAAGCAAAGCCCGGCCCGATTGGAGCAAACTAATGGCAATTAGCACTTGAGAATCAATCGCACAGTCTCTAAGCTGCTTGCGCGTCACGGAAGACGCCCCCCACCGCAAGCCGCAATTTCCCTCGGTTTCACCCCAGTCTTGCGTGTAAAGTAGCTGCCATAAAAATCATATTCAGGAACCGATATGACCGTGGCCAAATCTTCGTTCGACATCAGCGCCAACTTCGACAGCGGCAATATTCAAGTCATCGACATCTCCAATCCGCTCAACCCGGTTCTGGCCATTCGCCCGGATACCCGGAGCGCTCACTTCCAGTGGTTCCACTTCAAGGCCAGCGGCCTGCATGTTCATCAGGAACACTGGTTTCGTCTGGTCAACGCCAGCCAATCTTCCTACAACAAAGCCTGGACCGGCTATCAGGCGGTCGCTTCCTACGACCACGTCAACTGGTTCCGCATTCCCACCAGTTTTGAAGGCGACAGCCTGCGCTTTTGCCTCGAAGCCGAGCAGACTCACGCCTGGTTCGCCTACTTCGAACCCTACAGCCGCGGTCGTCACGACTGGCTGATCGAGCAAGCGCTGAGCAAGGCCGGTACCGAGCTGCTGGCCACCGGCAAAAGCGTCGAGGGTCGTGACATTCAACTGCTGCGCAAGGGCAGCGGCGCCGAAGGCCAGTGTAAAATCTGGATCATCGCGCAACAGCACCCGGGCGAGCACATGGCCGAATGGTTCATGGAAGGCGTGATCGAACGCCTGGAGCGCCACGACGACCCGGTGCTGAGCAAGCTGCTGGCCAGCGCCGATCTGTATCTGGTGCCGAACATGAACCCGGACGGCGCCTTCCACGGCCATCTGCGTACCAACGCCATGGGCCAGGACCTGAACCGCGCCTGGCAGAGCGCCAGTCAGGACATCAGCCCTGAAGTCCTTTTCGTACAACAGCAGATGGAAAAGTACGGCGTCGATCTGTTCCTCGACGTACACGGTGATGAAGAAATCCCCCACGTATTCACCGCCGGTTGTGAAGGCAACCCGGGTTACACGCCGCGCATCGAGAAGCTCGAAGAGCATTTCCGCACGCACCTCAAGCACACCACGAAAGACTTCCAGACCAAATATGGCTACACCCGCGACGAACCGGGTCAGGCCAACATGACCCTGGCCTGCAACGCGGTCGGCCAGAAATACGACTGCCTGTCGCTGACCCTGGAAATGCCGTTCAAGGATCACGATGACCATCCGAACAAAGAAACGGGCTGGTCGGGCAAGCGCTCGAAACAGTTGGGCAAGGATGTGCTGACCACGATCGCAGACATGGTCGACACTCTGCGCTGATCCCTCCCCCGCTCTACCCAAAGATCGCAGCTATGCCTGCGATCTTTTTTTTGCGCATTCAAACGCCATAACCAACAAGGTTGCAAATTAAAACCAGAATGCTTACCGTGATTCTGGTTTTAATTTGAAACCCAAAAAGGAATCAGGGCATGCAATCTCAACCCCTCAAAAGCAGCGTTGTGCTGCTGTTCGCCATTGCCTGCGGTCTGGCTGTAGGCAATGTGTATTACGCGCAGCCGCTGCTGGACGCCATGGCCGAGGCCTTCGCCATGTCGCCGGCAACCATCGGCATCGTCATCACCTTGACGCAGATCGGCTACGGCATCGGCCTGGTGTTGCTGGTGCCACTCGGCGACCTGCTCAACCGACGCCGGTTGATCGTCACCCAGACCCTGCTCTCGGCCGCCGCGCTGCTGATGATCGCGCTGGCACCCAATAGCGTGTGGTTGCTGCTCGGCATGACCCTGACCGGCCTGCTCGCCGTGGTGACGCAAGTGCTGGTGGCGTATGCCGCGACACTGGCCATCCCGGCGCAACGCGGGCGCGTGGTCGGCGTGGTCACCAGCGGCATCGTCGTCGGTATTCTGCTCGCGCGCACCGTTGCCGGGGCCATGGCTGATCTGGCCGGTTGGCGGGCAATTTATCTGCTGTCGGCGGGGCTGACGCTGCTGATGGCGCTGCTGCTGTTACGCGTATTGCCCAAGAATGAAGCCGCGCAGCCGGCGAGCCGTTACGGCGCGCTGATCGCTTCGGTGTTCAGACTGTTCAGGCAAGAGCCGGTGCTGCGACAACGGGCGATTCTCGCGCTGCTGACCTTCGCCAGCGCCATGGTCCTGTGGACGCCGATGGTGCTGCCGCTGGCTGCCCCACCACTGTCGCTGTCACACAGTGAAATCGGCCTGTTCGGGTTGGCAGGTGCCGCCGGTGCACTCGCCGCCGCGCGCGCCGGACATCTGGCTGATCGCGGCCTCGGCCAATGGGTCAGTGGCTTGTCGCTGCTGCTGATGCTCGCCTCGTGGCTGCCGATCGCCCTGACCCAGTCCTCGTTGTGGGCGCTGTTGCTGGGGGTGATCACCCTGGATCTGGGCTTGCAGGCCGTGCACGTCACCAGCCAGAGCATGATCTACAGCGTGCGCCCCGAAGCGCAAAGCCGCCTCACCGCCGGCTACATGCTGTTCTATTCGATCGGCAGCGCATTGGGTTCGATAACCTCGACGGCGATGTACGCCTGGGCCGGCTGGACCGGCGTGTGTCTGCTTGGCGCCGCTATCAATGCAGTGGCGCTGGGTTATTGGTGGCTGACCGTGAAAAGTGGCGCACCCCAGCGATGCGCCACACAGACGAGTTAATCGCGATCGCGACCGCGCAGCATGCTGTCGAGCACCTCGTCGCGGCGCACCCAACCATGGAACAGCGCCGCCGCCAGGTGCAACAGCACGGTCAGGAACAACAGGTACGCCAGGTAGCCATGCGCCTTGCGCAGCAGGGCAAATACTTGCGCATCGGCCGGCAGGATCGATGGCAACTGCAAGGTATTGCTGAGCATCACCGGCTCCCCCGAGGCACTGATCATCGCCCAACCGAGCAGCGGCAACACCAGCATCAAGGCGTACAACAACACATGCGAAGCCTTGGCCGCCATCACCTGCCAGCCCGGCAGATCGGCGGGCAGCGGCGGCTGTCGGGTGGAAAACCGCACCAACAGACGCACGATCACCAGCAGCAGAATCGCGATCCCCAGCGGTTTGTGCAGATGAATCAGCCATTCATGCCGCTGTGAAACCGAAGTGACCATGCCGGCGCCAATGAACAACATGGCGATGATCATCAGCGCCATCAGCCAGTGCAGCAGCCGCGCCAACAGCGCGAAATGAGTCGGTTGCGTGCTCATGGGCGAGCCTCCTGACGGGCGGCGGGCAATTGGCTGACTTCACTGGTACGCCGCAGATAAGAATCGGCGTAACCGGCTGAACGCGCGGCGAGCAGCGGGTCGTCGGAGCCTTCGATACCGGCCGGCAGTACCAGCGGATCGTAGTTGATGTCGCGGCATTCGCCGCTGAGCTGCGGCTGAGTCTTCTCCAGCACCAGCGTGCCGGCGTTGATCACCTTGCGACCCTCGGGCCAGGTTTTGCTCGCATCGTTCACTGGATCACCGGGGTTGGCCAGGGTGATATTCAGCTGCCAGCGCAACGGCCCCTCGGCCAGGCGCTGCACCAGATCCTTCTCGAGAAAATCCGCACCCTCCGGCGCCGCGGCTCCGGCGGCATCACGCGCCAGTGGCGTGACACTCCAGCGCACCGCCTGCTTCTGCCCGCTGGCGTTGACCAGATAGAACGCATTCACGCTGTTGTAGGTTTCGGTGGCATAGCTGGCCGACGGTTTGGCGGTTTTCACCCACGTCAGAAACGGCACGGCTTCCGGGTGCGCGGCGAAGAACGCCGGGACTTTCGACGGATCCGGTTTACCTGTGGCCGGATCCGGCGACTGCGCCTGCTGCAATTGATAGAACGCCTCGGGAGTGCCAACCGGGAACACCGGCATGCTGTTCATCCCGGTGCGCCATTGCTGACCGTTGGCCTGGGTAAAACGCAGCGCCAGACTGCGGATCGGCACACTGCTGTCCGGGGCGTAGGGATTACCCGCCGGCAATGCGAAACGCCCGACCACCGGCGTCTGCGCCTCGTTGAACACCTGCGCGGAAGAGAACGCCCGCGCCTCGCCACTGCTCTCGAAATGTCCGATCACGCACACGCCCTTGGCGTGGTTGCGCCGGAACCCGGGATGCACGCCGTTGTTTTTCTCCAGCACATCGACCAGCGCCTTGGGCGTCAGGCGTTGTGGGTCAAGGTTACCGTGCACGTAGGCAAACGCCCCGGCGACAGCAGCGACGACCACGGCAATCGCCGTCAGGCGCAACACTGTGCTCGCGGCACTCAAGGGCGGACGCGGCGGCCTGCCCGGCGGTGAAGTGCGATCAACCATGAATAACTCCAGGGCCATCGGCCACAAGTAGGAAGAATCAGCAAGACGCACCCCATCAGGATTTATTCCATGGCCCGGTATTTATTTTTCCGAACGTGGAATAACCTCGAACGGCAGACGTCTCCCTAGTCCACAGCGTAGTGACTAGCAGAAATTCATGAGCGAATTCGACGAACAGTTGAGAGAAATCATTCCCAGATTGCGCCGCTTTGCCGTGTCACTGACCCGCAACAGCAGCAGCGCCGACGATCTGGTGCAGGCCAGCCTCGAGCGAGCCCTGTCCGGCTGGGGTGCGAAACGCGCCGAGGGTGACGTGCGCGCGTGGCTGTTCGCGATCCTCTATCGGCAGTTTCTCGACGGCCACCGACGCTCCCGTCGTTATGCGCGGATGCTCGAATTCTTCACCGGTCGCGACGACGCCGAACCCTCGACCGAGCGCACCGTGATCGCCCAATCGACCCTGCAAGCCTTCGATCGCCTGCCTACCGAGCAGCGTGCGTTGCTGTTAATGGTCTCGGTCGAAGGCTTGAGCTACAAGGAGATCGCGGACATCCTCGACGTCCCCACCGGCACGGTGATGTCGCGCCTGTCCCGCGCCCGCCAGGCCTTGCGCCAGCTCAGCGACGGCGAAATCAGCAGCCCTTCTTTGCGGATACTCAAATGATCAGCATGCCCCCCAGCGAGCGCGACCTGCACGCGTACGTCGATCACCAACTCAACGAAGCCGACCGGCGTCTGGTCGACACCTGGCTGACCGCTCACCCGGAAGCCGCCGCGCAGGTGCGCGCCTGGCAGCACGACGCCCAGCTGTTGCGCGCAGCCCTGGGCGGCGCCTTGCAACAACCGGCCAATCCGGCGCTCGATCCGGCGCTGATTCGCCAGCGCCTCAAGCGTCAGTCGCGGCGGCACCTGGCCAGCGCGGCGGTGTTGCTGATCGCGGTCGGCATCGGCGGCTTCAGTGGCTGGCAGGCACGGGAGATGACCTTGGTGCGGTCTTCGATGCTGCCGATGACCGACGCCTTGCAGGCCTATCGTTTGATTGCCCAGCAAGGGATTTTGCCGGCGGACTACAAGGTCGACACTGACGGCGATATGCAGCGTTGGCTCGACCGCTATTTCACTCAGGCCAGTCGCTTGCCGGACCTGAAATCCGCCGGGTTCGAACCGGTCAGCGGCCGCCTGCTCAGCACCGACGAAGGCCCGGCAGCGATGGTCATGTACGAGGATCGCAGCGGCCACAAGGTCAGTTTCTATGTGCGACCTCCGGGGCCGAAGAACACCTTCCTGCCACGCGGCAGCCGCAGCGACGGCGATCTGCAGGCGGATTACTGGTCCGGTGGCGGGTACAACTATGCAATGGTCAGCCCGACGGATTCGCCGGCAGCGAAGCAGCTGAAGCAATCAATGCAATTCTGAAAGCCCCACTGTAGGAGCTGCGGCACGCTGCGATCTCTTGATTTTTAACATCAAGATCAAAAGATCGCAGCGTGCCGCAGCTCCTACAGGGGACTGTGTTGGGTCAGAAACCTACGTCGAGCACCACATTGTCCAGATAAGTGCCCGCCGGCGGCGTGGTCTGGTCGGTGTAGATCTTCGCGTTGTAATTGAAGATCTGGCTCCCCGTACCCAAACCGTTCCCCGGATTGACCTCGGCGTCAGTGCTGCTACGACGGGCACTGCCAACGCTGCCCCAACGAGTGGTGCCGGCGCTCTTGAAGATGTCGTAGGCCAGATAATTACTCCCGGAAATCATCCGCCGCCGACCGCCGACACTGACCGGGTTCTGCCCGTCGCTCAAACCGACGGTGTAGGCGCTGCCCTTGGTACAGGCCAGATTGATCGTCTGCCCGGTCACCGGGGTAAAAGCGCTGATCACCGGTGCGCTACCAAAGGCAATGTTCGGCGCGGTAATCGTGCAGTCGTTGGACACGGTCAGGTTCACCGTCAACGTCGCGGTACCGCTATTGATGTCGCGCCCCAGACAGACACTGCCGATACCGATCCCGGAGCAGTAATTCCAGTTCCAGAAAATGCTCAGGGTTTCCGTATAGACACCGGCGGCAACGTTGCTGCCAATGGTCGTGCCCAGATACAGCGGCACGGTTTTCGGGGTGGTGCCGTTGAGCAGTCCCAAGGCATCGATGATGCCGTTGCGCGCGAAGTCATAGGCGGTGCCGCGAGTCACCGGGTAGCTGGTGCTGTTGTTGGCGTAGATCGTGTAACCGATGACGTCGCCAGTCGGCCCGAGCAAGCCGCTCTGGGTCGAGGTGATGGTGGCGTAGAAATGATCGTTGCTGGTCAGCAATGACAGCAGCGAACCAGTACAACTCAACCCGGCGTTGAGCGTGGAACTGGGCTGCGTCGTGGTGCGCACGGCAATCGAGCTGATCGAGCCGAACGCCGCCGGCGTGGTGCTGACCACCGAACACAAGGCCTGCGCCATCCCCGGCAGCAGCAAAGCCAGACACAGGCAGATCCGCGCCGCATTCACTGGCACACCAACGGGCCGATCAGCGGCACCTGGCTTTGCTGCATATCCACAGCGAATTGCGTCTTGCAGGTCTTGCCGTCGGCCAGCGTCACCAACAACGAGTTCTGCGCCTGCAGGTTTTCCAGGTAGACCAGCCCGTCCCAGCCGACCACCGTCTGTGTACCACTCTGCTCGTGCAGCACGCCCGCGCCCAGTGGCAGTTCACGTTGCTGCGCATCCACCAGCACGATGCTCGCGGCGATCACCCGGGTCAGTGGAAACTCCAGCAAATAGCCGCTGCCACGGCGTACGGCGATGCGTTGTTCGACGTTGGGGCTGCGCACGTTGGCCGGCAGATTCAGCGGATCGATTTCGTATTTGCCGCGGTAGTACGCGCTGCTCCACGGCACCAGCAAGTGACCGTTTTTATCGGTCTGCCCGACCTGCTGGTTTTCGTAGCGCACCGGAATGTCGGCGAAACCCTCGGTGCTGACCACCACAAACGCGTCGTCGATGCGATTGGCGGCGAACACCTGGCGGTCCATCCACACCAGCGAGCCACTGGCATCGGCCCAACGGGTCTCGGCCTCGGACGTGCCGTAGACCCCGGCCTGCAACTGCACCGATTGCATACGCCAGGTCACGTCGGCCTGGCGATAGTCGGGACCGTCACCCTTGGCATACCCCAGATTGAAACCGACCCCGCCCTCGGTCGGCACCGAGCGGCTGTAATTGACCCGCTGCTGACTCTGCCCGGTTTTGCTGCGTTCACTGCTGATCGCCAGGCTGCCGCGCAGATCGAACGGGATCACCAGTTGCGCCTGCACTGCCCAGTTGCTGTCGCCGATCTCGCGGTTGGCCGACAGATAGAAGCTGCTGTTGCGCCACAGCGGTTTGCTCCAGCTCAGGTTGAGCAGACGCGTGCGCGAATCGTCCGCCGCGCGCACGTCGAAATAACCGGCACCGAGGCTGCCCCAGCGTTCAAGGTTGACACTCAGGGTCGCCTGCTCGCTGCGCCGGCTGAGGCTGATGTAGGGGCTGTCGATCACGCTCAGGTCGGCGTACTGATCGCGGCGTTGCAGGCGCTGCCAGGAAAAACTGTAGCGTTGGCTGCTGTACTGATAACCGAGACTCAACTGCTCGCCGCCGTCGCCCTCGAACCGGCTCTGACTGATGGCGCTATTGAGTACGCCGAAATTGCCCAGACGCCAATTGCCGCCGAGGCCGCCGAGGGTCAGCGAGTCAGCCGCTTCGGCGTGGCTTTCCAGGGTGAAGCTGTCGCTGACACCGTAGCGCAGGCTGCCGGAAGTCACGCCAGGGCCATAGCTGAAGTCCTTCAAGCCGTAATCACGGCGCAACGTACCGGCCGCCAGCGAGAAATCACTCAGGCCTTTTTGCAGCAGACTGCTGGTGACATAGAACGGCACCGTGGTCGACACCTGCCGCCCCAGCGCATCGGTGGTCACCACCACCGCCTCCCCGGCGCCGTTGATGAAGGGAATATTGGTCAGGGTATACGGCCCCGGTTGCAGGTCGGTGCTACTCGACTTGTAGCCGTTGATGAACAGATCCACCGACGACGGCACCGCGGCCTCGCCGGCGAACTGCGGCAACGGATAAGTCACCAGATCCGGACGCACGGCAAAATCCCGTGAAAATTGCACGCCGCCCAGACGCACCGAGTTGCTCCACGGCAAGGCGCCGCTGATCACGTCCCCGCCTTCGTAGGTGAGCATTCGCTCGTCATCGGAGTAACGCCAGGTGGTGTCGTAGCGCAGGTAACCGTTGTCCAGCGTGCTGACCGAATCCCCGGACAAGGTGCGCCGGTACTGCCCGGTGTTGGACAACGTGCCCCAGCTGTCGAACAGCCGCAGCTCATTCCAGGCCGCCAGATAAGTGCCGGCATCGTCAGTGTCGTTGAGGTACAAGTCGTAGTTGAACAACGCGCCGAAACTGCTCAGCGCCGGGGTGCGTGGATAGTTCTCGCGGTTGCCGATGAACTGGTCCGGCAACCACTGCGGTGGCACGTCCAGCAGCAGGCGCTGGCCGACACTGTCGTATTCGCTGTGCAGTCCCGGCAAACCGTCGAGATCGACTTCGTCAGCGCTGCCCTCGGGCAATTTCATCCCGGTTTCGCGCAGTGCACTGGCCGGCAGAAACAGATGCCCGTTACGCTGCTGCACCGCCACCACCCGCCCGGTGTTCATCTGATTGACCACCAGTTCCAGAAACAACTGTGCATCACTCACAGCCTCCATGCCGCTGGGCGGCGGCGGCAGTTCGCCGGCCTCAGATGGTTGCACGAACATCAGGCACCACGCGCCGGTCATGAGCCACAACGGACGCTGAATACGACGAGCCCATCCCGGGCTCATACACGCTTTACGTCCGTCAATGGACTTGATCCTCCTGATGCCACTCTTGCCAAAGCCAGTTATCTTTCTCTGGAATTTTGACGACACGATGTAATCATTGTGGCGAGGGAGCTTGCTCCCGCTCGGCGGCGCAGCCGTCGTTAGATCTGTTTAAGCGGGCTACCTGACACTGCGTGCTCGCCTGACTTGGGGCTGCTTC
Source organism: Pseudomonas sp. NPDC088414 (assembly GCF_044753325.1). NCBI lineage: Bacteria > Pseudomonadati > Pseudomonadota > Gammaproteobacteria > Pseudomonadales > Pseudomonadaceae > Pseudomonas > Pseudomonas sp. NPDC088414. The sequence continues at coordinate 232,265 of NZ_JBIVMY010000002.1, read as the reverse complement.
GCAACCCGGCGGGAGCAATCTCCCTCGCCACAGTAATCCACTCAACACAGGGTCTTGGTTCAGCGTCCCGGCGCAATGTTCTGCACCTGCGCCCCGCCATTGACCCGCACCTGCAACGCCGACTCACTGGCCAACGGCCCCGGTGCCGGCCAGCGCATCACCGCCCCCGGCAACACGTAACCCAGCAAGCCTTCGGCCAATGGTTTGTTTTGTCCGCCCTGTTTGATCGCCACGTCGGTGAGCCGCGCATGCACCGCGCCCTGATTGCGCACCTCGACATACGGCCGGCCGTCCACCGTCACCGTGCGCCAGCTCAGTTGCGGCACACCGATACCTTTGGGATCACGCGGGCGGCTGCTGTCTTCCTTGCTCCACAGCCCCGCGCCGTAAGCAAACAACGGCACCGAATAGCGCATCTGGAAGCGGATCGCGGCGGCGGTCTTGCCGCCCTCGGCAGCCGGCGGCTGGGCGGAAGGGATTTCGTCGATGATGATCCGGTAGGCCAGCTCCTGCCCCGGCGGCACATCCTTGGTCCGGGTCAGACGCACCAGTTGCTTTTGCCCTGGCTCGATCTTCGCTACCGGCGGGCTGCCGATCACGTCGCGCTGATTCTGGTATTGCTCTGCAAAACCGCTCTGGCTCCAGCCGAACACACGGATCTGCAGGTTGGCGGTTTCCGTGCCACGGTTTTCCAGCCACAGCGCACTGGCCTGTTGATCGGCCTCCAGCACCGGATCGATCGGCCAGATCAGCACCGAGCTGGCGGCCTGCGCATGGCCGGCCCCGAGCATGACCAGCGCCAGCAACGCGCCCTGCAACAACGAATGTCCAGACGTAACTGCCCCCATGAACCTGCTCCTTGTCGGCCATTCAAATGTCGCTTTACCACGACAGCTGCACCTGCAACACGTCGCTGTACGTCCCCCCGGGCTGATTGCCCGGCAATTGCACCTGACCGTAAATCGGCAGGCTGATGTTGTTCGCATCGCTGTAGGCCACCGCCACGCTCTGACCGATGCCCAGGCTCTGGCTGTACGCCGCATCGCGAAACAGCGCATACGCCACCCGCGCACTGCCGCTGTTGATCTGCATATGCCGACCGCTGCTGTTGTACTGGCCGCCATCGACGCTCATGTTCAAGGTCACCCCGGGGGTGCATTGCAGTTGCACGCCGCCGGTCAATGCCACTTGCACCGTTCCCGTCGCGAGGGCCGAGCGCGAGCCGAAATTCAGCCCGCCGTAATTCGACACCCCGCCAACTACCAGACACCCCGGCGTGACGGTCGCGCTGACCTGAAAGCTCTGGCTGGTCGCCGCCCCCAGCGGCAGCGGCACACTGCCCGCACAGAGCAGGAGCAGCGCGGCACAGCCCTGGCGGCGCATGGCATCAGAACGTCAGTTCGACAGCGACGGTGTCGGTGTAAGTCCCGGCCGGCAGTCCAGCCTTGCCCACCGCCTGACCGTAGATATTCACCGTCTGCGCCACGCCAGTGCTGGTCGCCAGGTTGATCGTGCCGTCGATCGGCAGCAGCTGTGAATGCCCGGCATCGGTGTAGAAATCGTACGGCACGTAGTTGGCGACACCGTCGTACAGCGCACGAGCACCGCCCGGCGACTGCCCGTCGTGAGCACCGGCGCGCACTTTGACCACCGGGGTCGTGCCGCTGGAACAGAGAATCGACAACGCCCCGCCGCCACCGCCGAGCACTTGCCCGCTGGCGGTGGTGAACAGACTGTTGGCGGTACCAAAGTTCAGCGCACCGAAGTTCAGGCCCGTGGAGCCGCCGGCGCCATTGACCTGACAGCTGCTGATCAGAGTCAGACTGGCGGTGATCTGGCCGGTGACCGTGGTGGCGGCGTGAGCACTGGAAACCAGCGTCAGGCCGAGCAACGACAAACCTATCCTTGATGCATACGTACGCATGGTGTCCGTCCTCTACGGGGTTACCAGTCGAGCGTCACCGTCAGCGTGTCGGTATAGACACCTGCCGGTACCGCGCGGGTATTCGCCACCACCGTGCCAAACACCGGAATCGGTATTTGCGCACCGCTGGTGACAGCGAAATTGTGTTGTTGACCAATGCTGTAGCGCTGGCTGCCGGAGGCATCCAGAAAGAGTTGGTAAGGCAGGGTCTGACGCCCGTTGCTCAGGCGGCGGGTGGTGCCGTCACCGTGGCTGCCGCCATCGATGGTGACGGTGAAACCAGTGACCGAAGGATTGCAGGCGACATTCAGCTTGCCGCTGCTGTCGCCGTCGAGGCTGGCCTTGATCGGCGCGTTCCAGGTCGGCCCCTGCTGACCGAAATCGAGGGTACCCAGATCGCTCACCGGGATCGCCGGGGTGGCGCTGTTGGTGACTTCGCACCCGGCGATCAGGATCAGCCGCGCATTGATCTGCCCGCTGATTGCCGCCTGTGCGTCGTCAGCGAGCAACAGCAGCGTACCCGTGGCGATGACCATCCAGTGCTTGCCTGTCATTGCGTCCGTCCCTGCTCCTTGAGGATGTCTGCGTACCTTGCGCTCGTCATCGAACGCCCCTTCCCTGCGCAATCCGCCTCCAGCGAATCGCCTGAAAATCCGCACTTACCAGGTCACGGTGACCTTGACCAGATCCGAATAGCGGCTGACTTGCGGCACCTGCGCCAGACGCTCGATCCGTGCATACAGCGGCAGCTCCACCGTGCCGGTGTCCGGCACCCGGCCGCTGACCGGCACGTCCACCACCAGCGGCACCCGGCGCGCCGCGTCCTGATACAGCCGATAGGGAATCGGCTGGCTTCCCGCAGCCCCCGCCATGTAGCGAACCTCACCAACGCCGCCATGCAGGCCACCGTCGACCCGCAGCTGATACGGCGTGTCGGGGTTGCACTCCAGGCGCGGCAAGCGCTGATTGGTCAGTGCCGCACCCAGTGGTCCGGCCGGATCATCGAGGCGCGCAGTACTGCCGAAATCCAGCACACCCAGTTGTTCGATACCCGCCTCGCGCTGCTGGCCGATCAGTTGGCAGCCACGCTGCACGTCAACGCGGACTTCGACCTGAAAATCCGCCGCATGCACCGAGGCCCCCAGCACCCCGAGCAGGCCCATCACCACACGTACAATCACTGTCCCATTCCTTGTGAGGGAACATCCTGGATGACGTTACTGTGTTTCAGGTTAGCAACGGTCGACGATTCCGCCAGTCGATTGGATCCATGGATCTGCCGGGATATGTTTCGAAAGTTTGGCAACACAGCGAATTACATCGCTGAAAATAGCTGTACGCTCCGCACAAATCTGTTCAGTGATCGCCCACAGTCGACCAGCCGCGATAGAAGCCGGGCGCAGCCTCTGGTTACACTACGGCGCCGCGCCTCCGGGCGCCGGTCTGATGAACACGGAGTGACTGCACTGTGCCCTCTCGAGCGCCCAAACGATCGCCACTGACCCTGCGCTGGTCGGCGCTGCGCCGCTGGTTCGCCAAGGGTCGGCCAGCGCATGCCGGGCATGACGCGAATGCCCAGTCGATCCGCGACTATTTCCGGCACAAGGCCCACGGCCAGGGTTACACCCTCAGCCACAGCCAGCAGCGGGTGATCGATTGCATGGCGCAGCAGGCCAGCCTGTTGTTCGGCGCCAGGCCGCAAACGCCGCCGAGCCTGTACCTGCATGGTGCGGTCGGACGTGGCAAGAGCTGGCTGCTCGATGGTTTTTTCCAGGCGCTGCCGACCGCGCAGAAACAGCGCGCGCATTTCCATGAATTCTTTGCCCGGTTGCATCAGGGCATGTTCAACCATCACGAACAGGACGACGCTCTCGGCGTGACCCTCGACGAGCTGTTAGACGATTGCCGGGTACTGTGCTTCGACGAATTCCATGTGCATGACATCGGCGATGCGATGCTCATCACCCGTCTGTTCAAGGCCTTGTTCCAGCGCGGCATCCTGTTGCTGGTGACCTCCAACTATCCGCCGGAAGGCTTGCTGCCCAACCCGCTCTATCACGCGCGCTTCAAACCGGTGATCGAATTGATCAACGCCCGCATGCAAGTGATGGAGGTCGGCGGCCCGCACGATTACCGCAGCCAGGCGAGCAACCATGCGCATCAGTTATTCACCCAGGGCCACTATGTGTGGCCGGCCACCGCGACCCAGCGCCAGGCCTTGAACCTGCCCGCGCAGGACGCGCCGGCGATTGCCTTGCCGGTGGGCATCCGGCACTTGCAGGCACGGCTGTGCGAAGGCCGCACCGTCGGTTTCACCTTCAACGATGTGTGTGAGCAACCAACGGCGGTCATGGATTATCTGGAGCTGTGTCGACGTTTCGATCACTGGATCATCGATGATCTGCCGGAACTGGGCGAATGCCCGATCGCCGCGCAACAGCGCTTCATCAACCTGATCGACGTGCTCTACGACCAGGACAAACACCTGATCCTGCTCAGCCGCTTGCCACTGCGCGATGCGCTTGGCGGCAATGCCATCGACCTGGCCCGCACCCGCAGCCGTTTGGGGCAGCTGCAGGAAATCCACTGATCCCATTGATCACCACCGATTACCACTGTGAGAGCGAGCTTGCTCGCGAAAGCGGAGTGTCAGTGACGAATCACTGACTGACAGGACGCCTTCGCGAGCAAGCACGCTCCCACAGGGTTTCCGGTGTTATCGAGGGTCGGGTCAATGCAAATCCAGCCATTGCCGTTATCATGTCGCCCATTCCGAGCGCCCGGCGCTTCTTTCCCTTGATAGTGAACATCCCCATGCACACCCTTGCTCAATTGCGCGCCGGCGAGTTGTCGGGCATTACCCGGCTGGATCTGTCCTGCGGCCTGACCGAGTTTCCCCGGGAGATTTTCGAACTGGCCGATACGCTGGAGGTGCTCAACCTCAGCGGCAACGCCCTGAGCAGTCTGCCCGATGATCTGCATCGCCTGACCCGGATGCGCATTCTGTTCTGCTCGGACAACCGCTTCACCGAAGTGCCGGAATGCGTCGGAAAATGCGCGGCGCTGACGATGATCGGCTTTAAGGCCAACCGCATCAGCCACGTGCCGGGCGCAGCACTGCCGCCGCTGCTGCGCTGGTTGATCCTGACCGACAACTGCATCGAAAGCCTGCCCACCGAACTGGGTGAGCGCCCGTATCTGCAAAAACTGCTGCTGGCCGGCAATCGCCTGCAAGCGCTGCCAGTCTCCATGAGCCAGTGCCATCGCCTGGAGCTGATCCGCATCGCCGCCAACCAGATGCGTGAACTGCCGCAGTGGCTGCTGACCCTGCCGAGCCTGACCTGGCTGGCGTACGCCGGTAATCCGCTGGAAACCGAGGCCGATGCCGCCGCGCTGGAATCCACGCCGCTGATCGACTGGTCGGCGCTGCGTCTGGAACAACGCCTGGGCGAAGGCGCCTCGGGGGTGATTTCCCGGGCGCAGTGGCAGCGCGCCGACGGCTCGCAAGTGCCGGTCGCGGTGAAACTGTATAAAGGTGAAATGACCAGCGACGGCTCGCCGCTGCACGAGATGAACGCCTGCATCACCGCCGGCCTGCACCCGAACCTGATCCGCGTGGAGGGCCGTATTCACGGGCATCCTGATGGCCAACAGGGACTGGTAATGCAACTGATCGACCCAAGCTTTCGCAACCTGGCGGCGTTGCCGAGCCTGGCGAGCTGCTCACGGGATGTCTACGCAGAGGATTGCCGTTTCAGTACCGAGGTGGCCTTGAATATTGCCAAGGGCATCGCTTCGGCTGCCGAACACCTGCATCAACAGGGCATCACCCACGGCGACCTCTACGGCCATAACATTCTGTTGAACGATCAGGGCGATTGCTTGCTCGGGGATTTCGGCGCGGCGTCGTTCCATGCCACCACCGACAACCTGGAAACCCGGGCACTGCAACGCATCGAAGTGCGGGCGTTCGGGGTTCTGCTCGGGGAATTGCTGGCGCGCGTCGACTCGGGGTTGAGCGATGAACGACGCGAGGTGCTGCAAGCGCTGGAGCAGCATTGCTGTCAGCCGGATGTGCTGGCGCGGCCGGGGTTCAGTGAAGTGATTGAGGTGCTGGAAAAGCTCTAACTGACCCAAATCCTGTGGCGAGGCAGCTTGCTCCCGCTGGACGGCGAAGCCGTCCCAAAAACAACGACTGCTATGCAGCCGAGCGGGAGCAAGCTCCCTCGCCACAGTTTATCTTTGCAGCAAATCAGCCCGCCAGACCGACAAACATGTCCTGCACGTCGTCGTGGTTGTCGAGGCCTTCGAGGAACGCTTCGACTTCAGCCATCTGCTCGGCACTCAGGCCGCTGACCGGGTTCTTCGGCTGGTAGCCGAGTTTGGCCGACAGCACGGTGAAGCCTTGCTCAGGCAGGGCTTTCTGCACGGCGTCGAGGTCGGTCGGATCGGTCAGGAACAGGGTCGCGCCCTCTTCACCCGGCTCGAAGTCCTGGGCACCGGCCTCGATCGCGGCCATTTCCGGATCGGCGTCCGGGGTGTCCGGCGAGGCTTCGATCATGCCGACGTGGTTGAAGTCCCACGCCACCGAACCGGAAGCACCCAGCTGCCCCTTGCGGAACGCCACGCGGATTTCCGCAACGGTGCGGTTGATGTTGTCGGTGACGCACTCGACGATCAACGGAACCTGGTGCGGTGCGAAACCTTCGTACGTCACACGGTGGTATTGCACGGTTTCGCCCAGCAGGCCGGCGCCTTTCTTGATGGCGCGGTCCAGGGTTTCCTTGGGCATCGAGGCTTTCTTGGCCTGTTCGACCACCAGACGCAGGTGTGCGTTGGTGGCGGTATCGGCACCGTTGCGGGCAGCGATGGTGATTTCTTTCACCAGTTTGCCGAAGATCTTGCCCTTGGCGTTGGCTGCCGCTTCTTTGTGTTTAACCTTCCACTGTGCGCCCATTACTCACTCTCTTGATCTGTGGCGCCGAGACATCTATTGGCCGACGCGTGGCGCCAAGTTTATACGGCCTAAAGTCGGCAATCGACCAAAAAAATCATTGTTGGATCGACATCTTCACCACGACTTGTAGGGCGATTCTGAAAAGCCCACCAGCCATGACCATTCGTGCTCGCGTTTTCGTACCCTCTGCCGTCCGTATTGCCCACAGAGCCCGTACGAATGCTCAATGACAAGGATAGCCCGTTCACCCTGACCCTGACCGACGGCCCGCTGTGCCTGCCGGTCTTGCGTTTCAGCGGCACGGAAGCACTCAATCAGCCGTTTCGCTTCGAGATTGAAGTGATCGGTCTGGCGCCGGCGTTGCCCCCCGGCAGCCTGCTGCGCCAACCCGCGTTCCTGCGCCTGGGTACCGATCACGGGATTCACGGCCTGATCCACAGCGTCAGTTGCGAGCATCGCGCCAGCCACCGCATCGGCTACCGGCTGATTCTCGTCCCGATGCTGTTGAATCTGCAGCAGTCGCCGCGGCGCCGGGTCTTCGTGCAAACAAGCGTGCCGGCGATCCTTGCGCAACTGCTCGAAGAACATCAGCTGCCAACGGACAGTTACCGGATCGAGATGAGCGTCGGCCAATACCCGCCACGGGAATTTTGCCTGCAATACGAGGAGAGCGACCTGGCCTTCGTGCAACGGCTGTGTGAGGAGGAAGGTATTCACTATCACTTCGAACATCACCCGAACGGGCATGTGCTGGTGTTTGCCGATGACAACCTGAGCCTGCCGCAGGAGCCGCTGCCAGTGCCTTTTGCCGTTGCCGACGACACGCCGTCACCACGCATCAGCACGCTGTTACAGCGTAATGACGCGACACCGGTCATGGCCGCGCCCGGCATTCGCAACCGGGGCCAGGCGGTCATTACCGCAGACGCGGCCAACCACCCCGTGCCCGCGCTCACACCGCTGAACCTGTCGAGCGACCAGCGTCACTCCGAACAACGCAGCCGTCGCCATCTGCAGAGTCAGCGCTGCCAGTCGCGCACGATCCGCGGCTCCGGCGACTGCAGCGCGTTGCGCAGCGGGCATCTGTTGCAGATCAGCGAACACCCGATCAATGCTTTCAACGAGCAATGGCTGATCACCGAGCTGCACCATCAGGGCCAGCACCCCTCGATCCTCGATCCGACAACCGACGTGCATCGCTACCGAAACGACTTCAGCGCCCTGCCCTGGTCGAGCGATTTTCGCCCGCCCCTGGCACAGCCGCGCCCGAACATCGGCGGCTATCACCTGGCACGAGTGCTGGGATCGCCCGGCCAGTCAGCAGCACTGGATGATCGCGGGCGCATCGGCGTCAGTCTCTGGCCTGCGCAGACAGCCGAGTCCGCGTGCCTGTGGCTGCCAATCGCGCTGACCGGCACCGGCCGGCTCGACGCCCACCAGCTGCCCCGCGCCGGCAGTGAGGTGTGGGTGAGCTTCCTCGACAGCGACCCGGATCGACCGATCCTCTGCCTCGCCAACCCGCGTTCCGCACCACCGAACGAAACGCCGCCACCGCGCGACAGCAGCCTGTTGCTCGATTGGCTGCTGCATGGGGCCGATCCGTAAGCGTCGCAGACATTGGAATTGGGTACAGCGGCCGGCAACGGGTTGGCTGGGAGGGCGCTATCGCGAGCAGGCTCACTCCTACAGTTGGATTGGGTGCGGGCAGTTGGAGATTGGTCGGCTCGCAGGCCGCCATCGCTGGCAAGCCAGCTCCCACAATTGGATTGGGTGTATTCAGCATGAGATTGGCCGGCTGTCGAGCCAACTCCCACAGAAGAGCTAAAGCCAAGCGCATGCTTTTCACCACTCAATGGCCGAGTGTCAGCTCGCCGAAAGCTCTTGATCTTGGCGTGCCGGCCCCTTCGGCAGGCTGAGTGAAGGGGTTTATCCGGGGGTGGGAGCGCAGCGACCGTTTGGCGAAGCCAAACACATCGAGAGGAGGTGCAGCGAAGCAAACCGTAGGCGATGCCCCCGGATCAACCCCGTAACGAAGGAACCCGAGCCTAAGCGAGGGCCGTACGCCGGGGCCCAGCCTTTTGGTTACTTTTCGGCGTCTGGAAAAGTGACCCGCCGTAAGGGCGGAACCCTAAGCAGCCGTTACCGCAGCAACGGATATGCCCCCATAAATCAAAGCCCCCATTCACCCCTTGTCAGCCTTCCCCGCCGCCGCCGCAAACTTCGCCAACCGCACATCCAGATGCCGCGGCCGCCGCCCATGATCCTCAGCCCGCTCCTTGCGGCGAATCGCATTACGCACCATCAACGACCCCAGATACCGAATCGGCTCCGGCGGAAAATACCCCAGCGGCCCGTTCACCAACGGCGAACGTGTCCAAGGGTTATCAAGCCCCTGCACCAACGAGGCAAGAATCTGCCCGCCCATGTGACACGGCCCGACGCCACTGCCGGAATAACCAAAACCATAAAACACATTGCCACTGGCACTCATCTGCCCAAAAAACGGCAACCCGGTCACCGAACGATCCGACGGTCCATTCCAGGTCGCATCCACCTTGACCCCGGCAAACGCCGGAAAAAACTCCCCAAGGCTGCGCTTGAGCACATCCGCATAAGGCGATGGCTGATCGAACACCGGCAACATCCGCCCACCAAACGCGAACGTATTGCCACCCTTGCCAAGCATGATCCGCCCGTCCGGCGTGTTGTGGTAGTAGTGCACGAAAATCCGCGAATCGAGCACCGTGACGCCGCTGGTCAAGCCGATTTGCTGCAGCAGATCCGGGCGCGGCTCGGTGATCAGCATGTCGCTGGAGACAATCGCCACGCTGCGTTCGAACTGCGGAAACGCCCGGGCCATCCATGCGTTCATCGCCAACACCACATGATCGGCGATCACGCAGCCATTGGCCGTGTGAATGCGCGCCGGACGGCCCTCCTCCAGGCCGGTCATCGCCGTGTTTTCGTGGATCTTCACGCCCAGTTGCAACGCCACCCGACGCAAGCCGCGCACCAGTTTGCCCGGTTGCACACTGGCCGCCGCCGGCGAAAACCAGCCCTCCAGATGCTTGCTGGAACCCGCCATGCGCTGCACATCGGCCACCGGGCGTTGGGTAAAGGAGTTGATGCCATTGCGCTCCAGCGCCGCGATCACCGCGTCGGTCGAACCGACCTGCGCCTGGTTGGTGGCGGTGTACAGTGTGCCGTCGAGGCGGTAATCGGCATCGACGTCGTACTGCTCGCAGAACTCGCCGATGGCGTGGATGCTGCGCTCGGACTCCTTGACCAGACGCACCGCCTCCTCGACACCGAACAGCCGCTCAAGAGTGAAATACTTGGCCGACCACGACAACGCGCAACCACCATTGCGCCCACTGGCACCGGCACCGCAGATATCGGCTTCGATCAGCAACACGTCGAGTTCCGAGTTCTGCTGCTTGAGCATGATCGCTGTCCACAATCCGGTGTAGCCACCACCGACGATGCACACGTCGGTGCGCATTTCGCCTTGCAGCGGCGGGCAAGTCGGGGATGGGTCGGCCTGCAAGGCTTGCTCTAGCCAAAACGGTCGCATGGGATTCTCCAGTCAGATGGCCACGACACAGCCTGCCGCGAACGCCGCAGCAGGCCGCGAGGCAAGGGTTTTCAGTTACGCAGGGGTTTGATGGTCAGCGGGCAATTGGGAATGGACGCACGCGGCTCCATCACTCCGGTCGGGCGGCTGTTCCAATGCGGAATCAGTACCAGCGCCGAGAACAATGCGCAGCCGGCGAAGACGATGAACACCGTCACCGAATCGAAGTAACCCGGCAGCAATCCGCCGAGCACTGCGCCGACCGAGCCGCAGCCGTTGACGAAGCCGGCCGCCGTGGCGCCGGCCTTGGCCTTGCCGAAGTCGATGGCGGCCGCGCCGCTGATCATCGAGTCCGGCCCGTACAGGGTCAGGCCCATGACAAACAGCAGCGCCACCACCAGCATCACGCTGCCGGTGTGCAACGCGCCCATGAACAATGCCAGAGTCACGGTCAGCGCCAGCAGGCTGAGGACGCAGGCCGGCATGCGCCGGGCGCCGAACAGTTTGTCCGAGGCCAGGCCGATCATGATCGGCCCGAGCAGACCGGCCAGTTCGAACGAGGTGGGAATGATCGCCGCGCCGACCTTGCCGACACTTGGCATCTGCTCGAAGACGATCACCGGGCCCCACAACAGAATCGCGTAACGCGCCGGTTTCAACATGAAATACGCCAGGCCCAGCACCAGCACCGTGCGGTTGCGCAGGATTTCCTTCAACGGCTCCCAGACGCTGAGCTTGCTGTTGGCTTCGGTTTCTGCGGCACTGAGTTCCGGCTCCGGTTCAACCGCTGGCAAACCGACGTCTTCCGGTTTGTTGCGCTGAAAGATGAAGAACAACAGCGCCACCACCGCAACCACCACCGCGCTGGAAATGAACGCCGCGTGCCAGGTGCCCATCAGCGTATACGCCCACCAGCCGGCGAACGGCGAGGCCACCAGACCGCCAAACGCATAGCAGGAACTCCACAAACCGAGCACGCGCCCACGCTGTTCGGCGGGGAAGAAACTGCCGAGGTTTTTGCACAATCCCGACCAGCCGGTGGATTGCGCCAGCCCTTGGATCAGCATGCAGGTGGCGAAGATCGGCAGCGTGGCGAAACTGCCCATCACCAACGCAGCGCCAGCGGAAATCAACAAGCCGCCGAGCACCACGACCCTAGGACCAAAGCGGTCGGCGAGCATGCCCCAGGTGAATTGGCCGATGGCGTAGGCCGCCAGATAGATCGCATCGAGGTTGGCCATGGCCATCTTGTCGAGCATGAAGGTCGGGTCTTCGGCGATGCCCAGTTTGGCCACCGAAAACGCTTTGCGGGTGAAATAGAAAGCGGCGTACGCGAGCCAGGTGACAGCGAAAATCTGCATGCGCCAACGCGCAATGGTGCCGATGTGCTTGTTCATTGTGGTTCTGACCTCAGGGTGTGAGTGTGCCGGCAGAATCGTTAAGTAAACGCCTGTGTTTTTTATTGTTGAGCACTGCGCCAGCGCCCCATCCCTATGGCGATAGCGGTCAGATGAGTCCTGTTGTTGCACGCACAGGCTCATCGCCAACCCTGCGGCCCGAGCGGACAGTCAGTGATGGCGTGAGCGGATCAAAGCAATTACTGTTTAATAAATAAAATCGATTTATCGTATTTCACACATAAGCACAGCTTGTTACCGGAGGCTGCATGTCGGTGTCCCACGCCCAACTCAAAGCCTTCCACGCCGTGGCCGTGCATGGAAGCTTCACCAAAGCCGCCGAACGGCTTTTTCTCACGCAACCGGCGATTTCCGACCAGGTGCGCAAACTCGAAGAACGCTTCGGTGTGTTGCTGTTTCATCGCAACAAGCGTTCGGTGCGCCTGACCGATCTGGGCGAGCGCCTGCTGGCGATCACCCAGCGGCTGTTTGTGATCGAGGCTGAAGCTCAGGAACTGCTGCAGGAATCCCAGGCGTTGCAGACCGGCAGCCTGATCCTCGCTGTGGACGCCCCGGTGCACGTGCTGCCGCAGATCGCGCGGTTCTGCGAGCGCTACCCGGGGATCAACGTGAAGATCGAGACCGGCAACACCGATGAATCGCTGTTTCGCCTGTTCAACTATCAGGCCGATCTGGCGCTGCTCGGGCGGGATGTCACTGATGAACGCCTGCTGTGCGTGCCGCTGCGCAACGACCCGATGGTGGCGTTCGTCTCGCGCCATCACCCGTGGGCCGAGCGCGAGTCGATCTGCCTGGCTGATCTCGATGACACGCCGCTGGTGCTGCGCGAACACGGCTCGGTGACCCGCCAGACCCTGGAAGAAGAAATGGCCCGCGCCGGTTTTCGCATTCGTCCGGCGATTCAGGTCGAGGGTCGGGAGGCGGCGCGTGAAGCGGTGGTGGTGGGGATTGGCGTAGGTGTGGTGTCGGCAGCGGAGTTTGGCGCGGATTCACGGGTGTGCGCGCTGCCGATCACCGATTGCACCCGGCGGTTGACCGAGACGCTGGTGTGCTTGCGTGAACAGAGTTCGCGGCGGGTGGTGGCGACGTTTCTCGATATGGTGCGCGAGAGTCTTGCTTAGACAGTCACGGCCTCATCGCTGGCAAGCCAGCTCCCACAGGTATGGCGTCGCACACAAATTTGGGGGCCAACACAAATTCTGTGGGAGCTGGCTTGCCAGCGATGAAGGCACCACGGTGTATCAGACTGGCGCCAGGCCGAAGAACGCCTGAATCAGGCGCAACTCCCGCCGCCGCTCCATACAGCCGATCATGTGCCGATTGACCAGCCCGTCGCCGACAATCGGAATCGCCACCACCCGCGGGTCATGGCTGACTTCTACCGACGACACCACACCCACCCCCAATTCCGCTGCCACCGCCTCGGTCACCGCCTCGCGGCTGTCCAGCTCCAGCAACACTCGCGGATGCACCGCCGCCTGCATGCAGGCCTGATCAAAGGTGCGCCGGGTAATCGAACTCGGCTCGCGCAGCACCATGATCACCTGATCCAGCTCCTTGAGCCGCACCTCGCCGGTACGCTGCGCCCACGCATGCGCCGCCGGTACCAGCGCGCAGATCCGCGATTCGCTCAACGCTTGCAAATGCAGGCCCTTGCGCGGTTCGACCTCGGTCAGCACCGCCACGTCGGCATGCTCGGACAACAGCGCGGCGAGGGTTTCCTGCGCATTGCCCAGACGCAAATTCACCGTGATCCCCGGATAGCGCGCACGCAGGCTGGCGAGCATCGGCATGACCATGTGCGGGCCGTCCGCCGCCACTTCCAGGCGCCCGGTGAGCAACTGACGGTTGGCTTCGAGCAGGGTCTGCGCTTCTTCGGCCAGACCGAACATGGCGCGGGTGATAGCTGCCAGTTTGGTGCCCTCCTCGGTCAGTTCGACCCGACGCGCGGTGCGCCGTAACAGGGTGATCTGGTAATGCTCCTCCAGCGCCTTGATGTGTCCGGTGACCGCCGGCTGGCTGATGAACAGGCGCGCGGCGGCACGGGTGAAGCTGCCTTCCCGGGCCACGGCATCGAAGGCGCGTAGCTGGAACAGATTCATGGATAACCCTCGCTGATGGCTGGCATAACAACAAACAATTTGATTGATAGACCGCCGAATTGCAACGTATGCCCCGTAGCTTCATCCCACAGCGCTATCGCGAGGACACACGAATGAGTACTGCCGCACCCATCCTGCTCACTCCCGGCCCGTTGACCACCTCGGCCCGCACCCGCCAGGCAATGATGGTCGACTGGGGGTCATGGGATGACCGCTTCAATCAACTGACCGCCAGGCTCTGCGAGCAACTGCTGGCGATCCTCAACGGCGCTGCCACTCACCACTGCGTACCGTTGCAGGGCAGCGGCACCTTCGCCGTCGAAGCGGCCATCGGTACTTTGGTGCCGCGCGACGGCAAGGTGCTGGTGCTGATCAACGGCGCCTACGGCAAGCGTCTGGCGAAGATCTGCGAAGTGCTCGGGCGCTCGTTCAGCACCTTCGAAACCGCCGAAGACGAACCGACCACCGCTGCCGACGTCGACCGCCTGCTGCGCGCCGATGGCGACATCAGCCACGTCGCGCTGATTCATTGCGAAACCAGCACCGGCATCCTCAACCCTTTGCCGGAAATCGCCGAGGTCGTTGCGCAACACGGCAAACGCCTGATCATCGATGCCATGAGCTCGTTCGGCGCACTGCCGGTGGATGCGCGAAAAGTCCCGTTCGATGCGCTGATCGCCGCCTCGGGCAAGTGCCTGGAAGGCGTGCCGGGGATGGGGTTTGTCTTCGCGCGCAAGGAATCGCTGGCAGCAGCGGCCGGCAACTCGCATTCGCTGGCGATGGATCTGTACGACCAGCACAGCTACATGCAAAAGACCGGTCAGTGGCGTTTCACCCCGCCGACCCACGTAGTCGCCGCGCTGCACGAAGCGTTGCTGCAATACAACGAAGAAGGTGGCCTGCCGGCGCGCCATGCGCGTTACGCCGCCAACTGTCAGGCGCTGATGGAAGAGATGAGCAAACTCGGCCTGCGCAGCTTCCTGCCGGCAGCGATCCAGGCGCCGATCATCGCCACCTTCCATGCCCCGAAAGATCCGCGCTACCAGTTCAAGGACTTCTACGAACGGGTCAAGGCCAAGGGTTACATCCTCTACCCCGGCAAACTGACCCAGGTCGAAACCTTCCGCGTCGGCTGCATCGGCCACGTCAGCCCGGACCAGATGCGCCAGGCCGTGGCGGCCGTGGGTGAGGTGCTGCGCGAGATGGAAGTGCTCGATATTTGAATCACCACGATACCTGTGAGAGCGGGCTTGCCCGCGATAGAGGTCTGACCATCAGCATAGATGTCGACTGAAAGGGCCCCATCGCGGGCAAGCCCGCTCCCACAGGATCGCCAAACCTTTTGAATTGCATTGCCAACACAGGATTCTTATTGCCATGAACTACGTAAACCCAAGCAAACTGCAAGCCGCCATCCTCGACTGGGCCGGCACCGTGGTCGATTTCGGCTCGTTCGCGCCGACGCAGATTTTCGTCGAAGCCTTCGCCGAATTCGACGTTCAGGTGTCCATCGAAGAAGCCCGTGGCCCGATGGGCATGGGCAAGTGGGACCACATCCGCACGCTGTGCGATCAGCCGCAAGTCGCCGAGCGTTATCGCAAAGCCTTCGGCCGCACCCCGACCGATGACGACGTGACCGCGATCTACAACCGCTTCATGCCGCTGCAGATCGAGAAGATCGCCGAACACTCGGCGCTGATTCCCGGTGCATTGGAAACCATCGCGAACCTGCGTCAGCAAGGGATCAAGATCGGTTCCTGCTCCGGCTACCCGAAACAGGTGATGGACAAGGTCGTGGCCCTCGCTGCCACTAACGGCTACGTTGCCGACCACGTGGTCGCCACCGACGAAGTGCCGAACGGTCGCCCATGGCCGGCTCAGGCACTGGCCAACGTGATTGCGTTGGGCATCGACGACGTAGGCGCCTGCGTGAAGATCGATGACACCGTGCCGGGCATCCTCGAAGGCCGTCGCGCCGGGATGTGGACCGTGGCGCTGATCTGCTCGGGCAACGCGCTGGGCCTGGACTACGCCGGCTACCGGGCGCTGGGCAGCGATGAACTGGCCAGCGAACGCAAACGCATCCATGCGCTGTTCGCCGACTCGCGCCCGCACTACATGATCGACACCATCAGCGATCTGCCGGAAGTGATTGCCGACATCAACAAGCGTCTGGCCAACGGTGAGATGCCGCAATCGAGCTGATCGCGCCCTTTCGTCAAAACAATAGAAAACGCCAGGGTCTTCGCGACACTGGCGTTTTTTTTTGGCTAAAGCCCTGACTCAGCGCAGTGAAACTCCGATCAGCCTCAGGCAAATCCGCCAAAGCGGATTACAGTTAAAGCATGCCGTCGCGCAAGAACGGCACGTGGCGACCCTGATCTGTGAGGAAATACCGTATGCCGTGGACAAGTTCCGAATCCCGCTACAGCACCGTGTCCGTGCTGTTGCACTGGCTGATGCTGCTTCTGTTGATCCTGGTGTACGCCAGCATGGAGCTTCGGGGGATCTTTCCAAAGGGCAGTGGCGGCCGCACGCTGATCCGTGAAGTGCATTACATGCTCGGCCTGACCGTGTTCGTGCTGGTGTGGTTTCGCCTGGTAGCGCGCAGCATCGGCCCGGCACCGAAAATCTTCCCGGCCTCGCCGCAATGGCAAACCCTGCTGGCGCGGGTGATGCACTGGCTGTTGTACCTGTTCATGATCAGCATGCCGATCCTTGGCTGGCTGATCACCAGCGCCGAAGGGCATCAGGTGATGTTCTACGGCTTCGATCTGCCGCTACTGGTGCATGAAGACAAGGCATTGGCCAAGCAGGTGGAGCATTGGCACGTGTTGATCGGCAACATCGGCTACTGGCTGATCGGCCTGCATGCGCTGGCGGGGCTGTATCACCATTATGTGGTGGGCGATAACACCTTGTTGCGGATGATGCCCAAGCGCGGTTGAACATCGCCTCGGTGCAATTCCCCTGTGGCGAGGGAGCTTGCTCCCGCTGGGCTGCGCAGCAGTCCTGAATGCAGAAAATGTGGTCTGTCAGGCGAAACTGTATTCGCTGAATTGACGACGGCTGCGCCGCCGAGCGGGAGCAAGCTCCCTCGCCACAGAAGCTCAACTGCAGGAGATGAATCCTCGCCGCCCCTGCAAACCGCCCGTGTGCACAAAGATCAGCCGGGTGTCTGACTCGAATCCGCCCGCTTCGATCCGCTCCTTGAGCGCCAACAACGCCTTGCCGGTATACAACGGCTCCAGCGGTATGCCGCTCCCGCGTTCAGTAATCTCGATGAATTCAAGCAACTGCTCATCAACCTTGGCGAAGCCACCGCGGCTGGCGTCGAGCCGCTCGTAGCCGGCAGCAGCGACACCGGCCTCCTGCATAATCGCCGCCACCTGCGGCGCCACGCCATGATCCTCCGGCACCGCCAGAGCGCCGTACACCGGATGCGCACCCGCCTCGGCGAGCACCAACCCTGCCAGGGTCGTCCCGGTGCCGCACGCCAGCCACCAGCCGTGGTAATCGCTCCAGCCCAGCGTGCTCAGTTGCGAACTCACCTGTTGCTTTAGCACCTTGCAGCCCAGCGCACCGGCCAATCCGCCGCCACCCTCTGGCACTGCGTGCAGATTCGGGAACTGCGCCTGCCAAGGCTCCCAGAACCCGGGCTCATGCCGCGCCCGATAGCCGCCGTAACCGAGCCAGTGCAGTTGCATGCCGAACGCCTGCAGGTCCTCAACCGTGGGCGTCTGCTGTGGATGGCCACGCAACAGCCCAACGGTTTCGAAACCCAGACGCTTGCCAGCCGCAGCCAGCGCATGCAGATGATTGGAATGCGCGCCACCCAGGCTGATGATGCCCTGCGCGCCGGCACGGTCGGCGGCCTTGAGATGCTCGACGAGCTTGAACCATTTGTTGCCGCTGATCAGCGGGTCGATCCGGTCCAGACGCAGGATCGCGACCTCGATTCCGGCGTTGGTGAGCCAGTCGAGTTGAAGCAATTCGAGGGGGGCTTGGGGTAGCCAGTTGGCGGGAGGAAGAAGCATGGGCGACTGATCATTCGAGGCAGAGCCGGCATTCTAGTCGCTCACAGGACGCCATCGCGAGCCGGCTCACTCCTGCATTGGCTCGATGGTGCTCACCGAATCAGTGAACAACACAAACACTGTGGGAGCGAGCTTGCTCGCGAAAGCGGAGTGTCAGCCAATACATATGTCGACTGACACCACGCTTTCGCGAGCAAGCTCGCTCCCACAGGTTAAGCGGCGTAGCTTAAAGTTCAGCGGCGAGACGCGAGCCCTGGTTGATCGCGCGCTTGGCATCCAGCTCCGCCGCCACATCGGCGCCGCCGATCAGGTGCACGTTCTGTCCCGCTGCCACCAGACCTTCCTGCAGCTCGCGCAGTGGATCCTGTCCGGCGCAGATCACGATGTTGTCCACCGCCAGCACTTGCGGCTCGCCGGTCTCGCCGATGCGGATGTGCAGGCCTTCATCGTCGATTTTCAGGTATTCGACGCTGTTGAGCATCTGCACCTGCTTGTTCTTCAGACCGGTGCGGTGAATCCAGCCAGTGGTCTTGCCCAGACCATCGCCGACCTTGGTTTTCTTGCGCTGCAACAGGAACACTTCGCGAGCCGGTGCGTGCGGCGCGGCTTTGATCCCGGCCACGCCCCCACGGGCTTCCAGATTCGTGTCGATGCCCCACTCTTTCCAGAACGCGGTGCGATCGAGACTGGTGGCCACGCCTTGGTGCACGAGGAACTCGGAAACGTCGAAACCGATACCGCCGGCGCCGATCACGGCAACGCGCTTGCCCACCGGCTTGCGCTCGAGGATCACGTCCAGGTAGCTCAGCACTTTGGCGTTGTCTACGCCCGGAATCGCCGGCACTCGCGGCGCGATGCCGGTGGCGAGGATGATTTCGTCGTAGCCGCCCTCGACCAGTTTCGCCACATCGACACGAGTGTTCAGGCACACCTCGACACTCGTGGTCTGCAGCTTGCGCTTGAAGTAGCGCAGGGTTTCGAAGAATTCTTCCTTGCCCGGCACACGCTTGGCGATGTTGAACTGGCCACCAATCTCGCTGGCCGAATCGAACAACGTCACCTGATGACCGCGCTCGGCGGCCACGGTCGCGGCGGACAGACCGGCAGGACCGGCACCGACCACAGCGATTTTCTTGATCTGCTGCACCGGCAAATAGTTGAGCTCGGTTTCATGGCAGGCACGCGGGTTGACCAGGCAACTGGTGAGCTTGCCGCCGAAGGTGTGATCGAGGCACGCCTGGTTGCAACCGATGCAGGTGTTGATTTCGTCGGCACGGCCTTCAGCGGCCTTGTTGACGAAATCCGGGTCGGCGAGGAACGGCCGCGCCATCGAGACCATGTCGGCATCGCCTTCGGCAAGGATCTGCTCGGCGATTTCCGGGGTGTTGATGCGGTTGGTGGTGATCAGCGGAATGTTCACCGAACCACGCAGCTTGGCGGTGACCTTGCTGAACGCCGCGCGCGGCACCTTGGTGGCGATGGTCGGAATCCGCGCTTCGTGCCAGCCGATACCGGTGTTGATAATGGTCGCGCCGGCCTGCTCGATGGCTTTGGCCAGGGTCACGATCTCTTCCCAACTGCTGCCGCCCTCGACCAGATCGAGCATCGACAAACGGAAAATGATGATGAAGTTCGGGCCGACCGCTTCGCGTACGCGGCGGACGATTTCCACCGGCAGGCGCATACGGTTTTCGTAACTGCCACCCCAGCGGTCGGTGCGGTGGTTGGTGTGCGCGGCGAGGAACTGGTTAATGAAATAGCCTTCCGAACCCATGATCTCCACGCCATCGTACTCGGCGGTCTGCGCCAGTACCGAGCAGGTGACGAAGTCGCTGATCTGCTTCTCGATGCCTTCCTCGTCCAGCTCCTTGGGCTTGAACGGGTTGATCGGCGCCTGAATCGCACTCGGCGCGACTTGTTTCGGGCTGTAGGCATAACGCCCGGCGTGGAGGATCTGCATGCAGATCTTGCCGCCAGCCTCGTGCACTGCGCGTGTGACGATGCGGTGCTTGAGCGCTTCTTCCTCGGTGGTCAGCTTGGCTGCGCCGGAGTACACGCCGCCCTCGTCGTTCGGGCCGATACCGCCGGTGACCATCAGGCCGACACCGCCACGGGCACGCTCGGCGAAGTACGCCGCCATGCGTTCAAAGCCGCCCGGTTTCTCTTCAAGGCCAGTGTGCATCGAGCCCATCAGGGTGCGGTTGCGCAGCGTGGTGAATCCCAGGTCCAGCGGGGCCAACAGGTGCGGGTAATGAGCGGCGGTCATCGGTAACTCCACAGCGAGCGATCACGGAAATTGCGGGAGCTCTGCGTCCCCCGTCAGTCATGTTCGACAGACTAAGAGTCGCACTGCTGTCACTCAATGACCGAAACTGACAACTTATTGATCCAAATGCGCAGCGCCCCTTGGCAAGCGCCGGCATGCGCCCTACCCTAGTCGCCACACCCTGTACCCGGCTGTTGTTGGTTTTCATGCGCAAACTTCTGTATCTGTTTTTCTCCATGGCCATCGTTGCCGCCTTGACCACCTACGCCATGTGGGCGGCGGACCGGCCGGCGGGGCATTACCTGTCGGACCTGCGCATCAAACTGGCGGTCGATCAGGGCACACCCGCCGACCGTGGCAATCTGCTGGGCATCCAGCCAGAACTGTTCCCTACCGACTACCAGAGCCCCGAGCGCCTGCACCGCAAACTCGCGGCCTATCTGCAGCAGGCCCAGGATCAGGGGCTGCTCAATGAAAAAACCGTGGTGGTGCTGCCCGAGCATGTCGGTACCTGGCTGATGATCAGCGGCGAGAAAGACGAGCTGTACCAGGCGCCGACCCTGGTCGAAGCGATGAACTGGCTGGCGGCGAGCAATCCGTTGCTGTTCGCCCGCGCCTGGCTCACTGCCAAGGGCGAAAATCGCCTCGACGACGCGCACCTGCGCATGAAGTCCAACGCCATGGCCAAGGATTACCAGGCGCTGTTCGGTGGCCTGGCCAAGGAATTCCACGTGACCCTGGTGGCCGGCTCCATCGTCCTGCCCGAACCGAGTATTCGTGATGGACAGCTCAAGCCCGGCAGCGGTGCGCTGTTCAACAGCAGCGTGGTGTTCGGCCGTGATGGCGTGCCGCTGGGCCAGCCCCAGCGGCAGATGCACCCGATCTTCGAACAACGTGACGTGATCGGAAGCGAAGACGAGCACGCGATCAACGTGGTCGAGACCCCGGCCGGGCGTCTGGGTGTGCTGATCGGCAGCGACAGCTGGTACCCGGACAACTATCGCCGACTCGACGAGCAAGGCGCGCAACTGGTGGCGGTGCCCGCCTTCGTCGTCGGTCACGACACCTGGAATCAGCCGTGGGCAGGTTACAAGGGTTCGAGTACACCGGGGTCGGTCAGCCTCAAGCCTGGGGAAATCAGTGAAGGTCAGGCCTGGCATCGCCTGACACTGACCGCGCAACCGCCGAGCAGTCGTGCGATCGCCGGCATGAGCGTATTCCTGCGCGGCCAGTTCTGGGACAAGCCCGGTTCAGGGCAAAGCTTCCTCAGCAACAACGGCCAGCAATTCGCCGATGGCGAAGCCCGTGGCGCGCGTTTGCTGAACATCTGGTTGTAAGCCATGAAGCCGCTGCCGATGCGTCTGGGGGATCTGTCGGTAGGTTTCGTGCACAGCCTCGCTGATGCCGTGCGCAGCCATGGTGCCGATCCGCAACCGCTGCTCGAACAATACGGCCTGGATGCCGCGCGACTGGCCGAGGCCGGCGCGCGGCTGTCGATCCCGCGTTACATGCGTCTGGGGCACAGCGCGATTCAGTTGACCGGCGATGCGGCGCTGGGCCTGCGCATGGGCCAGCTCAGCCGCTTGAGTCAGGCCGGGCTCGCCGGGGTCACCGCCGCACAAGCGCCGACCGTGCGTGAGGCCGCCCGTTGCCTGATTCGCTTCGAGCCGCTGTACGGCTCCAACTATCGCGGGCAGTCGAGCTTTCACGAAGATGCCCATGGCGCGTGGCTGCGCTTTTATTCGATCAGCCCGTACAACGCCTATAACCGCTTTGTGGTGGACTCGATCATCGCCGGCTGGCTGCATCAGCTGTCCAGCGTCGGTCGCGAGCCCCTGCGCGCCGAGCGCATCGAAATCGAGTTCGATGAGCCGGACTATCGCGACGCCTACAGCGTGCTGGGCGACTGCCCGATACAGTTCGGCGCCGAACGCAATCAATTGCGCCTGAACCTGAACAGCCTCGCACAGCGTAATCCCGAGCACTGCCCGAGTACTTGGCGGCATCTGCTGCATTTGTGTGAAAGAGAACTGGAGCAATTGACCCGCACCCGCAGCCTGCGTGAACGCATCACTCAGCTGTTGGGGCCGTTGCTCAACGGTGGCCGGGAACCCGACCTGGAAGAAGTGGCGGCGCGCCTGAAGCTGCCGACCTGGACCTTGCGCCGCAAACTAGCGGAAGAAGGCACGCAGTTTCGCGCGATCCTCAACGACACCCGCCGTGATCTGGCAATGACCTACATCCGCGACACCGAACTGGCGTTCGGCGAGATCGCCTACCTGCTGGGCTTTGCTTCAGCCGAAGCGTTTCAACGCGCCTTCAAGCGCTGGAGCGGACAGACCCCCGGCGAGTTTCGCCGCAGTCACCGCAAAACCGCCTGACGCCTTAAAGCTCGGTGGCGTCTTCGGCCGGCTCCGGCTGATCCAGTTCATACGCCTGGTATTCGAGCAGTTCTTCTTGATAGTCATCCATCGTGTGATCCCCCTGCTGCCCGCTTGAAAAATAGCCCGGTCAAATGACCAGTGCCTCGAGCCTAGCGTGCCCGTATGAAGGAAAAGTGACATCCCGCCTTCATGAATAAAACGTAGCAGTTGGTCAGGAATTTATCGCGGGATTTTTGTCAGGGGAATGTAACGAGCTTTCACGCGCCGCAGAAACAACTGTGGGAGCAGATTTGCTCCCACAGGGTTTCGCACCGGGCTTACTGCATTGCCGGAATCGGCTCGGACGGTGGCGGGATATTGCTCGGGTTGGCCGGCGGCGTGATCGTTTCGCTGGCCGGTGCTGGTTCAGCACTCGGTGCCGGGGTGATCGGCGCAGACTCCGCAGGCGGCACCACGGGTTCGGAGCCCGTTGGCGTCGGTGCAACCGGGGCCGGCGCCGGGGTCGCTGCCGGGGCTGCCGGCGTCGTGGTCTGGGCTGGCTCGACAATCCCGGCTGGCGGCGGCGCAGGCGTTGCCTCTACCGCCGGCGCAGGAGTTGCCGGCGCTACAGCGGCAGGCTTCGGCTCCGGCACCCCGAGATCGGTCTTGGGTTTTTCTTCGATGTGCGCAGCTTTCTTCGCATCGGCTGGCAGAAACAGTTCAACCAGGGTGAAGAAACGCTCGTAGAACTTCTGCGAGGTCACGGTCTCACTGGCCACCTTGACCATCGAATCGTCGGAAGAGCCGATCGGCATCGACACCGAACCCAATACGCCGACCCCGAGGCTGGCGGAGTTGTTGGTCTTCTTCAGCGCATAGCGATCCTGCAAGGCGTTGGCGAACACCGTGGCATGGTGCTTGGAGCTGCCGTCTTCGGTACACACCACATTGAAGCTGATCTCCATGTGGGTTTCACCGGTTTGCTGGAAGCTTTTGTGGCCACTGATGAGTTTCGGGTCACTGCTGGTGATGATGTAGCCCTGGCTGAGCAACGCACGACGGGCCGCCTCGCAACTCGCGGTGTCAGCCACCGGATAATTGCGCGAGAACGTGCCGGAATCATCGAAGTTCTCATGCTCATAGATCGGCTTGTCCTTCGAACAGCCAGCAACAGCGGTCAACAACAGCGCCAACCCAACGACACGCATGGGAGTTGAAATCAACATTGAACATCCTGAGGGAAAACAGTCCGGGGCGTATTGTGCAACAGAACTTGGCCCTGCGGCGCGTGGATTGTGTCTTAAAGCCGTTACAACCCTATTGACCATTGTTTGCCGGAAAAAGTCGCAGCGACAAGTGATCGATGAAGACGCGCAATTTGGCGGTGGCATGGCGGCTGGAGGGCCACAACACCCAGAACTGACCGGTGTGTTTCATATGCGCATCCAGCACACGCTGCAAGCGCCCGTGCGCTACGTCCTCGTGGGTCATGAAATCCGGCAGGCAGGCGATACCCATCCCTGCCAGCGCCGCATGATGGACGGCTTCGATAGAAGTGGTAACCAGCCGCGTCGGCAAGCTCGGCTCCGGCGCGCCCTCCTCGCCAGTCAATGGCCATGGCTCCAGCTTGCCAGTGGCATGAAAGGTGTGCCGCAAGCAGGCGTGCTCCGCCAGATCGGCGGGAATTTGCGGCACGCCGTGCTGTTGCAGATACAGCGGGCTCGCCACCAGCACCATGTGAAACTCGCCCAAGGGCCGCGCCATCAGCCGTGAATCACGTGGTTGACCGGTACGAATCACCGCATCGAAGCCCTCCTCCACCACGTCGACCATGCGATCGGTCAGGTCCAGATCCAGTTCGATCTGCGGGTACAGCGCCATGAACTCATTCATCACCGGCATCACCAGGCCATGTACTTGAGGCAGGCTGATGCGCAGTTTGCCATGGGGCTGCGAGGCGGAATTGCAGAGTTCGAACTCGGCGGCTTCCACCTCGGCAAGAATCTTGCGACAGCGTGCGAGGAACAGCGCGCCCTCGCTGGTCAGGGTGATGCTGCGGGTGGTGCGATGAAACAGCCGCACGCCGAGTCGCGCCTCCAGCCGGGCAATGCTTTTGCCCACCGCCGATGACGAAACGCCCTGCAACCGCCCCGCCTCGGTAAAACTGCGAGTCTCGGCGACCTGAACAAACACCGAAATACTGCCCAGACTGTCCATTTCACCTCTCCGACTTACGACATCCGTGTCCGATATGTTCGGAACCGTAAACCATTTTTCTCCAATGCGCAGCGCCCTAGCCTATGGCCTTCACCCACTTCGGCACATGGACGCTGACTCATGAACGATACACAACTGACCTCGGCCCTCACCCAGCCAGTCGACACCCACCACCGATTACCCCTCGGCGCCTTGCTGGCCCTGGCCACCGCTGGCTTCATCACGGTGCTGACCGAAGCCATGCCCGCCGGCCTGCTGCCACAAATGAGCGCAGGGCTGAATGTCTCCCAGGCACTGATCGGGCAACTGGTAACGCTGTACGCGATTGGCTCGATGCTCGCCGCCATCCCGCTGACCATCGTCACCCGCAGCTGGCGTCGCCGGCCATTGCTGCTATCAGCCATCGGCGGCTTCGCCATCGCCAACAGCATCACCGCCCTGTCGGAGTGGTACTGGCTGACCTTGATCGCACGCTTGCTCGCCGGGATATTTGCCGGGCTGCTGTGGGCGTTGCTGGCAGGCTACGCCAGCCGCATGGTCGCGCCACACCTGCAAGGCCGCGCGATCACCGTCGCCATGCTCGGCGCACCGCTCGCCCTGTCGCTGGGCATCCCGGCCGGCACGTTACTCGGCACCCTGGTGGGCTGGCGCCTGAGCTTCGCGGTCATGACCGCACTGACACTGCTGCTGGTGATCTGGGTGCGCTGGCAAGTACCGGACTTTGCCGGAGAACACGCAGGAAAGCGCCTGCCCCTGCGTCAGGTCTTTACCCTGCCCGGGGTGCGATCGGTGCTGTTCGTGACCCTGTCCTACGTGGTCGCCCACAATCTGCTGTACACCTACATCGCCCCGTTCCTGCAACCGTCTGGACTTGGCGGCGATATCGACCGAGTGCTGCTGGTGTTCGGCCTGGCCTCGGTGCTGAGCCTGTGGATCGTCGGCAGCCTGATCGACCGCTGGCTGCGCGAGCTGGTGCTGATCAGCACCCTGCTGTTCATGCTTGCGGCCGTCGCCCTCGGCCTGTGGCGAGAATCGCCGGCCGTGGTGTATACCGCTGTCGCCGTGTGGGGCCTGGCGTTCGGCGCAATGCCCTCGCTGCTGCAAACCGCCTCAGCGAAAACCGCCGCAGAAGCTGCCGATACTGCGCAGTCGATGCTGGTGACCCTGTGGAATGTCGGGATTGCCGGGGGCGGCTTGGCGGGTGGTTTGCTGCTGGGGAATCCGGGAGTTGGGGCCTTTCCGTGGATTGTTGTGGGGTTGCTGGTTCTGACTTTATATACGGCGCTCAGGGCGCGGGGTCATGGGTTTGCGGGGGTGAGGTGATGGGTTTGTCTGTCGCGGATTGGTTGACTGATCGACCGTCTTCGCGAGCAGGCTCGCTTGTATGTTTAGACTTGAAGGGGTGGGCAGTCAGAGATGGGGCGGCCGACAGGCCGCCATCGCTGGCAAGCCAGCTCCCACAAGATCAAGATCAAGATCAAAAGATCGTCCGAACGCGGCCCGAGCCTTCGGCAGCTCCTACACAGGCCGAGTGTCAGCTCGCCGAAAGCTCTTGATCTTGCCGTGCCGGCCCCATCGGCAGGCTGAGTGGAGGGGTTTATCCGGGGGTGGGAGCGCAGCGACCGTTCGACGAAGTCGAACACATCGAGAGGAGGTGCAGCGAAGCAAACCGTAGGCGATGCCCCCGGATGAATCCCGTAACGAAGGAACCCGAGCCACGGCGAGGGCCGAACGCCGGGGCCAAGCCTTTTGGGTTACCTTTTCGGCGTCTGGAAAAGGTGACTCGCTGTAAGAGCGAAACCGCCAGAAGCCACACCCGAAGCAACGGATATTCACCCAATCCACAAGAGCATGGTCGGCCCGAAGGCCGCCAAGCGCAAAAAACCAACCATAAAAAAAGCCCCGACCATAAGATCGGGGCTTTCCAGTTACCACTCAGTCAACCATCAATACCGCTTGATGTCCGCCTGACTCTCCAACTGTTTACGGAACGCCGCAAAATCCTGCTGGCCTTCACGCGAAGCCAGGAAACGACGGTATTGCGCCTTCTCCTCATCAGTCGGCGCTACCGCTTCATTCACACCGTCCAGACGCACAATCATCAGACTTCCGTCCTGCAAGGTCACGCTGCTGAACGTCGGCTTGCCCTTGGCTGCCGGTTTCGGCATGCGGAACAACGCCTGCAGCACAGTCGGGTCAACCCCTTCCTGAGCACGGGTCGCCGCGGTCACAACCTTCCAGTTCTGGCCATCAACCGCCTTGTCCAGCGGAGTCTTGCCATCGCGCAGACTGGCGATCAACTGGTCAGCCTTGGTCTTGGCCGCAGCGCTGGCATGCTCTTTGGTCAACTGCGCACGAATCGCCGTGTTGACGGCTTCCAGCGGCAGTTGCTCAGGCTTCAGATGCTCCTTGGCGCGCAGCACCACCACGGTTTCCGGATCCAGCTCGATGCCGGTGCTGTTGGCGTTTTCTTCCAGCACTTCCTGGCTGAACGCAGCCGTCACCACAGCGCGGTTGGCGGCGATGCCTTCGCCACCTTCACGGCCGAATGGCTTGGAGGTGTGCACAGTCAGTTTCAGATCTGCTGCAGGCTGGGCCAGGTCAGACGCTTCGAACGCCGAATCTTCCAGTTGCTTGGTCGCCTCGACAAAACGCTGCTCGACCTGTTGAGTCTTCAGCTCGCGGGTCAGCTTGTCTTTCAGGCTGGCCAGGGTCGGAACTTCCGGTGCTTCAACACCCAGCAGCTTGATCAGGTGATAGCCGAAATCGGTACGCACCGGCTCGGACACCTGGTCCTTGTTCAACGAGTACAGGGCTTTTTCGAAGGCCGGGTCATAGACGCCAGGACCGGCGAAACCGAGGTCACCGCCATTGTTGGCCGAACCCGGATCCTGCGAAAACTCCTTGGCCAGCGCTTCGAATTTCTCGCCCTTGGCCAGACGCGCCTGGACTTCTTCGATCTTCGCCTTGGCCTGAGCATCGGTGGTCTTGTCGTTGACTTCGATCAGGATATGCGCGGCACGGCGCTGTTCGGACAGGTTGGCGATCTCTTTCTGATACGCCGCCTGCAGGTCTTCATCCTTGACCGCAACCTGGTCGAAGAACGAGGACTTCTTCAGCTCGACGTAATCGACAACCACCTGCTCAGGGGTCATGAACTCCTTGGCGTGCTCGTCGTAGTAAGCCTTGACCTCATCGTCGGTCAGCTTGACCGCGGCCGGGTCGGCCTTGACGTTCAGCGAAGCGAAGTCGCGGGTCTGTTTTTCCAGACGGGCGAATGCCAACACTTCGGCGTCGGTGACGAAGCCGCTACCGGCAACACCGGCGCGCAACTGACCGATCAGCATTTCCTGAGCCAGCATCTGGCGGAATTGCATACGGGTGTAGCCCAGTTGACGGATCACCTGGTCGAAGCGCTCGGAACTGAACTTGCCGTCCACCTGGAATTCAGGGGTCTGCAGGATCACCTGATCCAGCGCACCTTCGGAGAAAGCGAATTTCGATTGTTCTGCGCCTTGCAGCAGCAGCTTGCGATCGATCAGACCCTTGAGGGCCGATTCGCGGAGCATTTTTTCGTCAAGCAAGGAAGCATCGAAGTCCTTGCCCAGCTGTTGCATCAGCTGACGGCGTTGCATGTCAACGGCCTGGCTCAGCTCGTTCTGGCTGATTTCTTCACCATTGACCTTGGCCGCATCGTTGGTGTGCGTCGTGGCCTTGAAAATGGCATCGAAACCGGTCAGGGCCATCAGTGCAACGATGACCCCGATAATGGTCTTGGCAATCCAGCCTTGTGAATTGTCCCTGATATTCTGCAGCATGCGTCCCCCAGAAACGGTTGAACTTCAAAAATTAGGCAACCGTGGAGCGTGGGTAGAATCCGGATAGAAGAAAGGCGCATCCGAGGATGCGCCTTCTCGTAACTGGCGGAGCGGACAGGGCTCGAACCCTCGATCCCGGCGTTACAGGCGGCTGTTCCAGCGACCTGCTCTACCGCTCCGCTGCCAAGTCAGGCATGACCCCGACCCGGATGGGTAAAAACCTGAAACAAACTTGCTTAGTTGACAGCTTCTTTCAGTGCTTTACCGGCTTTGAAACCTGGCTTTTTAGCAGCAGCGATTTCCAGCGTCTTGCCAGTCTGTGGGTTACGACCGATACGAGCTGGACGATCAGTCACGGAGAACGTGCCGAAACCTACCAGAACAACGGAGTCGCCAGCCTTGAGAGCGCCAGTGACGGATTCGATTACAGCGTCCAGCGCACGGCCAGCAGCAGCTTTCGGGATATCAGCGGATGCAGCGATAGCATCAATCAGTTCCGACTTGTTCACTCTAAGTCCCCTTATATCTATTTTGAGATGATTCTAAGTTTTTTGGTGAAAGCAAAAACAGTGCTGAATGGCCTACAGACACTTAAGAGCCGCTTTATAACAAGGGCTCTAAAAAGCTGTCAAGGAAGCCCCCCAGGCAAAAACGTATTAATGCGTGCTAATTCTTTCCTTTGAATCAGACTCACGTTTTTCGTCCTTGGAAACTATCTCCGGAGCCACATCCGGCAAGGGCTCCGGCGCGTATTGCAGCGCAATTTGCAGGACCTCGTCAATCCATTTAACCGGTTTAATCTGCAGATCCTGCTTGATATTGTCAGGAATCTCCTTCAGATCGCGCACGTTTTCTTCCGGAATAATCACAATCTTGATTCCGCCGCGATGAGCCGCGAGCAGTTTTTCCTTCAGACCGCCAATTGCCAGCACTTGGCCCCGCAGAGTGATTTCACCCGTCATGGCGACATCGGCGCGCACCGGGATCCCGGTCAAGGCCGACACCAGAGCCGTGCACATGCCCACACCCGCGCTAGGACCGTCCTTCGGGGTCGCCCCTTCCGGCATGTGAATGTGGGTATCGCGCTTCTCGTGGAAGTCCAGAGGAATGCCCAGGCTTTTGGCACGGCTGCGGACAACCGTCAGCGCGGCAGTGATCGATTCGACCATTACATCGCCCAGCGAACCGGTCTTGATCAACTGACCTTTGCCCGGCACCACAGCCGCTTCGATGGTCAGCAGTTCACCGCCCACCTGCGTCCACGCCAGGCCAGTCACCTGACCGATCTGATCCTGTTGCTCTGCCAGACCGTAGCGGAATTTGCGCACGCCGAGGAAGTGCTCCAGCAGATCAGCTGTCACTTTCACCGAGAAACGTTTTTCCAGCGCGTGCTCTTTGACAGCCTTGCGGCAGACCTTGGCGATCTGACGCTCAAGACCACGCACACCGGCTTCACGGGTGTAGTAACGGATGATGTCGCGGATCGCTTCTTCATCGAATTCCAGCTCGCCTTTCTTCAGACCGTTGGCGGCGATCTGCTTGGGCGACAGGTACTTGACGGCGATGTTGATCTTTTCGTCTTCGGTGTAGCCCGGCAGACGAATGACTTCCATCCGGTCCAGCAGTGCCGGCGGGATGTTCATCGAGTTCGAGGTGCACAGGAACATCACATCGGACAGGTCGTAATCGACTTCCAGATAGTGATCGTTGAAGTTGTGGTTCTGCTCCGGATCGAGCACTTCCAGCAACGCCGACGCCGGGTCGCCACGCATGTCGCTGCCCATTTTGTCGATTTCATCGAGCAGGAACAGCGGGTTGCGTACGCCCACTTTTGTCATCTTTTGAATCAATCTTCCTGGCATCGAACCGATGTAAGTCCGACGGTGACCACGAATTTCCGCTTCATCACGCACGCCGCCGAGGGCCATACGCACGAATTTTCGGTTGGTCGCATGGGCAATCGACTCCGCCAGCGAAGTTTTACCCACGCCAGGAGGACCGACCAGGCACAACACCGGGCCACGAATCTTTTTCACGCGCTTCTGTACGGCGAGGTATTCAAGGATACGTTCCTTGACCTCTTCGAGGCCGTAGTGATCGGCATCGAGAATGTCTTCAGCACGCGCCAGGTCGAGACGTACCTTGCTTTGTGCCTTCCACGGCACCTGCACCAGCCAGTCGATGTAGGAACGCACCACGGTGGCTTCAGCGGACATCGGCGACATTTGCTTGAGCTTGTTCAGCTCGGCGGTCGCTTTGGCCAGGGCATCTTTCGGCAGGCCGGCAGCATCGATGCGCTTTTTCAGCTCTTCGATTTCGTTGTGACCTTCGTCACCGTCGCCCAGCTCTTTCTGAATGGCCTTCATCTGCTCATTCAGGTAGTACTCGCGCTGGCTGCGCTCCATTTGCTTTTTGACGCGGCCGCGAATGCGTTTTTCGACTTGCAGCAGATCGATTTCGGCATCCAGCAAGGCGAGCACGTGCTCGACCCGGGCCGACAGATCGATGATTTCGAGGATTTCCTGCTTCTGTTCGATCTTCAGCGCCATGTGCGCGGCCATGGTGTCGACCAGACGACCCGGCTCATCGATGCTGTTGAGCGACGACAGGACTTCAGCCGGGACTTTTTTGCCCAGCTGCACATATTGTTCGAACTGCGACAGCAGGCTGCGCACGAACACTTCGGATTCGCGCTCGGCGGCGTCGACTTCATCAATCAGCGAGACCTCGGCGCGACAATGCCCGTCGACTTCGCTGAAGCGCTCTACAGCGCCACGCTGCTCACCTTCGACCAGAACCTTGACGGTGCCGTCCGGCAGCTTCAGCAGCTGCAGCACAGTCGCAATCGTACCTACGCGATAGAGAGCTTCTTCACCGGGATCATCGTCAGCCGGGTTTCTCTGGGCCAGCAGCAGGATCTGCTTGTCGCCCGTCATCGCTGCCTCGAGGGCTTCGATGGATTTCTCGCGCCCCACGAACAGCGGGATAACCATGTGCGGATAAACCACGACATCACGCAATGGCAGGAGAGGCAATTCGATGGTTGTCTTCATGATTTCGCCTCTACGGCGGCCATATGGCCGTAATCAGATGGAATTAAGCTTGAAGCCAAGATGGGGGCTGCCTTGAAAAAAAACAAGCGCAAAGCGGATGTAAAAAACGACATAAAAAAAAAGAGGCCCGAAGGCCCCTTCTTTGTTCCGGCAGTGTGGACGCTTACGCGTCCGGCGCTGCCTTGGCCGTCGGCTCACTGTTTTCGTAGATATACAGTGGCTTGGACTTGCCTTCGATCACGCTTTCGTCGATGACGACTTTGCTCACCTCGGACTGCGAGGGGATTTCGTACATCGTGTCGAGCAGCACACCTTCGAGAATCGAGCGCAGGCCACGGGCACCGGTTTTACGTTCCAGGGCACGCTTGGCGACCGATTTCAGTGCGTCGGTCCGGAATTCCAGATCCACGCCTTCCATCTCGAACAGCTTGGCATACTGTTTGGTCAGAGCATTTTTCGGCTCGGTAAGGATCTGCATCAGCGCAGCCTCGTCGAGCTCGTCCAGCGTCGCCAGGACCGGCAGACGACCGACGAATTCCGGGATCAGACCGAACTTGACCAAATCGTCAGGCTCGACTTCACGCAGGGATTCACCGACTTTCTTGCCTTCTTCCTTGCTGCGCACTTCTGCGTTGAAACCGATGCCGCCCTTGGTGGAACGGTTTTGAATAACCTTTTCCAGACCGGAGAACGCACCACCGCAGATGAACAGGATGTTACGGGTGTCGACCTGCAGGAATTCCTGCTGCGGATGCTTGCGGCCACCTTGCGGCGGAACGGAAGCGACCGTGCCTTCGATCAACTTGAGCAAGGCCTGCTGCACGCCTTCACCGGAAACATCGCGGGTGATCGACGGGTTGTCGGACTTGCGGGAAATCTTGTCGATTTCGTCGATGTAGACAATGCCCATCTGGGCCTTTTCCACGTCGTAATCGCACTTTTGCAGCAGTTTCTGAATGATGTTCTCGACATCTTCACCTACGTAGCCAGCCTCGGTGAGGGTGGTGGCGTCGGCGATGGTGAACGGAACGTTCAGCAAGCGGGCCAGTGTTTCGGCCAGCAGGGTTTTACCGGAGCCTGTCGGGCCGATCAGCAGGATGTTGCTCTTGCCGAGTTCGACGTCGTCAGCCTTCTTGTCACGCTGATTCAGGCGCTTGTAGTGGTTGTACACCGCTACGGCCAGAACCTTTTTCGCACGCTCCTGACCGATTACATACTGGTCAAGGATGCCGCTGATTTCTTTAGGCGAAGGCAATTTATGCGCGCTGCTTTCGGCCTGTGCTTCCTGCACCTCCTCGCGGATGATGTCATTGCACAGGTCGTCGCAGTCGTCGCAGATAAAGACCGTGGGGCCGGCAATCAATTTGCGCACTTCATGCTGGCTTTTGCCACAGAAGGAGCAATAGAGCAGCTTGCCGTTGTCCTCGCCGTTGCGGGTGTCAGTCATTCGTTCGATCCAAATCCGATAGGCTTGCAACACAAGATGAAGGCTATTGCGGGCTTTTTCAAGCCCGCTGGTGGTCGGACCTGCCGACCCACCTTATTTTGAGCTGCTTATTTTACGCAGGACGCTGGTTGATGACTTCGTCGATCAGACCGTATTCCTTCGCAGCTTCTGCACTCATGAAGTTGTCGCGGTTGGTGTCGCGCTCGATTTCTTCAAGCGTACGACCGCTGTGCTTGGCCATCAGCGTGTTCAGACGCTCGCGAATGAACAGGATTTCCTTGGCATGGATTTCGATATCCGAAGCCTGGCCCTGGAAACCGCCCAGTGGCTGGTGAATCATCACACGCGAGTTCGGCAGGCAGAAACGCTTGCCTGGAGCACCGGCCGTCAGCAGGAATGCACCCATGCTGCACGCCTGACCAATGCAGGTCGTCGATACGTTTGGCTTGATGAACTGCATGGTGTCGTAGATCGACATGCCCGCTGTCACCGAACCGCCCGGGGAGTTGATATAGAGATGGATGTCCTTGTCCGGGTTTTCCGCTTCAAGGAACAGCAATTGCGCACAGATCAGGTTGGCCATGTAGTCCTCTACAGGACCCACCAGAAAGATTACGCGCTCCTTCAGAAGGCGCGAGTAGATGTCATAGGCGCGCTCGCCACGAGCAGATTGCTCGACAACCATCGGGACCAGGCCGCCGGCGGCCTGGATATCAGAGTTCTGCTGAATATACGAATTACGGAACATGCTCTGCAGTCACTCCCAAATAGTTATGTCTTGAATACGCATAAGCCAGCTCGAAGGCTGGCTTATGTGTGTACTTCTTAACGCAAAAACAATCAGTCGGCTTTTGGAGCTTCTACCGGCTTGACCGCTTCTTCGTAAGAGACCGATTTGTCGGTCACGCTAGCTTTCTGCAGAACAGTATCCACAACTTGTTCTTCCAGCACAACCGAACGAACTTCGTTCAGTTGCTGCTCGTTCTTGTAGTACCAGGACACGACCTGCTCAGGTTCCTGGTAAGCCGAAGCCATTTCCTGAATCATTTCACGAACGCGAGCTTCGTCAGGCTTCAGGTCGAACTGCTTGACCACTTCAGCCACGATCAGACCCAGCACAACGCGGCGCTTGGCTTGCTCTTCGAACAGCACGGCCGGCACTTCGACAGGCATGATGA